>NZ_VOYF01000007.1:0-186134 GCF_013420775.1 Acinetobacter sp. YH01010 | reverse complement strand
GACCGAATCAGGCAGTCTTCAACATGACGGACAATTCTTGAGGCTGTGGGCTCTGAAACCCCGTAGCTCGTCGCAACGTGAAATAAGGTTCGGTATTCCCGCCAATAGCTTAGACAGAGCAGAACCTGGTCTTCCAGGCTTAACTTGGGCGGTCTGCCTTTGGCAGGGACATGTTTCTTCAATTGCTCAACCATCAAATAGAAAGTTGACCATGAGATGCCTGTGTATCGCTTGAACTGAGGATCAGAAAGCTTGTTTGAATCGATGTATTTCATCCGCAGATTATGCACGAATGCTAAGAAATCCGGAGTGCAAATATTAACCAAAAAGAAGATCGTTTTTTGATTTATGAAAGAGATCTAATTTAATTCTCACTGAATTCATACATATACCTACGGATTAAATCTCTTTGCATACATAAACGCTTAAAATGTCTTGAATTAAGTTTTATTTTTTGAGGCTAAGGTAGAAAAGAATCATTAAAATGAATCTAATGTAAGCAGCTCTAGTGCAACTAAATATGGTTAAAAATATAACTATATTTATTATTTTTAAAACATGTATACGCTATACCTCTATGATGTTTCTACATACTAAGGTGTTTGAGATACTGTATTTTAAATTGTGTAATTGAAGATACGCTAACTAAGAAAAATACCATGTCTACAGAGCATTTATTTTAACTTTAAGCTGTATATTGTCTTGCTCAAATAGCAGGGTGTTTTTACACTGTTTCGGGTTTGTACTCGAACAACATTTGATGGATATCGGTGTTTTAATCTTTTGCGTGCGATATAAACTCGCCCATTTTTTATGCTTGACGAATTTTAATAAGGAAATACTTTGTCTACGTTTAAATCGAATGAATCAACATCTGAATTTGAATTAAGTGATGATGAAATGCATTTATACAGCCGTCAAATATTACTTGATGGATGGGACATCGATGCACAAGAGAAGCTAAAACTTGCCAATGTACTCATCGTAGGGTGTGGTGGAATTGGGTGTACCACAGCCGAATTATTGGCACGTGCAGGCGTCGGACAAATTACTTTAATCGATGCAGATCGAATTGAAATCAGTAATTTACAACGACAAATCGCGTATACCAAAAATGACGTAGGTTTTTATAAATCGGAAATTTTGGCTAAACGCTTACAAGCGATTAACCCGCATATCCGAGTGCAAAGCTATACCACAAAATTAGATGAAAGCAACGCAAAGGCGTTGATTTCACAACAAGATTTGGTTCTCGACGGTTGTGATAATTTCAGTACACGGTATTTGGTTAACACAAGCTGTGTGGAAAATAATGTGGCGCTGATTAGTGCTTCAGCGATCGGCTTTCAAGGGCAGTTATTTATGGTTGAAGCCGATGCTGCCTGTTATGAATGTTTATTTCCAAAAGAACAGCATGCCAATGAAAGTTTGCGCTGTGCAGACTCAGGTGTACTTGCAACTACACCAAATGTTATGGCAAGTTTGCAAGCTCATCATGCTTTGCTTTATTTGGGTTTAGGAAAGACAGTATTGAAACAAAAACTTTTGTTGTGGGATGGTCTGTCAATGAAACAAAAAATTCTCGCTTTTGAAATAGATCCCGATTGTCCAATCTGTCAGGCAAGATAAAGCAGCAAGCCCTTATTTTTTTGCTACACTCACGTTAATTATTTTTTTCTAAGACATTATGAAAAACAATATCTGGTTAGATGGAATTCGCTCGGTTGCCCGAATGGGTGAGACCGCAGTCGTTGCGGCAAAAGCCGGCTTTAAATTTGCAACTGAAAAACCAAGTAACGCAAAACTCATGCGTGAAACTTTTGAATCACTGGGTTCAACCTATATTAAATTGGGTCAATTTATTGCCAGTACACCTTCTTTATTTCCACGTGAATATGTCGAAGAGTTTCAAGGTTGTTTAGATCAGACACCTTCATTGCCGTTTAGTTATGTGCAGCAGGTATTGGCTTCAGAATTTGCTGGCCGTAATTTAGATGAAATATTTGCTTCAATTGATGAAAAGCCTTTGGCTTCTGCATCGATTGCACAGGTGCATGCCGCTAAATTGGTCAGTGGTGAAAATGTTGTTATCAAGGTGCAAAAACCGGGTGTCGAGACGATTCTCTATACAGATTTAAACGTCTTACATTGGGCTACTAAACTGGTCGAAAAAGCTGTACCCAAAGTCAAATTTGCTTCACTTGCAGATATTGTTGAAGAAATTAAAGTTCGCATGGTACGTGAGGTGGACTTTATTGAAGAAGCTCAAAATCTTGATGACTTTGTGAACTATCTGAATGTAACTCAAAACAAAGCCGCAACAGCACCAAAAGTTTATCACCAATATTCAACACGTCGCGTCTTAACCATGGAGCGTTTATACGGCGTACCATTGACCGATTTTGATGTGGTCAAGAAAGTCGCTAAAGATCCATCGCAAGTTTTGGTGACAGCGATGAATACATGGTTTGGCAGCTTGATGTTATGTAATAGTTTCCATGCAGACTTACATGCAGGCAACCTGATGTTGCTTGAAGATGGTCGAGTTGGATTCATCGATTTTGGTATCGTGGGCCAGTTGAAACCTGAAGTGTGGACAGCATGTATTGCGTTTATGGATGCCCTACAAAAAACTGACTACAACTTGATGGCTGAAAATATGCTGAAAATGGGCATGACGGCTGTCAAAATTGACACACAAGTCTTAGCTGCCGACTTAGAGCGCTTATTTAGCGGTGTGCTTTTGGCCGATCCGCAAGAGTTATTAACCTCGAATCCTGCCGATTTGAATGACATCATGATGGATATGGTACAAGTCGGAGAGCGTCATGGTATTCGCTTCCCACGTGACTTCGCTTTATTATTCAAACAAATGTTGTACTTCGATCGCTTTATGCGCATCCTTGCGCCATATACCGATATTTATGCAGACCAGCGTATTCAGATGGTGCAGACTATGGATCCTAATTTATTGTTGAAGCAATAATTTAGCCGCAAGATATAAATAAAATCCTCTTGCTTAAACAGGAGGATTTTATCGATGTTTAAGATTTTATTTTGAGTGTAAGAATGGACGCAATTATCATTGAAGGTTTGAAAGTTGAAACTGTAGTCGGCTGTTTCAATTGGGAGCGTCAGATTATTCAGCCTTTGATGCTCGACCTCAATATTCAAACCAGTTTAGCGCAGGCGGCTCAGTCAGATGAGCTTGAAGATACCTTGAATTATGCTGAAATTTGCGAAATATCAGCCAAAGTCATTCAAACTGCTCAACCTAAATTGATCGAACATGCAGCAAAACTGGTGATTGATGCACTTTTTGCTACCTATGACAGCATTGAATCTATTATGATTAGCATCCGGAAGCCTGCCATTATCGCGCAAGCCAATTCTGTAGGAATTCGTCTTGAACGCCACCGAAACGATTTTCGCCCTAGCTCTGGCGAGTAATTTCAATCCCAAGCCGCATTTTCAACAGGCTTTACGTCAAATTCAGGCTTTGGGTCATGTTGAATTTTCCAAAATTTATGTGATTCCTTGTCGTGATGGCATTGGGGCGGATTATTGGAATGCAGCTTGTTTGGTGAAAAGCAGTTTATCTGTAGATGAAATCAGCACCTTACTGAAAAAAATGGAAGCAGACTCAGGTCGTGTTCGTCCGTCTCATAATATCGCTTTGGATCTGGATCTGATCGCGTGGGGCGAAAGCTTAGCGCACATGCAATTTAATCCGAAAAAACTGCCTTTAGCACTCGATGTTAAAATACCAATGTTCGACATTTGGAAAAATGAAATGTTTGAACATCCAGCACATCAATTTCCTATGGTGAGTTGCCAAAAAGTTTTAGTGGATTGAGCGAATGAAACGAAATGTTTTCAATGCACATGAGTGATATTTCAAACTGACCTTAAATACGCTAGATAAACAATAACAAAAATATTCAAATCCTGTCATGGTATGCGCTAGCGTATAGGCTGTCGCAGGATTACATTATCTTTTTAGCTTCAAAATAATGATATGAACTGGACTGATCTGATTCAGCACTATGGCTATATTGCGATTTTTATTGGCACATTGTTTGAAGGAGAAACAGTGCTGATGATTGGCGCCTATGCCGTCCATCAACACATACTTCATTTTCCAATGTTGATTGCGGTGGCGATGCTAGGCAGTTTTATTGGCGATCAGTTTTATTATCAAATGGGCGCTCGCTATGGGCAAAAACTTATCCAGTCGAATGCAGAATTTGCACAAAAATTCGATCGTGCGAGCCAGTTTATTGAACGTTATCCTATTTTGACCATTTTATTTATGCGCTTTGCTTGGGGCTTTAGAACCATTTTACCTATTGTTATAGGTGTGCGTGCTTATCCTGTTTGGAAATATGTGCTGATTAGTCTGGTCGCCTGTTTTATTTGGGCGATGTTGGTCGCTACGATTGGCTTTCAAATGAGTCATTATTTACATCTGTTTTGGGCGAAAATGTTGTCTTATCATCAAGATATTTACATCGTTATTGCCGTTGTATTATGTATCGTATTTTTACGTGTGTTCTATACGGTGTTGAAGTGGTGGCGTAAGCATCATCAACATTGATAAAGTGAACGCGGCTGATCTGATAAAATCGTCAAAACATAATCAAAAGATTTAAAAGGATATTCAGTGAGAGCAATATGGGTTTAGGTTATGGTGCGGGTGCGGGAGGTTTCCTTATTATTTGCTTTGCGATTTTGGTGCTATTTATTGTCATTGCGATTTGGTTGAGTTGGAATAATTGGTATAAAAAGCAAAAAAATCGACCATATAAAGTAAATGCGGTACTTAAAATTGGTTTATCTGGCGTATTGTTTTTCCCTTTATTTGTTGCAGTAACGCTGGGATTGTTCGTGATTTCAGATCTTAGTTCTGACTATGCAGAGTGGCAGCATCAAAAGAAAATTCATATACAGTTGCAGGAACCCTTAAACTTTGGAGAGGTTGTACTGCCTGAAGGCACGTGGATTAACCGATCATTTGAAACCGATTATACTCTGGAACAGATGACTGATATTCGTCAAGGTTTGACATCGGCTCGTTTTCCACAGCCGATTCAAATAGCTGGATTTGATGTTATTGCATTTGAGCTGCATCGCCATTTATTGCTTGAGTTGGCACATGATCAAACCGTTATGATGAATAACCAAAAAGTAATTTGTCCGGCAGGATGGCTGCTTGAATTAGGGGGATCAGGTTATCCGTCCACTGCACAACGTTATAGTTTGAATTTTGATTGGTTTACACCAAGTCGATGGCAGCCTATAAACTGTTTTGATGGTGAAGGAATTATTGTATTAAAGTCAAAAGATTTCTCATAAAAAAGCCTGCATCATTGCAGGCTTTTTTTTCACTATTTATAGAACTTAGCGACAATCATTAGAAAAGCATTAAATGTAATAACTGGTTTTGGTCATCAGCTTTGAAATACCAGTCATGGCAATACGAACTGGAACAGGAAGGTCTACACCACCTGCATTGAGTGCTGTATCACGGTGATGCAGCTCATCTTCATTCATTTGCACTAAAATTTTACGTGAACGTTCGTCTTGTTCAGGAAGTTGGCGGATGTGATCTTCTAAATGCAGGCTCACTTGGCGCTCAGTTTCAGCGACAAAACCTAAGCTGTATTTATCACCGGCAATACCTGCCAATGCACCCATCCCAAAAGAAAGGCCGTACCAAACAGGGTTGAGCAGACTAGTATGGCTGTCTAATTCTTTTAAGCGGTCTTCACACCAAGCCAAATGATCTTGTTCTTCAATCGCAGCGTGTTCCATTTCACGGCGGACATTTGGCAGTTTAGCGGTGAGTGCTTGGCCATGATAAAGCGCTTGGGCACAAACTTCACCACTATGGTTGACACGCATTAGACCCGCCACATGACGTGCTTCACTGACTGCAAGTTGAGTCTTTTCAGCAACAGACGGATTTTCACGATGTGCAGCCGTTGCTCCGGGAACTAAACTACGTAAGGCCTGATCAAATGAGTGAATAAGTTTGTCGACACCTGTAAATTGACGCATGGATTAATCCTCCAGAGAGACTTGCGTAGTTTGAAGCAAAGGTTTGATGCGTAATAGCAGCCAAATACAAAAAATTGCACTGAGCACTGCGGTTATACAAAAAAGTATTTTAATATCAATCTTTAAAACACTCAGAATGATAATTGAAAATATAGCAGAAGATACCATAAATACCGCATTTAAAATGTTGTTTGCGGCAACGACTCGCGCACGATGTGAGCGTGGGGAGTAAGCTTGCATCATTGCATAGAGTGGAACGATGTAAAATCCGCCACTAATGCCCAATAAAGTCACGGCAATCATGACATGGTAATAGCCCCAACCTTGATGAAAAACTTCTGAAAGGGTAATAAGTGGGCCAGTTTGAGTAGGGACGAGGGTCAAACTAAAGGCTAAATACAGTGCAAATACCGTTAAACCTACAGCACCGATGGGAACCATCTTAATATTGACTTGAGTGCCGCCCAATTTACGACAAAGTAATGAACCCACGCCTACACCGACAGAGAAAAAAGTCAATAGCAAGCTAACGACATTTTCAGAGGCATGTAGGTTTTGCTGGGTCATTTGTGGAATTTGAGTGAGGTAGGTAGCACCATAAAACCAATACCACGAGTTCCCCAATAAAATAGTAAAAATTAGCGGCAAACTTTTGGCATATTTCATCGTTTGGTAACTGGTACGAAAAAAGTTCCAATCGATTTTTAAATCAGGTGTTGTGACATTTTGCTTAAGAATAAAACGACTGGTGATATAACCTAAAATGGCGATGGTCATTACCGTCAGGCTGATCCACATTAAATTGCCTTGAGATGAAGCAATCACTGCACCGCCCAAAATCATCCCGAATAAAATTGCCATGGATGTTGCCGATTGGAAGAGCGCATTGCCTGACATCAGCTCATTGGGCTTTAAAATTTCAGGCAAAATTGCATATTTGATTGGACCAAAAAATGTCGAATGGGTCCCCATCAAAAATAAAGCCAGCAACAATAACCATAAATGACCGGTCAGAAAGCCAATACTGCCGATGATCATGATGATAATTTCTAAAATTTTGATGCCACGGACAAGTTGTGAACGTTCAAACTTATCTGCGATCTGTCCCGCTGTCGCTGAAAAAATAAAGTAGGGTAAAATAAACAATAATGCAGCCAGATTGTTTAGCGTGCTGATGGGTAATGCCTGTTGTTGGATTAATCCATAGGTAATGACCAACAATAAAGCCTGTTTATAGACATTGTCATTGAGCGCCCCAAAAAATTGGGTCAAAAACATAGGCAGGAAACGGCGTGTACCTAGCAGATGTTCGTTGTTATTCATAAGCGTCTTGCTACATTAAGTTTTATTAAGAAATGTGAGTGATTGGTAAAATCTCTAAAAAAATCATGTAATATGTTTTTGAGTTTGGAGATGGCGAAAAACCAATAGATATAAGATCTTTAGCTCTACATCTGGTTGACTAAGTCCATTACATAATGAAATTTGTTAGAGTTTGCTATGCCTGCAAAAATCAAGTTTAAAAAAACAATGCTTCATCACAGTATGGCTCACTGCATACGACAGCATCATAGCAATAAAAGTCTATATATGAGCATCTTTTTGACCTTGTGTGCTCAGCATAGTTTCGCCCAAACTCCCGCAGAAACGGTTCCAACATCTACCGATACAAAAGCAGAGATTGTTGCTGAAATCAAGGATGAGGCTGTAAAGCAAGGGCTATCGACGCCTGAAGCAATTGAAAAAATTGAAAATATAAATGAACCAGAAGAATCTGTTGATAGCATGAAAATGCTGCAAGAACAGCAGCAAGCAGGAACTCAACTACAAGAATTTAAACCCATTGAGTTTGAAGATTTAGAAAACTTACCCGTGACACCTGTTGATCAAAACATGGCGAATGAAATCTTCCAAGTTGCTGAAGAAGCCAAACGTCAAGCGCAGGAGTACCGTGCAACACAGCAAACAGAAGTTGCTGTTGCAGATATTACCCAAAAAGAGTTAACGGAAATTAACCAAGCGCCAGTCAATATTGATCAGCTCATGGGTGAAATTCGTTCGGATAATGAAATTACCGCGACACGAAATGAAAATGCCAATACTCTGCAAGAGCTGCATAACCCAACAGTTGAGGATGATGCAGAGCCGGGTATTTTCAAGCGCTTATTATATAAAGTACGTCCGCCACGTCAGATGAACACGGCAAAAGTGCCACGAATTAGTGCGGATGTTGAAATTACATCAGCACATAATACCAGTCAAACGTCGAGTAAAGCCTACGGTGCGGCACTGGAAGATCTCAAAGCCAATATTAAAGGCAAGCTTTCAAGTTTTACTCAAGAATCCTTTAGTGATTTTCCATCGGCTTTGCCTCAATTACGTAGCTTGTCCAATCAAGCCGCGCAAGCCGTGGGTTTCTATCAATCTGAATTCAAATTTGAAAAAGTGTCTGACAGCAAAGTTCGTGTATTGGTTACACCAAATACGCCTGTGCAAATTGAAAAACAGAATGTTGAATTTTCTGGGGCTGGGGCGAACCAAGCTCAGTTTCAGGTGATTGGTGTTTTACCAGATCAGGAAGAAGGTGACATTCTTAATCATGGTAAATACGAAACCACGAAAAGCCGAATCAATGAGGCAGCGACCAATAACGGTTACTTCGACTCGTATTGGCGTTTACATGATGTAAAAGTGGCGCAACCGCAAAATACTGCCGATATTAATTTGCGCTTTGAGACGGGCGAGCGTTATAAGCTTGGCGCAGTTGAATTTAGAATGAGCGATCCGAATGCAGAGTTTCCATTGGATCGCGATATTTTAGAAAGTTTGGTGACGTGGAAAGACGGTGCTGACTATACTTTCTGGCGTGTGAATGGTTTGGCCAATAACCTGACCAACTCTCGCTATTTTAACTACACGCTAGTCGATGCAATTCGACCAGACCCGATTGAAAAGCCACTTGAACTGCCCCCGGATATTCAAACCTTGGTCGATCAAAATCAGTTGTCAGAAAGTTCACAAGTGGTGAAAGACAAAACTGAAGTGATGTCGAATAAAGAAGTGACGCAAAAAGTGGTCGATGAAGACCAATTTGCGGGGGTGAATGATGCAGAGCAACCATCTAAATTACGCAGTTTGCAAGATACGCAAGACGCCAAACAAGAAGAGCAAGAACGCTTAAAGGCCCAAGTACGTGAAGATAAAAAAGTCCCTGTGATCGTGACACTGAATGCAGACAAGCTGAATAGTGCAGAAATTGGTGCAGGTTTCGGTACCGATACAGGTACACGTGTTCGTGGACAGTATCGCCGTGCAATCGTGAATAGACGCGGTCATTCATTTGATGCCAACATGGAAGTATCCAAAATCCGTCAATCGATTGATGGTCGCTATAACATTCCATATAACCATCCATTAAATGACTATGTCAGCTTAGTCGGTGGTTATGAACGTGAAGAACGTGATGATGTCGGTCAAGGTGTTAATCTTTCCATTGAATCTGCTGTAGCGGGTGTGGACCGGATTATTAAAAACCCCCGTGGTAGTTGGCAGCATACCTTTGGTTTACGTTATCGTTTGGACCGTATTACTGATGACGGACTTAATCCTAGTGATGACATTCCAGATGCATTCTTGGTGAATACCAACAATGAACAACAGTCCTTGATGTTTGGCTATGAAATTTCTCGAACCGACTCTGATAAACGTGTGAATCCAAGTAAAGGGATAAAGCAAACCTATAAAGTTGAAGTCGGAAGTGAAAGCTTACTTTCGGATGTTGATATGGCGATCTTGAATGCGGGCTGGCGCTTTATTTATTCATTGGGTGAAAATGATAATCACCAGTTCGTGGGGCGCAGTGATGTAGGTTATATTCTGACAGAGAACTTTGATAAAGTTCCTTATAACTTACGCTATTTTACCGGTGGTGACCAAACCATTCGCGGCTTTGACTATAAGAGTTTAGCGGCTGAAGAAGATGGCTATAAAATTGGTGGTCAAGTTTTGGCAACTGGCTCATTAGAATATAACTACCAATTTAAAGAAGGTTGGCGTGCTGCGGTCTTTAGTGACTTCGGTAATGCTTACGATAAAGACTTTAATACACCGACTGCATATAGCGCAGGTGTGGGGATACGTTGGGCATCGCCAATTGGTCCAATTCGTTTAGATGTGGCTACGGGACTTTCTGACGACAGCAAACCAATTCGTTTACATTTCTTTATTGGTTCACAATTATAATTTTTAGGTGATGTGTTTTTTATGACTGAACAAGAGCAGCAAGAACCAGAAAACGAAACGCCGGTAGAGCAACTGCCGAAGAAGCGTCGTATTCTTCGAAGTGTCATTTTGACCTTCGTGTTCGTGCTTATCTTTTTGGTGGCTGCATTAGCAGTTATGTTCTCTACAGACAAAGGCAGTAAGTTTTTACTTGACCGTGTTCTGGAACGTCAGCAAATCATTCACTATGAATATGAAGGTGGTAACCTGTGGCGGGGCATTATTCTACGAAATGTCCTCGTTACGCTAAAACCTGTCGATGTAAAGATTGACCGTGCCGATATTACACTCGGCTGGCGCGCCATTATTAATAAAGAAATTCATTTAAATAAGGCAGATGTTAAAAATCTGCAAATTATTACCAAGACACCGCCAAGCGATAAACCTTTTGCATTTAGTGAAATCCGTCTGCCTTTCGTACTTCGTGTCGATCATGCAGATCTAGATCATATGCTGATTAAAACCCATAGTTCAGGTGTAGATTTTTATGACATTGAATTAAATGAAGCGCTTTGGTCAGGGACGGAATTAAAATTTGAAGATACCCGTATGGATATGGGCTATTTATCTGTGCGTCAAGCCTCGGGGAATATGAAGTTTGAAGGTAAATATCCGCTAAATGCTGTGGGTATAGTCAACTTACCTTCACTACGTGAAAGTCTGAATATTCATGATATTCAAGTGGTGGCTAAAGGATCGTTGGATACGATACAAGCCGGTGTAGCAACACATACTCCAGATCTTTTAACTGGTTGGGCTGTGGTCCATCCAATGCGTCCACATGTCCCGATGTTTGGTGCGCTCAGATTTAAAAACTATCATTTACCTTTACTGACTGAACAAAAGCTCTTTGCTAAAAATGGTCTGGCAAAATTCAAAGGGGATATTCAGCGTCTCAATTTAGATTTAGACACGGACCTGAGCGGGGCCAATATTCCTGAAGGTAAATATACTGCGCTCATGAGTACGGACTTGGTCAACCAACTTGATATTACTAACCTAAATGGTCAAGTGATGGGCGGCGCTGTCAATTTGGGTGGCGTGGTGAGTTGGAAAGATCAGGTCACTTGGGATGTAAGCGGTCGTTTAGATAAAATTAATCCAAAACATAAGCTGATCCCGCAAGTGGTTCAAGATTTTCTACCTGTAAATTTAAACAGTAAGATTGCGTCTAAAGGGACCCTTGAAAAAGGTATGCACCTGACGGCGTTGGTGGATTTTGACCAATATGAAACTTGGAATTTAAAACTTGATCAAGCGCCTGCTAAAAATAATAAAGCTCAGCCGATGCTGATGGATGTGTCTTGGAAAAATATAGACCGTGCAGTGCCATATGTTGGATGGTTGAGTAGTGATTCGGGCAATGTGCAATTGGCGCTTACAGAAGGTCAGCAAAACATTAATGTGGCGACCACCGTGTCAAGACATGAAAAAGGTGCTCTGCCTGCTGGACAATATCAAGCCAAACTGAATCTGAAAAATAACAATCTCAATGTCCCTGCCTTTAGTTATGTGGCCGACAAAGGTCAGCTCAAAGGTAATGCAGTTGTAGAATTGCCTGATCAAAAACGTATGCTGAAATGGCAAGCCAATGTACAAGCACAGCAGTTCAATCCGCAAACCATCGTAGCTGCTGCGCCTGTCGATCAAATTACAGGGTCATTAAAAGCCAATGGTTATGCAAAACCAAATCAACAGATTATTCAGCTGAATAATATTGATTTGTTAGGCCGACTAGCACAGCAAAATGAAACGGTTCATTTAACAGGTAAATCTACTGCTGCGCTGACTTTCCATGATGAGAAACAAGGTGGAGGCTTTAAAGCTTTTGCTGTGAATTATAATGGTGGCCTCAATGCAAG
Source organism: Acinetobacter sp. YH01010 (assembly GCF_013420775.1). Taxonomy (NCBI): domain Bacteria; kingdom Pseudomonadati; phylum Pseudomonadota; class Gammaproteobacteria; order Moraxellales; family Moraxellaceae; genus Acinetobacter; species Acinetobacter sp. YH01010. The sequence continues at coordinate 173,931 of NZ_VOYF01000007.1, read as the reverse complement.
CCAAGTTGCCGCAAGTAAAGGCAGTTTGATTTTCAAAGTATCGGGTACACCTGAATTAATTAAAATAGCCGAGCTACGTCATGATGGCGTGGCAGGTAAAATTTCTGCCAATGGACAAGTTTTACTACAAAAAGCCATTGGTTGGGATATCAATGCATCACTGGTGCATTTTAAGCCGCATTACTTTGCCTCAAATGTACGGGGTGAATTATCTGGAAATTTAAAAACCAGTGGTGTGTGGTCAGATACGCTAAAACGTATTCAAATTGAACGTCTGAATTTGGCAGGTATGATCAATAACAAACCTGTCCGTGGTCAAGGTAACTTGGCGATGGTGATTAATTCAAATCAATCTGGTTTTATGCCAAAACAGTTTGAAGCGAATAATTTACTGTTGGCTTATGCCAATAACCAAATTCAAGCCACAGGTAATGCACAAAATTTACAATTGAAAATTAATGCACCGGCATTATATGAAATTTATGCAGGCCTACGTGGACGTGCTTATGGCTACTTAAATGTTCAAGCACAACCACGACTGCAAGCATCTGCCAATATCGCAATAGATGATTTTGCTTTTAATAATTTATTCAGTGTGAAAAAAATACGGGTGCAAGGCGAGTTGCCAACTTCTGCGACTTCACCAAGTTTATTAACGGCAACGATGGATAATTTACGCAGTAACAACCGTGAGATTGTGAAAGGTCAAATTTCACTAGCAGGAACACGTAATGCGCATTTATTAAAAGTCAGTGCTGAAAATAAATTATCAAAATTTTATGTGCAGTTAGCTGGTGGTTTTAACGCACAAAATAATTGGCTTGGTCAGATTCAAAAAGGCGATTTTGACTCCTTACGTACCCGTCTTGTGCAGCGTCAAAATGCATCGATTATTTACAACACTGCACAGTCTGACTTATTTGTTGGCGCACATTGTTGGATGAGCCAGCAAAGTGAATTATGTTTTGATCAGCCGATTCGTGTGAATAAAAACCGCGGCAATGTATCCTTTGTGACAAAGAACCTAGACTTAAATGATTTTGCAGCATTTATGCCTGAAGGCCTGGCGATTACGGGTAAAGTGAATGGTTATGCAAAAGCGTCTTGGGCGAAAGGTGCAAAACCTAAAATTGATGCACGTTTAGTGACTCGTGACGGTTTACTTGGTTTAGCAGCTGAAGATCCACAGTATTTAGCATCCACTTTAAAATATGATGAAGTTGGCTTGATGGCGAAAAGTGTCGCTGAAGGGCTACAAATTCGACTCGATACCAAAGCCCCAGATATTGGTACAGGTTATGCCAATATTATTATTGATCCGTATAAAGCCAATAAACCGATCCGTGGTGAAGTGGCCTTTAACCAAGTTCAATTGAAAATCTTAAAACCATTTATACAAGATGTGCGGTCAATGGGCGGTACGTTGTCTTATGCGGCAAAAATTAGCGGAACATTGTCTCAGCCTTTAATGGATGCTGAGATTCGAGTGAAAAATGGCTCGATTAGCATGATTTCACTGCCTGTGAACTTGACCAATATTCAGTTGTATTCTGCTGTACGTCAAAACCATGCGACGATTGATGGCGCATTTAATAGTGGTCGTGGTGTGGGCAAATTAACTGGAAATATCGACTGGAAAAATGATCTGCGTATCCAGTTGAATTTAACGGGTAATGAAATGTTGGTCCGTCAAGCGCCATTGATCACCGCTGTTGTAACGCCTGATTTATCTTTAGATGTGCTGCCTTTCAGTAAGAAATTAACATTAAAAGGTAAAATTGATGTGCCGCGTGCATTGATTTCGATGCCAGAATCGTCTGCAACAGTGGTTGGGGTATCTTCAGATGTACGTGTGGTACATGAAGGTGATAACCAACTTGAAATCTTAAAATCGGCACGTCCTTGGGATATTCGCGCAGATGTACAGGTGAACATTGGTAATCAAGTGATTTTCCAAGGTTTTGATAGTCGAATTCCGTTGATTGGTCGTTTGAATTTGACACAACGTGGTTTAGAAACAGCAATGCGTGCCAATGGTGCAATCGGTGTTTCACAACGTGTGAAAATTGAAGCCTATGGTCAAAGTCTGGACTTGAACCGTGCGATTGCCCGTTTTAATGGACCATTGGCAAATCCAACGTTAGATATCGATGCAAATAAAGCCGTGCAAGGTAGTACAGTTGGGGTTCGTGTGACGGGTACGGCATCAAGTCCTGCAATTCAGGTGTATAACGATGCAGGTCTGTCTGAACAAGAAGCCTTAAATGCCTTAATTACAGGTCGTATTAATGAAGGAAGTTCAGGTTTAAGTCAGGCGGAAGGTTTCCGTTCTGATGTGAACAATACGATTGCAGCAGCCGGTATTAGTATGGGCTTGGGTGGTACACGTGCATTGACCAATCAAATTGGTCGTACATTTGGTCTGAGTGGTTTGGCACTCGATGCTCAAGGAACAGGAGATGATACTCAGGTTTCACTGACGGGTTATATTACACCTGATTTATTCATTCGTTATGGTGTAGGGGTATTTACACCAGTGAATAAACTGACCTTACGTTATCAAATGAATCAACGTTTGTATTTGGAAGCGAGTCAGTCTTTAGAACGTGCAATTGACTTGTTTTATAATTGGCGTTTCTAAGGTGTTGAATTATAATTGATAATTTAAGTTTTTAATAAAAATTCTTGTTTATGGCTGATCTAATAATTTTTAGACTAGACAAAAATAGGTCTATAAAGCGGTTTTGTGTAACACAACCCTTTAAGAAAGATCCTACAATCATACATATTTGAAGTGCTTAAAGCGGGTGTAGAGCTATTAAAAAATAAAAGAGGTGTGTTTCCACAAACAGTAGCTCAAACAATTGGCCTCAAAAAAGTATTAAATTTGTTGAGAGAAGGATCAGGAAATTTGGACAATTGACATAAGTATATTTGTCTCCCTAAATGATGTTGTAAACATCAATATATCAGTATTTTATGGCACATGGACCAAGAAGAAATCATTCAAATGATTTTAAAGCTAAGTGAGCATTTGCTGCGATTAAAGCGGAAAAACACTTGTTGAATTAAGTGCTGAATTTGATTTTATCAAAACCAAATTATCGACTGGGAAAATCAATTGATCGCAGCCTCATTGCAAGCTTTCGATCAATTAAAAGCTCTTATAGAACTGCAAATTGATCTAAAAAAAACTACATGCAAAAATCGGCGAGCAGGCATGAAAAAGTGATTTTTCAGAAGGTGTGTTGAAGAAAATGGGGCGCTTCAACCACAAAAGTTAATTTGCAGCTCACTTCAAATTTCAGTTTTAGTTGTCCAACAAGTGAAATCACCTCCAAGTACATCATCATAAGATGAAAGCCACTTTGAGACTCGGTTCTGCGGTAACATAACAGTTGTTCTAACATAAGTTTTGTACCGAGCCCGTATGCTTTACCCAATGCCTAAAAAAATCCAATTTGCACCTTCTCAAGCGAAATGGCAGCTGTCATCAACACAGTCGGTATTGGTGCTGGTTGGTTTACAAAATTTACGCATGCAGCAGGGCATACAAGATACGCAGCTGATGGAAAATTTGATCCAACTGACCAATAAAGCCAAAGCCTTAGAGATTCCAATTGTCGATTTATATGGTGATGATTTACTTCAAGGCATGCAGCAGCTCGGTGAATATGCAACAACACACCCGCAGCTCATCTTTGCAGGGCAAATCACGCCTATGCTGAAACAGATCTTGCCGCATCTATAAAGCGTGACAGAGCAAATCTGTATTGTTGATGACGCAATTGTGCTGAATAATCAGGAACAGCATATTCTGTGGGTGGACTCCATATCAGGCCAAGGTATCCATCATATGAGTAGTTATAATTTGATGCGGCTTTGGAATCTGTCAGCGCCAACGGAATTCGTCTTGTCGGCCAAAGGCATATTATTGGCTATCGCAGAACAGTTAGATATGGACGCATTGGAAATAGATCCCTTAATCGATTTACGCAGTTATGGGCTCGATTCCATTGCCATGGTCAGCTTAATTGGGTTGTGGCGTGCCAATGGTGCAAACATCCGTTATGAAGACTTTTTAGATGGTGCAAGTTTAAAAGCATTGCTAGAAAAATTGCTCAATACAGATTAAACAAAGCCAATTGGAATTATTTTTGTTCTAAATCGGAAAATACGTCGGGAAATATAGCTTTGTGCATTGTAATTGTTGGCTAAGCTTTTTATTATTGCCGCCTTGTTTTTCGAGATCAGAACTGGATTGAACTTTGAGTAATTTTCTAACCGAACACCTGATACATCGTGATACTGACTTTATGGTGATCCATAAACCAGCAGGTTTACTCACAGTTCCGGGAAAAACAGCAGATTTACAAGACTGTGTTATCAATCGATTATTAAAAATTGAACCGAATACCTTGCTCATCCATCGTTTGGATCGTGATACCTCAGGTATTTTGGTTTTTGCATTAACCCGTCAAGGGCAAAATCGAATTTCACGCCAGTTCCAAGAACGTCAAACTTCAAAAACATATCAGGCATTGGTTGCGGGTACGCTCGAAGGTGAAGGTACTGTCGATGTACCGGTCATATATGACCCAGAACATCCGCCACTGCATATTGCCGATCCTGCACACAATAAGCCTGCGCTTACGCATTGGAAAGCCACTGAACATTTTGAGATTCAGGGGCAAGCCGTAACACGTGTAGTTTTAACTCCTATTACCGGTCGATCACATCAGCTTCGCGTTCATATGCAATATTTAGGTCATCCTATTGTAGGTGATACTTTGTATGCAACAACTGAGCAACAGCAGCTGATGCCGCGCTTATGTTTACATGCTGAGCGCTTGAGTTTTAACCATCCTGAAACTGAGCAAACAGTGGAATTTCACTGTCCTGTACCATTTTAGGAAAATCATTTAAATCCCTAAGAATTCTGCTCACTATTTAGTGGGCTTTATGTCAAAATATATTGCTTTATGGTCTAGATTTTTGCTCAAATAACGTTCACAGTTTGAGCATAATATTTTCAGACCGAACTTGAGAAAAAGGTGGAAAAATTGCAGCAGTTTGCTATTGGTCAACGTTGGTTATCAGATACAGAAACGGAACTGGGTTTAGGTGTTCTTATTGATGTTGATGAGCGATCGGTCAGCATTTTATTCCCGAAAAGTGATGAAACTCGTGTCTATGCCCGTCACAATGCACCTTTATCTCGTATTGTTTTCAATGTAAATGACGAAGTCCAAGACCAAGAAGGTCAAATTTGGATTGTCGAATCGCTTGAAGACCGTGGTGGTGTGGTTCGTTATAACGCGGTACGTAAACTGGCCGACGGTACAGAAGAACGTAAAGCACTGAATGAAACACGTATTGGTGCAAGTATTCAGTTAGCAAAACCATTAGACCGTTTACTTGCAAGCCAAGTAGACTATAAAGAATGGTATGACCTGCGTATCGAAGCATTGCTTCTTCAAGCCAATATGAAGTCTAGCCCTTTACGTGGCCTAGTGGGTTCACGTGTGGGTCTCATTCCACACCAACTGTATATTGCGCATGAAGTGGGTAAGCGTTTTGCCCCACGTGTATTACTTGCTGACGAAGTCGGTTTAGGTAAAACCATCGAAGCCGGTCTGATCATTCATCAGCAACTCAAAACGGGTCGTTCAGAACGTATCTTGGTCTTAGTACCTGATTCATTGCAATATCAATGGATGATTGAAATGCGTCGTCGTTTCAATCTTGAGTTCTCATTATTTGACTTGACGCGTACAGCTTCGATTAAAGAACACGATCCAGACCTCAACCCATTCTTAACTGAACAATGCATTATTGCTAGTGTTGATTTGATGATCGACCATGATGACTTGCGTGAACAAGCGCTTGAAGCTGGTTTTGATTTGCTCGTGGTCGATGAAGCCCATCATTTAATGTGGTCAGAAGAAGAAGGCGGCAATGACCGTTATGACCTTGTTGAAGAACTTGCTGAAAAAACGCCGGGTGTCTTGTTACTAACCGCAACGCCTGAACAATTAGGTGTGGAAAGTCACTTTGCACGTTTACGTTTACTTGATCCACAACGTTTTAGTTCACTTGATCGTTTCTTGGATGAAGAGGAGCAGTATCACCAAACAGCTAAAATTGCTGAAGTGCTGATGTCTGATCTGCCACTCGAAGAAGGGCATTTGGCAGCGATTGAAAGCCTATTAGGTCATCGAATTACTGACGAGCCAGAACAACGCTTTCGTGCCATTCACGAGTTGTTAGACCGTCATGGTACTGGTCGTATTTTATTCCGTAATACACGTGAAGCGATTCAAGGCTTCCCAGGTCGTGACTGTCAGCCTGCGCCATTACCTGCACCTGAAAACTGGTCTAAAGATGGCAAGCTACGTGAACAAATGTGGCCTGAAGAAGCGCAGCTTGATGGCTCGTGGATGGAAACCGACCCACGTGTGATGTGGTTGATGGAACGTCTGCGTACAGACCTAAAACACAAAAAAGTGTTATTGATTGCACGTAGTGGTCCAGTGGTTGAGTCTTTAGAAAATGTACTTCGTTTGCATGCGGGTATTCGCACAGCGATGTTCCATGAAGGCATGAGCCTATTAGAGCGTGACCAAGCAGCAGCTTATTTTGCGGAAGAGTCATACGGTGCGCAAATTTTACTATGTTCAGAAATTGGTTCTGAAGGTCGTAACTTCCAGTTTGCATCGGACTTAGTTTTGTTTGACTTGCCTGCAAACCCAGACGTACTTGAACAACGTATTGGTCGTTTAGACCGTATTGGTCAAGAAAATCGTATTCAAATTCATGTGCCTTATCTGGTTGGCACTGCGCAAGAGCGTATGTTCCGTTGGTATAACGAAGCATTAAATATTTTCTGTAATATCTCGCCGACTGCGCAAACCTTACAAGAAAACTTCATCGTCAATCTGAAAGATTGTTTGTTGGCAGATAAAGGCCAAGAGTTTGAAGATCTGCTCGAAGCCGTAAGTGTGCAACGTGAAGCGCTTGAAGCTGAACTTCAAGAAGGTCGTGACCGTTTACTTGAATACAACTCTTGCCGTCCAATCGTGGCACAAGAAATTGTGACTGCACTTGAAGATTATGATGACAACACGACTTTGCCAATGTTTATGAAACGCTTTATGGCGTCTACAAACATTGATTTTGATGAGCAAAGTAATGGTACCGTGATCATCAAGCCAACGGATCAAATGCAAGTTCAAGGTCTGACTTTGGACGAAGAAGGTATGACGGCGACGTTCTATCGTGACCAAGCACAGATCCGTGAAGATGCTCAATATTTAACACTTGAGCATCCATTCACTGAAAGTGTGATGGAAATGATTAATACGCAAGGCTTTGGTAGTACCAACGTTGCTGTATTGAAATCGGCCGCTTTACCGCAAGGTTCTGTGTTAATGGAAGTGTGGTTTAAAGTCGATGTCGTTGCACCGAAAGCATTGAACTTGCCGTCAAGTTTGCCACAACAGTTGGTTCGTGTATTACTGAGCGAAAAAGGTCAGGATTTATCGCAAAAAATTGCACCTGAAATTTTACGTCCTTATTTACATCATCTTGATGGCAACAGTTGCCGCCAAGTGGTTAAGGCGCGTCGTGATGTCATTGAACAGCGTTATACGCAAGCGCTTGAAATTGCTCGTGGTGCATTACCGGGCTTTAAACAACAAGCCAAAGAAATCTATGGTAGCAAATGGCAGTATGAAATTGACCGTTTGACTTATTTGAAGCAGTTCAACCCAAGTATTCGTGAAGACGAAATTGCACGTTTACAAAAACTGCAAAAAGAAGGTTTAACACTGCTTGATGGTCTGGCGGTTACACCAGAAGCAATTCAAATTATGGTAGTGGTTAAGCCATAAGTTAAGAATCTTCAAAAAGCACCTTCGGGTGCTTTTTTTTATGGCTAAAAATATAACTGCAAAATTAATCACGACAGATTTACGCTAAATCTAAGTTTTGTATTGTTTATTTTTAATCTAAATTGTCGACATCAGCATAAAAAAAGTAACTATTTTTCAGTAATTCTACAGCTTGATCAAAATCTTCTAGTTCATCCAACATATAAAATATGGCTTCGAGCTTGGTAAAGTCCGGATGATTTTTTGCTAACTGAATTTGGATCGTACATCGGTCTGCTTGGCTGCGTGTTGCATAATGAGCAGTAAGTAAATCAAAGTTGATGTCAATGCATAGCGGCTGTTTTAAGGCAATGGCACCACAATAAGCATGTATTTCAGGTAATAAACGTAAGACTAAATCAGCCTCTTTGCTTTCCGCCACGATGAGCTCTGGGTCTGCGGTCTTACACAAAGCGAGTACTTCAGTTAACAGGGTTGAGTCATCTAGTGTATGGTCTAACACGATGACTTTTTGCGGTTGGGTTAAATCAAAGTCATTTATTAAAATCATAAAACCTCCTGAAAATAGAATGGTTATGCTTTATTTATCTGCGCTATAAAATGAAATGGTGCTACGTTTCGAATCTAAAATTTTCTAAAAATGGTTTTGGATAATGTGTTCAGTCTATGAACGTTCTAAAGTTAATCATGGCGTAGAAAAGCGCCATTTTCTGATTCGAAGCTCAGTTAAATACTGAAATTGTAAAATAGGGTGCTACGCTTCATGCTCATTGCGATACCCAATATACATGCTTTGATTAGTAAAAGAATCGGCATCGCGACATAAGCTGTCGTGATTGATGTCAATTGAATTATGAAGGTGAAATGATTAAATGTATTCTGACATACAGAGATAGCATCATATTCAAATGATTGATCACGAACTGTCTTAATGTCGTGTTTTGATGCTTTAGTTAAGTAAAGTTTTGGCTTGGTTAAATTTATACGTCGATGCTAGCGAGTTGTGGGTAGTTCCGTTAAAATGCTTCAAATTTCAGCAGTTCGTTAGAAGAAAATAAAAATATGAAATCCTTAATTACCTTAGGTAGTAAAACGTCACACGGTGGTGTGGTTTCAGAATGTGAACCTTCATTTGTGATTAATGGTATTGCGGTGCATTTAAACGGCATGAAACATTATTGCCCGAAATGTAATTCGACTGTGGCTGCGATCGCGGCAGATCAAAGTACAACGGTAAAGGGGCGAGGTGTTGTGGTTGCTGGAGATAAAACCAGTTGTGGCGCAACATTTTTACCGAATCAATCAATGGTCGGTTCACAAAAATAATCTGCAAACTGACTTTGAGGTCATCTAGATAAACTTATTGAGTCCTGTTTAAATCGTATTGATCTCTTTATGATGTGGCATCATCAGTTGATTGGATGAGTTTTAGATGAAAAGCGCGATCCATTTTACCCATGCCAATGGTATTCCTGCTGCAAGTTATCGAAAGTTTTTATCCTACTTTGCACCGCAATTTGATGTGAAGGTGATTCCGCTTATTGGTATGGATGAGCGCTATCCGATCACTAAAGATTGGCGATATTTGGTCGATCAAGTCATAGCAGATATCGAGCACCAATTTCCAAAACAAAAAGTGATTGGGCTTGGGCATTCTTTTGGCTCTTTAGTCACCCTTATGGCGGCTTATAAACGTCCAGATTTGTTTTCACAACTGATTATTATGGATCCACCTTTCGTAATCGGTCCTAAGTCTGCCATTTTTGAAGGTATGCAAAAATTAAAGCTCAAAGCTGTCGATAAAATTACCCCTGCAGCAATTACGCTGAAGCGCAATGACCATTGGTCAAATTTGGATGAAGCATATACGGCACTACGGAATAATCGTTTATTTAAAAGTTTTGATGCGCAGTGTTTTGAAGATTACTTTGCACAAGGCATTCAAGCTGATGAAAAACGCGGTGGCGTGACCCTCAGCATTCCAAAAGCCGTGGAAGCGCAAATTTTCCGTACAGTGCCTGCATGGTGGTGGCGTACTCCACGAAAAGCCCCTCAAATGCCTGTACACCTTATCACCGCAGATAACAGCCATTTTTATAAACAAGGTTTACCTGACGGAATGAAGAAAACCTATGGTATAGATTATAGTGTAGTTGAAGGTGGGCACATGTTTCCACTTGAGCAGCCGAAACAGACAGCGCTACACGTCATGCAGTACTTACAGCATTAGAAAAATATATTTTGCTCATAAAAAAGGAGACCTGAACGTCTCCTTTTTTTCTGACCGTTAATTTTTAGCGAATCTGTGCTTCGTCTAAATGGCGAGCACCTTCCAAAATCATGCGAATCATAATCATGGTTTGTTCGGCAACTTCTTTGCGTTGTTCTGTCGGTAGATCAATGACTTTCGCACCCATGTTAAACACCAATTGGGTAATACCACGTGCCACGATGTCAGGGTGAGCCAACTTGCTCTGATTTAAACGTTCTAGGACGATTAAATCTTCTCTTAATTCTTGTTGGAAATAGTTAAGTTGACGCTCAACTGCATTTTTATAGGAATGCGAACCAGTATAGCCTTCACGAAGTAAAAGGCTTAAGTTGCCTTCATCGGCATCTAGCTGCTGAATAAATACTTCAACTGAACTACGAATAATACTGCTTTGGCGTGATGCCTGAAGGCGTGCTTCATGCAAAATTTGACGTAACACACCACCAGCTCGATCAATCAACTCTATGGCTAATTCATCAATATCCTTGAAGTGACGATAAAAACTATTTGGAGCAATGCCAGCTTCACGTGCAACTTCACGCAAACTCAGTGATGAAATACTTTTTTGTGGACCAATTAAATTAAGCGCTGCCTGAAACAGTTCTTCCTTGGTAATCGTTGCTTTACGGCCTACAGTGCGAACTGCAAGTGGAGTTTCAGCTTCAGAATGTAATTCTTCCTGGTACATGTTAACCATATTCGTCTGTGCAGACTGAGTCATATTTTTTAATAGATTAAAAACATTAACATATTATAGCGTCTGCTAATAGCTTTTGTGAAAATGTCGATTAAATGTACAATTGTATATACAAATATATATACATGTGTATAATAATTAAAAACCTCCCATGAGTTGTATTTGATTATGCATGTACTCGAAAAAGCGAAAAAGCCTTTAAACGCACTCAAAGACAGTGTTGTAGACGTCAATGCGGTAAATTTCTGGTTGCAGAAATTTAATCCGTTATGGTCTGGTAATCAGGCTCTCGGCAAAATTGTACAAAAAGAAAATGCAGCAAATGAGATGGTTAGCCTAACCATACAGGTGAACCGTTTGTTTAAAATTGGCGAAGCTGGTCAGCATCATCCTGTTTTTGCTTGCGTAAATGGTATCCGTTACGAACGTACTTATAGTTTGACTCAGTTGGATGATCAACACGTATTACTTAGCGTAAAAAAAGTGAATACGGGTATTGTGAGTACTTGGCTCGTAGAACAAGCGCAAGTGGGTGATATCTTAGAATTTGGTCAGCCTTTTGGTGATATGACTTTGGTGTCAAATTCTGCGCCGTTGCTACTATTGGCTGCGGGTAGTGGTATTACGCCAATGTTGAGTTTGTTGAAAGGGATGAGCAAAACTAAGCAAATTGCGGAGCAACCAATTCAGTTAATGTACTGGGTTAAGTATCACGATGATGCCGCATTTAAATTACGCTTCGAAGCTTTGGCAAGTCAATATCCAAACTTTAAATTTCAAATTTTCTTTACCCAAGAAGATGTTGCTGATCCACGATTAAATGGCTCTCACGCTGCTCAAATTAACAACATTGAGTACACTACAGTGTTTGCATGTGGTCCATCGGGTTTCGTCACTCAGGCCGAAGCGTTATTTGATCATGCACAGTGCTTTATGAGTGAAGCATTTAGCATGAGTCCAATCGCAACGGATGATATTGGCTTTGTGAATGTCACGCTTACACAATCCAATAAAACCGTCAGTATTCCAAAAGGCCAATCAATTCTAGCGAGTCTTGAACAGCAAAATATCAAACCAAATCACGGTTGCCGTATGGGCATTTGTAATAAATGTGCCTGCAACAAAGTTGAAGGTTCGACTAAAAATATGGTCAATGGTAGCCAAAATACAGAACCGGGTAATTTACTCAAAATTTGTGTGAACTCAGCACAGTCAGATCTCGTTATTGATTTATAAGGTAGAAAAAATATGAACATGCCTGTAAAAATTGAATATTTTAAAAATCCTAAAAACCGTGAGTTAACCCAATCGCAATTAGATGAACTTGCGCGTGAGCTTGACGCGATTAAGCAAGAAGTTTTAGATGACTTAGGTGAAAAGGATGCGAAATACATTCGTCGTGTGTATTCGACTATTCGATATTCATCTATGGCTGGTCGTGCATTATTGTTTGCAGGTTGGTTTCCGCCAGCGTGGATTTTAGGCACAGGTCTTTTAGGTTTTGCCAAAATCATGGAAAACATGGAATTAGGTCATAATGTCATGCATGGTCAATATGACTGGATGAATGATCCTAAATTCAATGGTCAGACTTATGAATGGGATATCGTGGGTACTGCAGATAACTGGCGCCAAACTCACAATTTTAAACATCATACCTATACCAACATTAAAGGTATGGATGATGATATTGGTTATGGTCTCGTTCGTTTGTTCCCAGAACAGCGTTGGAAGCCGGGCTATCTATTACAACCGATTTATAGCATTCCATTTTGCTTATTGTTTCAATGGGGTGTTGCCATTCAAAACCTTGAATTGGGTAAATACTTTAAAGGTCGCAAAACAAAACAGCAGACCAAAGAAGAATGGAAGCCAATGCAAGCCAAAATCGGCAAGCAATTATTTAAAGACTATGTGTTTTTCCCGCTTATTGCAGGGCCGGCAGCATTACCTGTGCTCACAGGGAACCTCGTTGCGAATGGTCTTCGTAACATTTGGACGTTTAGTATTATTTTCTGTGGTCACTTCACCAAAGATGTTGAAGTTTTCCCGAAAAAAGTACTTGAAAATGAAAGCCGTGGACATTGGTACATGCGTCAAATCCGTGGTTCTTCAAACCTTACTGGTTCAGAAGCATTTCACATTTTGACAGGGCATTTAAGCCATCAGATCGAACACCATTTATACCCTGATGTTCCTGCGCGTCGTTATCGTAAAATGGCGCCAAAAGTACAGGCCGTATGTGAAAAATATGGTTTGAACTATAACAACGCAAGCTTAGTGAAACAGTACGGCAGTGTACTAAAACGTATTGTGAAATATGCGTTTCCATTTAAAAAGTAATAAACGCTACACTAAATTTACGGGAAAAAAAGCCATGCAATTGCATGGCTTTTTTATATTAACTTTGGGGAAATATCTATTTTACTTTTTGATATGTAATTTGAGGATCTTAATCAAATTCATATAATTTCCTTTTTTAGCCATACGAATGACCAATTCAATTTCTTCTTTCGTCCACATCTGGCGAGTGGCTGAGAAGGCAAATTGAGCAAGGAGTACAAATGGATTTTCGCCAAATTTAATATGGAGGCCTTTGACATATTTCGGTGGATTGAATTGATTCATATTCTTTTCCCGCTTTTAATATTTGACCGCATTATTTCTAATTAATGAGAAAAATAGCACACTATAAAGTCAAAATAAAAGCAGAATTTTCAAAATTTACCCATATATTAGAGCGACTTAAATTTAAGTTTGTGATTGTTAACTTTGATTAATAAAACAAACTAAATTACTCGACTTTAGTCGAGTTCTGGTAGGCACTTATCCTGTCCATTCATGAAATGGTGGGTGGCCAATTCAAACATGGCGAGGTCTTCATCGCTATTTCCATAGGCATAAACATGCTCATAGTCTTGAAGGTTAAATTGCTCCAAAACGCGAATTTTCTTTTGCTCACCACTACAGTCTAAGGTTTGATACAAACCAGTCAGTATTTGGTCATTGGCTGCTGTTTCGGTACAAATCAGTTTGACCCCGAGCTTTTCAGCCACAGGTTTAAGATATAAATCGACGGAGGCCGAAACTAAAACGACTTCATGACCGCGTTTTTGGTGTTGCTGTAATTGTTCATACAGTGAAGGATTGAGTTCTGCCATCAAATGTTCAGCATATTGCGCTGCTTGATTTAAAATGTGCTCATGATTGGCTTGGCTAAACATTGCGGCATATAGGCGAGGACGCATTGCATGTGCAGGATATAGCTTGAGATAATAGCCTTGAATCCAAGGAAGAATTTTAATCCCTTGGCGCACGATATGCCTTTTAGGCAGGGAATAGAAGATGAACCCTGTAAAACTGTCTTTATTACACAGGGTTCCGTCAAAATCAAATAAGGCTAAGGTTTTTGATGCGGCGCATGCATGTTTGATAACGTCCATCGACTCGTGTGGCAAACCAATTGGTATTGTAATCACGGCTTAATTTTGGCCCCGAAATTACGACTTCAGGCATCATGGCGTAAAACGGTTCTTTACCAGTCTTTTCTTGGTACAATTTTTTGACCGCTTTATACGTCAAAGTATCTTCAAAGTCCTGATCTTTTTCTTTTTTAAGATCTGAACGAATTTGACGTGGCGTCGCGATCACATTGTTTTCTGCAAAAACGGCAATCAACGCGGTTTCAGACTGGCTTTTTGCAGAACGTGGAGAACCATCTTTATTATAAAGTAAGAGGTCACCATCTAAGCCGAGCTCAGCAGGGGTCAAGTCATTCAACATGCTTTGGAATGCCGCATTACGACTCGAATAACGACCCGAGTTATAATCTGCAAAACGATAAATCGGTTTGTCATATTCAGCCGGATACATCATTAAACGGTGGATGCCATAATACAAACCGCCATATTGGCTATACATGTCTGTGCGTAGTGCGGCAATATTTCCACCTTGGCGTTTGTGGTCTTTGGCATAGCCTATATGGACTTGCATCGAACCCAAAGTAGTAATTGGGTTGAGCTTTTCACCAATATCTTGTCCAACCAGTTTCGCTGCGCCCGTCAAAGCACTCACGTGATAATGTTTAGACATATAGTCAAAAATTTCACGATATAACTCGTCTAGTTCACGTTCAGTTTGTACACGGCGCATTTGGCTCAGATAGTTATCTTCTGGACTCGGTTGATTTTTTAACACATCTTGGAAATAGCCAGCGACTGTACCACCGATGCCATCACCCAATTTATCTTTAAACTTTTCTTCAAGACGATCTTGAACTTCTTTGACGGCTTTTTCACCGAGTCCCGGCACATGCGGGTCGGCAACAAAATTGGACTCTTGATCGACTACAGCAACAATCGTACAAACATTTTCTTTCGTGGTTGGAATACCGAGCTGATCACTAATGTCGTAGATATCATTGGCCCATGACAGACGTTCATTCACGCGAGGTGGAATGGCTTTTTTGATCTGTTCCGCTTCCATAGTGGGTTCATCTTTGCTCCACCATGAACCATTACCACAGGCAGCCAAGCCAATGGATAAAGCCAGTACAGAAAGGGATTTAAAGCATAATGTGGTCGAAAAAGTTTTGTTCATATTTTCCAATAAACTCAGCCATATGGGGGCGACAAAGCAGGTGCAGTATACTATGCAAAATACATAAGTAATGAATAAATATGTATATGTCTCATAGGGGACTGTCAATCTATTTATGGAGATCTACGCGTGTAAAAACAAGCAGTTCTGTCAGGATGATTGGAAAAAGAATGCTTTTTGAGCTAAATAGATGAATATTCCAATATCATTTTCAACAGATTATAAAAAATGCAGGTATATACTAGCTGAAATCCATAAATTTTTTAAGGGGATTATTATGCCAGCTAAATTTTTCAGTCGTTTCTTGGGTTTGATTGCGTTAGTTATGGTATTGGGGGCAATCATTATTAACTTTGTTGTGGCTAAACCGATGGTGGAATATTGGATCTTACTCTTACTACCTTGTTTTGCCGTTCCAATTTTAACCTCAGTGATGATCACGAAGGATGAAAATCTTTAACATCATCGTTCAGTAAATCTATATTTCAATCCAATAGATGATGAATACTCAGTCTGTGCAAAAAGCTCACATCGGGTGGGCTTTTTGTTGATATGTCTAAAGTATTTTATACTGTGCAAATGAGAAATTTAAAACGCCAGCACAAATTAAAGGTATCAAACGTGATTTGGTCAACTGAACAAGATGCCGTGTTGATCGAACATGCAGATTTAGCTATGTCTGAATTAATCCAGCACTTGGGATTTAGTGAAGAAGACATTTTACAAAGAAAAAAAGTATTGGGTTTAAACCGGCGGGCACGTCAAATTCAACGTTTATATTTTAAATAATTGAAATCAAATTCATTGAAAGCTGCGACAGATCTAAAATGTCTGTGAATTTAAAAACCCACAATCTGTGGGCTTTTAAATTTTTGCTCAATTATTTTGCAACAGCTTCAGAAGCAGGAGCCGCTTCAGTTGCATCTTGAGCAACTTCAGTTGTTTGAGCTTCAGATGCAGCAGCTTCAACTTTTTGTTCTTCAGCAGCAAATGTAGTTGCAGCAGCAGCAGAGATAAGTGTAGCGAAAAGTACTTTGTTTAAAGTTTTCATGATTCAATCTTCAGTCTATTTTTTTGGAAAAAACAACTTAATGTATTAATCATGATAAAAGTGTAATTAAAATGAGTTGTTATGTGTCTAGATTGTGAACATTTGCGAAAAACTTATCAAAATAAATCAATAGTTTGAAATCCATTACAAAATAATATGTGTCATTCAAATGTCGTTTAATATTTGAAAGGCTTTAAAAAGAAAAACCCGAATAAATCGGGAAGTGTATTTTACATTGTTATTACAGCGAAACTTACACACTTTTCGCTTAATAACAATTTATCGCACAATTGTGACGCCATGATGAAAGGGAGATTATTCAGCAGGGCATTCAATTTTGAGTTTTTCTTTGTAATAGTCCTGTGCAATCTTTAAATCATTCAACATTTTATCTTGAGTATAGTCTTGGGCTGCGAGTTTGAGCATGGCAGGCATGTAGTTAGTTTTATATTCATGAGGGTAGTCATGACATAAGACTTGTGTTTTTTCCTTGATCGATGTGCTTGGGGCATCTAAAACATCAAGGTATTGACTGATTTGCGCATCTGACTGCTCAAATTGTTGAGTCGCTTGTTCCGTTGTTAAATCAGCGTTTTGACTTTCAGCTGCAGCTACCTCGTCATTCGGTTGTTGGCAGGCAGTCAATATGGTAGCGGAAAATATAAAAGAGAGAATTTTCAATTTTTTCATAAAGTTCAACTCACTGATGTGAATTTATAGATTTAAGTTTTCAATGATTTTAGCAGTATCCCTCTATAGTAACACCTGTACAGGCAGATCTGCTGAAAGTCTGATGTTGAATCGATAGTGTGTTAGCTAGAAGGTATATGCATAACTTTCAACGACTCTTAAGCAAAAGCGTAGAAATTTTTGTTTGGAATTACTAAACTATCGCATTGCAAATTTGCCGTCCAATTCCGAAGCTTCAAATTCCTCAATTCAATCGTTGAGCAATGTTGATGTTCATTGTCATCATTCAATTGCATAATCATTGCCATAAAACGTTTTTTCGTTCAACAGATTTTGCGAACATACATTTGAATTTAGCATTGTTAAAAGTTGCTTCGAAGATTTCGAATGTGGTTCGGGCATCATTTGCTAAATATAGCTAGAGGTTAAAACATTGAGTCAACATCCTGTCATTCAAGAATTATTCGATCGTCCCATCGAGAGAAAACTGTGGGTGGCACCTATGGCAGGGGTTACAGATCGCCCATTTCGTACCCTTTGCAAATACTTTGGCGCAGGTCATGCTGTCAGTGAAATGATGACGGCAGATAAGACCTTACGCATGAGTAAAAAGAGTCTTTATCGTGCCAATTTTGATGGTGAAATAGCGCCTATTTCTGCTCAAATTGCAGGGTCAGATCCAGCTGAACTGGCTGAAGCTGCACGCTATCAAGTGGCAAATGGTGCGCAAATTGTCGACATTAATATGGGGTGTCCAGCGAAGAAAGTCTGTAATAAATTGGCAGGTTCAGCGCTACTCAAAGATGAAGACTTGGTGGCCCGCATTTTAGATGCTGTGGTTGATGCAGTTGATGTACCCGTGACTTTAAAAACCCGTTTGGGCTATCTCAATGGCCATGAAAACATTTTGCGCGTTGCGAAACGTGCCGAAGAAGCTGGCATTGCTGCATTGGCACTTCATGGTCGTACACGTGAAGATATGTATCTGAATACGGCGCGTTATAGCTTAATTAAAGATGTGAAATCGTTGATCAATATTCCTGTGATTGCCAATGGTGATATTGATACACCTGAAAAAGCTAAATATGTATTGGATTATACCGGTGCCGATGCAGTCATGATTGGTCGTGCAGCTCAAGGTCGCCCATGGATATTCCGTGAAATAGGACATTACCTGACGACAGGTGAGCATATGGCTGCGCCAAGTATTATGGAAGTTCGTGACGTATTGCTTGGACATTTATCTGAGTTATATGGTTTTTATGGTGAATATTCAGGTTGTCGAATTTCACGTAAACATATTGCTTGGTATACCAAAGGTTTACGCTCTAGTAATGAGTTCCGCCAAAATATGTATAAAGTTGAATCTACAGCAGATCAATATAAAGTCGTCGAGAACTATTTTAATCACTTACTCGATCATGGTCAGATCATGAGTGATGTTCAAGTTGATCAGGTCAATTTGCTTGAAACCAAGTAACTTAAAGTCAAACGAAATAGATCTGTGCAATGTGATACAAAGTAGGCCGCTGTAAGTTAGTTAGATTGATTTGAAATAAGTACCTAATAAAAAGCCCTCAATGTTGAGGGCTTTTTATTAGGCATTCATGTTTGAATGACCCGTTGAGCGAGGTCTTAGTTAAAGCGCATTTCTAAAACCAATTGATTGATCAAGTCGGGTGCTTCCAATTCACGTATTTGAGAGACATTAGTTCCTGCCCAAAATGCACCATATTCATGTACGCCATGCTTGCTGGCTGCTGCATGTAATTGTTTGCCTAAATCATAGCTATATGGGTAAGCCGGAACGGTTGGGCGAGTCGGCGTATCAATATCTGTGTGCCAGTTATTGATAATGCCACGAGCAGGGCGGCCTGAAATACTTGATGTAATCTGCGTGATGGGTGCATCAAATAATGCTTTGCGATAAGCTTCATTTGCATTTGATGTTTTGCATTGCACAAAAGCAGTGCCCAATTGAACAGCATCTGCACCCAACTCCATAATTTGATAGGCCTGATGTCCATTCATAATGCCGCCAGCAGCAACAATGGGGCATTGAATATGGCGTTTCAAGAGCTGAACCAAATCACGAGTCTTGACGCTGCTATCAAAGTTTTCATTGAAAATGCCGCGGTGACCACCAGCTTCAATACCTTGAGCAATCACGATATCAATGCCTGCAGCTTCGATCAGTTTAGCTTCTGCTAAGTTGGTTGCAGAAACTAGAGTCAAAATACCCGCTTGTTTCAAGGCCTGGATTTGATGTGGATGTGGAATACCAAAATGGAAGCTTACCGCTTTAGGGCGCGTTTCCAGTAAGAGGTTTAGAAAATGGTCATTGTCTTTAAAGCTTGGATAAATACAGTTCAGTGCTTCTGGAGCTTCTGCATTATATTGAGCAAAGCGTGATTTAAATTGCATGATCCATTTGGCAGCAACTTGTTCATCGAGTTCTACTGTATCATGACAAAAGAAATTCACCTGAAAAGGTTGGTCAGTAAGTTCTTGAGTTTGTAAAATTTGCTGACGTGCATTCTCAACACTGCTTGCACCTAAACCCAGTGAACCAAGTCCACCTTGATTTGACACTTCTGCAGCAAGCTCAGGTGTAGAAACACCTGCCATTGGGGCAAGAAATATAGGGTGTTTGATGCCAAGTTTTTCTAATAAAGTCATGTGCATACTCCAATCACTCTAATTACTTTGCCCAAGCGAGTGAAATTAAGCAAATAATATTCGTTATTTCATATCAAAATGGTCTTATGCTTACACGAAAGTTGTACTTGAAATTAAGCGACACCTCGTGTCGTAGTAATGATGTATGACCCGACTTTTGAGGTGGATCCTTTTAAAATAATGCTGTGTTCACTTTAAATTTATAATTCTCCCATGTCTGAACGTATCCGTGAAAAACTGCAAATTTTAGCCGATGCTGCCAAATATGATGTCTCATGTTCTTCGAGTGGTAGTAAGCGCCAAAATAAAGACAAAGGTCTGGGTAATACTGGAAACGGCATTTGCCATAGCTATACCGAAGATGGTCGCTGTGTTTCGTTATTAAAAATTCTATTTTCCAATGTCTGTATTTTTGACTGCGCATATTGTGTGTCCCGTCGAAGTAACGACGTAAAGCGCGCAGCATTTACGGTACAGGAAGTGGTCGATTTGACCATGAATTTTTATCGTCGGAACTATATTGAGGGGCTATTTTTAAGTTCGGGAATTTTTAAATCAGCAGATTACACCATGGAGCGCATGTTGCAAGTGGTGAAAAAGCTGCGTTTAGAAGAAAATTTCAATGGTTATATTCATCTGAAGACCATTCCGGGGGCATCTCAGGAAATCATTACCGAAGCAGGTTTATATGTCGACCGTATGAGTATTAATTTGGAAATGCCGACAGAAGATGGGTTAAAAAAATTTGCACCTGAAAAAAGCCATGTCGAAGTTCAAAAAGACTTAGGTATCGTCCGAGACCGTTTGATTCAATTTAAAGATGAACGAAAAATAATACGTACAGTGCCTAAGTTTGTACCCGCAGGACAAACGACGCAAATGGTGGTGGGCGCACATCAAGAGTCTGACCGTGATGTCATACTGATGGCAGACCGTCATTACAAAGAGTTTAAGCTTAAGCGTGTGTATTACTCAGGTTATATTCCAATTAATGAAGAGGAGCGTGCGCTGCCAGCTGTGGGTTCTGCGCCACCGTTATTACGAGAAAATCGGTTGTATCAAAGTGACTGGTTGATGCGTTTTTATGGGTTTGAAGCGACAGAGTTGGTCGATGAAGAGCATCCAAATTTAGAATTGGATATTGATCCAAAATTAGCGTGGGCACTGCGTCATCCAGAGCAATTTCCCGTGGATATCAGCCGTGCAGAATATCAGATGATCTTGCGAGTGCCGGGTATTGGTGTACGTTCTGCTAAAAAAATTGTTCAAGCACGACGTTTTGGGAAAATCCATATCGACCAATTAAAACGTATGGGTATTTCCTACAACAGAGCACAACATTTTATACGCTGTGAAGATTCTCCCAAATTTATTCGAGATCAACAGCCACATCAAATACGTCAGCAGATCTTGCAAAGTGGTCAGTCGAAATATACTCAGCAGATTTCACATCAATTGAACTTAGGTTTTTAGGATACAGTCGTGAGTATTTATGTCTTTGATGGCACGATGACAGGATTACTAAGCTGCATTTTTCGGGCCTTTCAATTTAAGGAATTTGACGTACAGATTTGCACGGATGGGCAAGTACAGGCGGGTCTTTTCGCCGATGTCATTGATGTAGCAAGTCATGATGAACATGCACAGCGGGTATGGCAGGGTTTAAAACTCAAAGCATCTGATCGTGCGTTGAAACAGTTTTATTATGCATTTTTATCCGAGCAGCAGCAGGCTTTTCAGCATTGCTTTAATTTTGCAGTGTATGTGTTTCAGCAGCAGCGAGATGTATCAAAGAATTATGGTCATGCAGACGTATTGGGTCTGAGTCAATGGGCGAAGCAAGTGGGACGTGAAAAACATCGTATGGAAGCTTTTGTGCGTTTTAAAAAATGTCAGGATGGTTTGTTTATTAGTTTAGTCTCACCTGATTTTAATGTATTGCCTTTGATCGAGCGGCATTTTAAGGCACGCTATCAAGATCAACGTTGGCTAATTTACGATGAAAAACGTAACTATGGCATTTACTATGATCTACAGCAGGTGCATCAAGTGGATATGGATGCCACAACCATAGACGGGCAAATACTGTCAGGTCATAGTCAATCCTTCAATATCGAACTGGATGATGATGAAATTTTATATGATCAGCTTTGGAAAGATTATTTTAGAAGTGTCAATATTGAAGCTCGACGTAATATGAAATTACATGTGCAGTATGTGCCACGTCGTTATTGGCGTTATATGAATGAGAAAGCGATTTAAGTGTGAATCATCTAGTTGTTTTCGGGCATAATGATTGCGCTTTTGATTGTTTAAGTGAGACCTTGATGAAATTATTTCTTGTTACGACCGTTCTGACGGCAATGACGCTCACGGCGTGTTCTGCAAATGAACAAGAAAAGAAAACATTCAATCCGCAAAGTTATCAAGTTGCCGATACTGCTGGATTACAACTACGCTTTGAACAATTAAATCAAACTCTAGCAAAAGATTTTAGCCAACTAAAAAAAGTAGAAAGTATGGCTTTTTCAGATCAATCCGCTTTAGATGTTCAAAACTTAAAAACTTTAAATCAGCATTTTGTTGCCAATACCGCTTTAAAAAGCTCCAAAATTGCCTATTGCGAAGTAATGAATCATTATTTTACCGAAATGTATCATCTTGGACATGTGAACTTGGCCTTGGTGAAAGATGTTAAACTGCCAAATGCCGCAAGCGAAGATTTGAGTCAGGTATTTGCAAATGCTGACCAATTTTATGATTTTATTATCAACCGCTATACCACATACAAACAGGCACAAGAAACCATGCAATATGGTTGTAATCTAAAAGGTGCACTGACAGATTAAAAAAAAGCCCCTCACTTGAGGGGCTTTTTATTTCACAGATATTAGCAGCCTGTTAATTTTTCAGGTTGTGGACGTTCGCCAGGGAAGAAGATTGGACGTAATTTGACGCCGATACCGTTCCCAATGAAGGCAAATACTAACCATAACCAGCCGTGTAAACTACCTGAAGCGATACCGCTGAAATATGCACCAATGTTACAGCCGTATGCTAAACGTGCGCCATAACCCAACATCAAACCACCGATCACAGCTGCTAGCAGTGAGCGTTTTGGGATATTAAAGTTCGGTGCAAATTTGCCTGCTAGGCTCGCTGCGAGTAAGGCACCGAGCATGATGCCGAAATTCATCATCGACGTAATATCAAACCATAATGATTCGGTCAGTGCTTTGGCATTTGCAGGTTGTTGCCAATATGCCCAAGATGCAACATCGATCCCCATGACACTTGCTGATTTTGCGGCCCAAACGGCTAAGGCAGAGGTTACGCCCCAAGGACGGCCTGCAAGTGCGAGTGTGGCAAAGTTCAGTAAAGTTAGGATAATTCCGCCCCAAACTAAAGGCCATGGACCACGTAGAAAACGTTTCCAACCGTGTTGCATGGCTTGCGGCTCGACCTCAAGCTGACCATGGCGTTTCTTTTCAAAGTAAACTGTTGCTGCGGCAATCAATATAAAGAGCACAAAGTTTAATGCCAGTGCAGGGACTACACCAAAGCTTTTGACTAAAGAAATCGGCTCAAAGTGGGGAAGGTCAAACCACCATTGAATATGTGAAGTTGCAATCAGTGAACCTGTACAGAAGAAGATCAGCGTTACAATCATGCGTGCACTACCTGCGCCCACAGTGTACAGGGTGCCTGATGCACAACCGCCGCCAAGTTGCATACCAATACCAAAAATAAAGGCACCGATCATCACGGACATTGAAACAGGATTAACGTTACCTTTGACTGGGTTGCCAAATAATTCACCCGCACCTAAAGCAGGGAAGAAGAGCAGTACAGCCAAAGCCAACATGATCATTTGTGCACGTAAGCCACGACCACGACGCTCTTTAATAAAGACACGCCAACTTGAGGTAAAACCAAAAGATGCGTGATAAAGCGTCATACCCAAAGCACCGCCAATTAAAAATAGCAATGCTTGGTTAACGCCTACAACCAGATAAGCACCAATGGTGCCTAAAATTAATAAAACAAAAGCCACCCAAATCGATATATTGGATCGATTGGCTGGCGCAGCAATAACAGACATGGAGAAAAAAGCTTAAAAAATGTATCTCTATTTTACGGTTTTTATATATTGTAAAAATGAATATTGTTGAAAAATCACACAATCATTACTGTATATAATTGATTTAACATATATGAAAAACTGATAAAGCGAGCGTTAAACTGGATTTACATTAAATAAAGAACCAATCCAGCTAGAAAATAGCATGGCTGCAATGCCCCACAGAGCAACACGTAGACTGCCTTTCAACATAGAAGTGCCTGCTGCATAACTGGCTAAGGCACCGAGGAGTGCTAGGGAAATCACGCCAACGGCCATAACAGTTTTTTCAATATGCATGTCAGCACTGATCAAGATCGCAACCATCGGAAATAGTGCACCAATTGAAAATGCTAAAGCCGATGATAGTGCTGCTTGAACGGGTTTTGCTGCGGTATTGTCATGGATTCCAATTTCATCTCGTGCATGGGCCTCTAGTGCATCATGGGCCGTCAATTGGACTGCAACTTCATGTGCTAGGTTCGGCTCTAACCCACGATTTACATAAATTTGAGTCAGCTCTTTAAGCTCCATATCTGGGTTACGTTGTAATTCTTTATGTTCCATGTGAAGATCTGCTTTTTCGACGTCTTCTTGAGATTTCACAGAGATATATTCACCCGCAGCCATAGATGTTGCACCAGAGATGAGTCCTGCAATACAGGTAATGAGTAAGGTATGGCTAGAAGCACCACTTGCAGCCATGCCCATAATTAAACTGGTGACGGAAATAATGCCATCATTTGCACCGAGTACAGATGCACGTAGCCAACCCGTACGTTCCATAAAATGTTTTTCGGCATGATGTGAGTAAGACATTATTTTCTCTAAGTTTGTTATTTATATGACCTCATAAGATTGACCTGACATCAGTTAAATTTCAAGTTAAAAATAGATTGAAACAGTAAGTTGAATAAAATACAGATGTAAAAAAAAGCACCCGAAGGTGCTTTTTTTTATAAAATGCTTATTGCTGCGCTTTTTCTTTCACGTCAGCTGCACCTTGTTCAACAGCACCTGCAGTTGCAGCAGTCGCGTCTTTAGCTGCTTCTTTTGCATTGTGTGCAGCAGCTTCAGCATTTTCTGCAGCATTGTCAGCTGCTGTCGCAGTTGCAGTTGCAGCATTATCTACAGCAGTAGCTGTCGCAGTTGCCGCTTCTGAAGTTGCATCAGCAATGTCATGGCCTGCTTGGTCAGCAGCGTTTTCTAGGTGTTCACCAGTTGTTGCACCTGTTTCTGGCGCTTTGTCTTTATTACAGCCAACAAGTGCAACAGTTGCAGCCAAACCTAAAGCAACAAGTAATTTATTCATTTTGATCTTTCCTTTTGTTGTTATGCCCGTAGCATGGGCTGAATTTATATTAGCTGAAAAAATATTCGATATTTGATCAAAAATTGTTGATTTAGTGTAATTTTATCCAGCTTATTTTGTAGTTTAAAAGGCTTTATATCTGCTTATAACGTTAAGGATTTTGACTAAATAATTCTTCAATTGAAGTCACAAGTAGATAGATAAATTCACTGTCTTCATGGCGCCATAAATATATTTCTTCCCCCAATTGTGTATCGTCTACCGTACGCATCAATAAATAATCACCATCGCCGTTATGTGCAATAGCAATGCTTTTTTCAGGGAAGTCTTCTATTTCACTGATGGATTGATGTTCTACGGCTAGATGATTCATCGTACGTTTTATTCTTTTCACATCGCTGGTGTCTTGGAAGGGAAAAAGCCACCAAGCTTCGATGTCATCACCATCTTTAAATTCATCCGCACTAGAAAAGCTAATGCCGAATTCGCCACCATTTTCAATTTGCATTCTGGCTTTATATTTTTCTGGAAACTTAAATCCTAATTGTTCTTCAGTTGCAGTAATAAATTTTAAGTCTAATGGAAAGGGCATGATGTTGTTCTTAAATTATTTTGGTGTTTTATGAATAAGCTAGGCGTAAATTTTAGTCAATATTTTTTACACTAGTTATTTTTATCCTAGATGTTTTAGTTATGGACATACGGGCCATAAAAAAGCCTGCAATCAATGCAGGCTTTTTTGGGAAATTAATCTATTAAGATTAAAGACCAGCAGATGCTTTAAGCGCTTCCACTTTGTCAGTTTTTTCCCATGTGAATGCGGTATCAGAACCTTCACGACCGAAGTGACCATACGCAGCAGTTTGTTGGTACATCGGTTGGATCAAGTTCAACATACGAGTAATACCGTATGGACGTAAGTCAAAGTGTTCACGTACAAGTGCAATAATCAAATCTTCAGATACTTTTGCAGTATTGAATGTGTTGATCGAGATAGATGTTGGTTCTGCAACACCAATCGCATAAGACACTTGAATTTCACATTTGTCAGCTAGACCAGCAGCCACAATGTTTTTAGCAACATAACGACCTGCATAAGCAGCAGAACGGTCAACTTTTGATGGATCTTTACCAGAGAACGCACCACCACCGTGACGAGCCATACCACCGTAAGTATCTACAATGATTTTACGGCCTGTTAAACCACAGTCACCTACAGGGCCGCCAATCACGAACATACCTGTTGGGTTGATATGGAATTTAGTGTCTGCATGGAACATTTCAGCAGGAATCACTTTTTTCACAATTTCTTCAATTACCGCTTCTTTCAATTGAGCTTGAGTAATTTTTGGATCGTGCTGAGTTGAAAGTACAACTGCGTCTAAGCGAACTGGCATGCCATTTTCATAAGCAAATGTTACTTGGCTTTTTGCATCAGGACGTAACCAAGCAAGTTTGCCTTGTTTACGTAGTTCAGCTTGTTTTTCCATTAAGCGATGCGCATATGAAATAGGTGCTGGCATAAGCACATCAGTTTCACGGCTTGCATAACCAAACATTAAACCTTGGTCGCCCGCACCTTGATCTTCTGGTTTTTGACGGTCAACACCCTGAGCAATTTCAGGTGATTGCTTACCGATCATGTTGATCACGGCACAAGTTGAACCATCAAAGCCAAGATCTGAATGGTGGTATCCGATACCATTTACGGTATTACGAACAATCGCTTCAAAGTCAACATTTGCAGTTGTTGTGATTTCACCGGCAAGTACAACCGCACCCGTTTTTACAAGCGTTTCACAAGCAACCCGTGCATATGGGTCTTCTTTTAAGATTGCATCCAAAATAGCATCACTGATTTGGTCAGCCATTTTATCCGGATGGCCTTCGCTTACAGATTCCGAGGTAAATACAGCGTACTCGCGCATAAGTCCTATCACAGTTAAATTTAAAGACGCAATATGTTACATCGAGAATGCGTTTAGGACTAGCTCAACATGACCAAATTGGATGAAATTAATTCATTTCAATGACTTTTTAATTGATATATGCATCTAAAAAATTGATATGAGCTATGGATTTCTCAATTTAATTTTTTATGATGAGATAAAACAGAGATATTGGGCTTTGGCACAAGCAACAATGTGATTAGGCGTTCAATTGCCTAAATTGTTTTTTTAAGTGAATCAATTATAAGAATAAATCAAATCCATATCCTGAGATTTATCATTGATGAACGTCATGAATTGTCAGAATATGACTGTAAACGACAATTATTCGTTTAATTTAAAAAATCAAACACAATAAGTACGGGCTTTTGAGACTTGGTATGCAAATTGCCTATTTGTCATTACGTTGAATGGGGGAAACGTAATGAAACAGTCTGGTTTTACACTCATTGAAATTATGATCGTTGTGGCAATCATCGGTATTTTGGCTGCAATTGCTACTGTATCTTACAATGGCTATGTTGCTCGGGCGCAAGTGGCTGAAGTATTAACAATGATTTCACCCTATAAATTAAAACTGATTGAAAATTATTCAGCGGAACAAAGCTGTGTAGATTTGAATACAGCGCTAAATGAAAGTATCAGTACCAAGTATATTGCGAGTAGTGAAATTACTGATGTGGCAGGAACGTGTTCAGTGGTTTTTACGTTTAAATCAACAGATGTCAATTTTGCTCTTCGCTCAAAGCAGATCTATTTTAGTATTCCAGATGGTTTAAATGGTGCTTGGAATTGTCAATCGGATGATATTTCGCAGCGAAATTTACCTGCTACATGTCGTGGTATCTAAAGTGCCGTATGTACGGTCTTGAACATACTGGATAAGTACTGATTTCATAAGGATGAGTACGACGTTTGAGTTACCCAAACCGTAGTGGGTGTATTTTATATGAAATCAAATTTCAAATGGTCATTTATCTGGACAAGCTTTGGCTGCTATTTATATTCACATTTTCCATTCGATGTATTGGACTTTTATCAGTTATAAAGCATTTGCTTTCTTTACAAAACTCTAAATATGCATTGCGCTGTCATTGATTCGCCATATAAAAGCGTCACTGTATACAAAATAAACGACATGCATAGGCTTGAAATTGAGCAATAAGCGCCCAAAATACAGGTGGTGCAGGAATAATTAGCGAAAATTTGCCCCTGAGGCTTTACCCATTCCGCTTTTTTTAAGACAATATGCTCATCTTTGAATTCTTATTCATCTTACTCTTTTAAACCATTTGTTTGGACTCTGACCTATGACAACCCCGCTTAACGAACGTCGTATTGCAAACGCAATTCGTGTATTGGCAATGGATGCTGTGCAAAAAGCAAATTCAGGACATCCAGGTGCTCCAATGGGGATGGCAGATATTGCTGATGTGGTATGGCGTGAATTCCTCAACCACAACCCTGCAAACCCACAATGGGCAAACCGTGACCGTTTCGTATTGTCAAACGGCCATGGCTCTATGTTGCAATATGCGCTATTGCACTTAACAGGTTATGACCTGTCTATTGAAGATTTAAAATCTTTCCGTCAATTGCATTCTAAAACTCCAGGTCACCCAGAATTGGGCTATGCACCGGGTATCGAAACAACTACGGGTCCATTGGGTCAAGGTATTGCAAACGCTGTAGGTTTTGCACTTGCTGAAAAAACTTTAGCGGCTCAATTCAACAAAGAAGACATCACAGTTGTAGATCACAACACTTACTGTTTCTTAGGTGATGGCTGTTTAATGGAAGGTGTTTCTCACGAAGCATGTTCATTGGCTGGTACTTTGGGTCTAGGTAAATTGGTTGTTTACTACGATGACAACGGCATCTCAATTGACGGTGAAGTGGAAGGTTGGTTCTCTGACGACACAGAACAGCGTTTCTTGGCATACGGTTGGCAAGTGCTTAAAGTTGATGGTCATGATGCAGACGCAATCCGCGCAGCAACTGTTGAAGCAAAAGCTGAAACTACCAAACCAACTTTAATTATCTGTAAAACCATTATTGGTTTAGGTTCGCCAAACAAACAAGGTAAAGAAGATTGCCACGGTGCGCCGCTTGGTAATGATGAAATCGCTTTAACTCGTGAAGCTTTGGGCTGGACAGAAGGTCCATTCGAAATTCCTGCTGATGTATATGCAGCTTGGGATGCAAAAGCGAAAGGTACTACTTCTGAATCTGCTTGGAACGACACATTTGCGGCTTATGCTGCTAAATATCCAACAGAAGCGGCTGAACTCAAACGTCGTCTTTCTGGTGAATTACCTGCTGACTTCGCTGTAAAAGCGGATGCTTATATTGCAGAAGTAAATGCAAAAGCTGAAACAATCGCTACTCGTAAAGCGAGCCAAAATGCCATTCAAGCATTTGCACCACAGCTTCCAGAAATTCTAGGTGGTTCTGCTGACCTTGCAGGTTCTAACCTGACTTTATGGAAAGGCGCAGAAGGCGTTGAATCTAACCCAGCGGGTAACTACGTTCATTACGGTGTACGTGAATTCGGTATGACTGCAATTGCGAACGGTGTAGCGCTGCATGGCGGTTTCGTTCCTTATGTAGCAACATTCCTGATGTTCATGGAATATGCGCGTAATGCAGTACGTATGTCTGCATTGATGAAACAGCGTGTAATTCATGTGTATACCCATGACTCAATTGGTCTAGGTGAAGATGGTCCTACACACCAACCTGTAGAGCAAATTGCATCTTTACGCGGAACACCAAACCTAAACACTTGGCGTCCATGTGACACTGTAGAAGCGTCTATTTCTTGGAAATCTGCATTGTTACGTAGCGAAGGCCCTACAGCGTTAATCTTCTCTCGTCAAAACTTGCCATTCCAAACTCGTACAGCAGATCAAATTGCTGACGTTACGAAAGGCGGTTATGTACTTGCAAAAGAAAAAGGCGAATTGAAAGCAATCATCATTGCGACTGGTTCAGAAGTTTCATTGGCAATGGATGCTTACGCACAGCTTGAAGGCGTACGTGTTGTTTCTATGCCATGTGCTGAAGAATTCGTAAAACAAGACGCTGCTTACCGTGAAGCGGTTCTTCCTGCTGCGATCCGTGCGCGTGTTGCTGTTGAAGCTGCGCATGTGGACTACTGGTGGAAATTTGTTGGTCTTGATGGTCGTGTAATCGGTATGACGACTTACGGTGAATCTGCTCCAGCAAAAGACTTGTATCAACACTTTGGTATTACTGCTGATGCTGTTGTTGCTGCTGTGAAAGAAATTACCGCTTAATCTGTAAAGATTAACCGTAATAAAGACGCCCCAGAGAAGGGGCGTTTTTTATTGCAGAGATTAAATTTATTTTAAATTGTGAAATAACGATTTGTAACGAATGAATTAAAGCATTGGTTTAAAATTAATTCATTCATGCAGTATTCAGCCACGGGTGCAATGTTGCCCCAAGTGAGGAAACGATGAGCCTTTATGATCAGATAAATGATGAAATTGTACTGATGGATGCTGGTGAACAGAAATGGATTGGCACAGACTTAGAGCTTGAAGCCATGGTTGCAGTAGAGTTGATGTTGCAAGATTTGCAAGAAGACAAAGTGATTAAGATTCGCCGTAAGAACCATGAAAAGCATACAGGTTTAAAGCAGGTAGATCGGATCTTGGTTGAAAAGCTATAAGCTGAATGGTTAAAAAGTCCGAATCTTCGGGCTTTTTATTTGCCTATCGTATTTATAAAACAGATAAGAAAACGTTCTTTCAAGACTCATCATGTTTAAAAAGAGCGCATAAAATACAGTGTTTTCAACACAAAAAGCTTTATTTCAGTTATAAAAATCCAGTGATCATTTAAAAAAGCCATTGAACGTGCAAATACAAATTAAAAATTTAACTGAAATTTCAAAAAGCCAATGGCAGCCGCTCTGGGAGCTGTATTTAGAATTTTATAAAAGTCAGGTGGCGGATGCAGTGACCGAGCGAACATGGCAAAGGTTACATGCTGCTGAGTGCGAACATATGTATGGCTTTGCAGCCGTAATTGAACATCAAGTGGTTGGGATCGTGCATGTCATAGAACATGAGAGCTGCTGGACATTGCAGCCTTATGCCTATTTGCAAGATTTATATACGCTTGAAGAATATCGCGGGCAGGGTATTGGCAAGGCGCTGATCGCGAAAGTGAAAGAATATTGTGATCAGCGGCAGTGTGACCGTGTGTATTGGCTTACGCATCAGGACAATGAAACTGCGCAAAAGCTGTATGATCAAATCGCGAGAAAAACCGGATTTATCCAATACCGCTGTCATTAACTCAATGTAAAAAGCTATTCCAAATCAACAGCAGCTTTTGCGCATCTCAGTATTAAGCTGAAACTTTAAAGTTTTTAGCTGAGTCAGCATCTTGCTGAATGATCCATTCTCCACCTACGCGGAATGATGATGCAGAGGCATAGGTATCTTCCATAAATTGGAAAAAGCTGATTAAACCGTTTTGAACTTTGGCTTTAATTGAAAAAGGCGAGGTGAAAGTATTTTTTGCATAGACTGAGGTGTAGGTGAATTGACCAAATACAGCTACAGTTTCATCTTCAGCGATCATATCGGTGATTTGAAAGTCGTCGATATTCCAGTAGGTCCCGACGTTGGCAAAGGTATAAATATAGATGGCTCTGCCTGTGCCAGACCCAGCCCACGGCTCAATTTGTTTCAGTTCTGGGTTGCTGAAGTTTAGGGAAACATACGCCGCATCTTCTGCAACCAACAGCTGAGTTGCATTTTCGACGAGTTCTTTTGAAGTATTCATAAGAAATGCCAAAACGACATCTTTGGGCGTTTTAGTATTTAAGGCTTTTTCAATAGCCAGCGATTGTTCTGTCATTTTTGGGTACTCAGATTTTTATGATGTCTAAAAATCTTAAGTGGATTTGTTTAGAAAACCTACGACTCAGATAGGTTGATGTTTCCTAAATTTAGGATAAATAACTCATGGATCAATTAAATTATTAATTATTTGAAATATATGGGAAATTTAATAATTGAGAGTGGTTGTAGATGCTGCTACAGATTTTACAAAACTATCGTTCTAAACATGCAACAAAACGTTTTATCTTTAAAGCTGTAATACGGTTAAAAACCTATAGACTTAATAGTATTCGATAGTGAGATAAAAACATGAACTTTAAAGCATTAACAATCGGTTTGGCGGTAGCATCAGTTACAACAATTTCTATGGCAAAACCTGTTGCCTATCAAATTGATCCTACTCATACCGCAACAGTATTTACTTGGAATCATTTTGGTTTCTCAACGCCTTCTGCAAACTTTAGTGACATTCAAGGGACAATCAATGTCGATAATGCAAAACCTGCAAATTCGTCTGTGAATGTGACGATTCCATTATCGAGCTTAAATACCAATGTCAAAGCATTAGATGATCATTTAAAAACAGCTGATTTCTTTGATGCTGAAAAATATCCAAATATCACGTTTAAAAGTACAAAAGTTCAAGCGATCAGCAAAACTAAATACAAAATCACGGGTGATTTAACAGTTAAAAATGTGACTAAACCAGTGGTATTGGATGCTGTATTGAACAAGCAAGCCGTTCACCCAATGACTAAGGCGGAAACGATTGGTTTTAATGCAACGACTTCTTTTGATCGTTCAGCATTTGGTGTCGGTGCATATGTACCGAATGTAGGCGACAAAATTACGGTAAATATTACGACTGAAGCGGCTGTGTCTACAGCAAAGGCAGCAGCGAAATAAGATTTAGCTCCCTCAGTTAAGTTAGGAAAGCACCCATTTGGGTGCTTTTTTATGTCTTGAAGATATTTAACTGGTGTGATCAATCGCGATTGAGCAGCAATAGGCAGCCAAAACTGATGAAGATTCCACCGGTAATTGCGTCAATTTTTTTACTAAATTTTTGATAGTAATGCGTAATTTTAGGTGCTGAGAATAAGACCGCAACCAATGCAAACCAAATCAGACTTTCAATAAAGACTAAAGCCAATAAAGAGCTCTGTTCGAAAATACTAACGTTTGCACTGATCCCAATGGAAAATACACTACTGAAATAAACCAATGCTTTAGGATTGGCCATATTGGTCAAGAAACCTTGAAATAACAGCGTCAAAGGCGATTTTTTCTGTACGGCTTGCTCGGTTGGTTTTGTTATTGTGCCGAGGTCTTTACTCCATGCAGACTTTAATAACTGAGAGCCTAAATATAAAAGATATAGGCCTCCCAAAATCATGAGGCATTGTTGTAACCAAGCCATTTTTTGAAATAGAAAATGTAAGCCAATTATTGCACAAATTGACCAAACTAAAATACTAAGTGAAATACCTAATGCGGCAAATAATGCATGTGATCTGGATTGTCGAATAGCACTTTGAGTGACAAAAAAGAAGTCTGGGCCTGGGCTGATGAGAGCAAAAAAGTGGATGAGCGCAATGCTGAGTAAGGGAGTCATTCTAATGGCTTATACGTTTTGAAGTGCAACCGTTATAAGCCATTTAGCTTTAAATTAATAGCTGTTTTAAAGCTCAAGCTGTTGTAAGAATTGTTGCAAAATAAGGGGAGCAACACGTTCTAAATGAGGTGCATGTTGTTGGCTTTCCATGCGTAAATTTGGGATGTTAATTTGTGCTTTATGCAGTTCACATGTATGCCCAATTAGCCATTTTTCCATGGCCTGTGTTTCTGCTTCAATATGAAACTGTAGGGCTAAAATATTGGGCCCATAGCTAAACGCTTGATTTGGGTAAATTGCTGAGCTGGCGAGTAACTGTGCATTTGTAGGTAAATCAAAGGTATCACCATGCCAATGCAGTACAGGCACTTGATCTAATGGCGCTAAAATATTGTTAGTAATGGCATCAAGCTCCAAGGCACTCCAACCGATTTCTTTGCTATGACCTGCATAGACTTTCGCTCCCAATGCATGCGCAATGAGCTGAGCACCTAAGCAAATGCCTAAAGTCGGTAAATTACTCTCTAAACGTACTTTAAGTAAGTCTAGTTCTTTTTGTAGGAAAGGGTAGTCATTAGTTTCATAAACTCCGATCGGGCCGCCCAAAATGATGGTAAGCCCTGTATGTTGCATAGCTTTACTCAGGTCATCGACACCAGCTTCGAAGTATCTCACCCGATAACCCAATTGGTAAAATACATCTTCCAATGAACCCAAATCTTCAAATGCAAGGTGTTGAATGACGTAAATGGTTTCGTTTAATGCAGTACTCATAGGGATTTTTCAGGATTAAAATTTCAAAATAGAATGTAGCTTGAATTGTCGGAGATTAAAAAGGAAAACTGTAAATTTTTCACAATTGCGAAAAGAGATAAATATAGAAGTTGGCTGAAGCATATTGTTTTTTTCTTTGAATGATTAGGTTCGATCGTTGAACTTAGCATTTAAAACCTTTGTATTGTGAATTAGGGGATTCCCGAAAGGCTTTATTGGTAAAATTTATGAGAAAAAGTGCATGAAATTTTGATAAAGCTTTGGTTTAGTATAAAAAAAAGATGAAAAACCAATGGAAAACCGTTTGGAGATGCGTATGATGAAATCTTCGACAAACAACAGTTCATTTTTCTTTTAATATCATCACATAATTAGATAACTGATTTTAAAAGTAAAAAAATATAAGCCAGGGAACTTGTATGCAGTCAAAACATAATCGAGATGCGAGTCTCTTGCATGCGATACATAAAATTTTATTGAAGGAATGGGACCCGTTAGGGATTCGCCGTATTCCTGCTTTACGTGATGAATATGATGATTATTTGCCCAATATTTTTAAATTAATTCAAGAGGATTCAAGTGAATCAGAAATTTTTGAATATTTATGGTGGGTTGAGCAAAAAGTCTTAGAGAAAAAAGGGCAGAAGGAACATACCCTAAAAATTGCGAAAATGTTGAAGGCAATTGAGCGCTAGTCTGCGGTCGTGTGTCGTGTATGCATAAAAAAACCGATACTGACAACGTATCGGTTTTTTATTTTGAATTTCTTAGCAGTCCCTTAGAAACGGTTTAGAATTTCTTTTCTAAGGTAAACATAAAGCTTGGAATGGCTTCATTGATACGAGATTGGTATAGCGCGCCAGAACTTTGTTCTTTTAACACTTCTTTATAATCTGAGCTGAGAATATTACGTGCATTGACCGATGCAGACCAATTTTGGTCGAAGCGTTTAGTAAAACTCACATCCATGTTAACACGTTCATTGCTGGTGCGATTGTACGGTTCGTTGCTCAGTGCACGTGTATATTCAGGGGTGTAATTGAGGTTTACACTTGTTGCAATACGCCACGGTTGATAGTTATAAGATAAACCAGCACTTGCGGTATAAGGTGTAACATCGCTTGCCAAACGATCAGAGCCGTCAGTTTCTTCAATTTTTGCACGTACAGTTGAAAGCTGAGCATTCAACATAAATGAATGACCATTCTCCGTTTGCTTCAGTGCATAACGTCCAGCAATTTCCACACCATAAGTAGTTGCACTGTCTTGGTTATATGGACGTTCGACAAAACGGCAATCGGTATTTCCTGTTTCGCAACGACCGCCTGTAGCATTTTCTGACAGGATCGATTTTTCGATATAGTCATTAATTTCTCGATAATAAGCAGTGATATTTACGCCGCCAGCAGGGGTGTTATAGCCTAAGGTTGTTTCGTAAGCATTAATAGTTTCAGGTCGTAAGTCAGGATTACCACCACGGTCAGGGTTGTTTAGTGTCCCTGCATCGCTATCTGTAGAAATTGAAACAGTCGGCATCAATTGATTACTACGTGGGTTTTTAAAAGCCTGACTCAAATTGGTTTGGAGTGACCATTGCTCATTAAAGTCAAAACGGTGCGCTAATACTGGACTCAAATGCTGATCTTGATAATCCACTAAACCTGAACGATCAATCCACTCTTGGCGTACACCTAGAGTTAAGGTTTGGCGCGGCGTATATTTCCAACTTCCTTCCACATAGGCAGCATACAATTGTTCATCTAAGGTCTCTGCAATATTGCTTTCAAGTTCATTGCTACGTAAATCTGTACCAAATTTTATTTGGCGTTTTGAGTCAAACTTGCGGACACCGTCGTAGCCTAAGCCATATTCATTAATTTTTTCATCAATATATGATTGGGAATCTCTATACTCTGTTAATTCTGTTTCATTTTGCTGCTCGATTGATAAGCGAATTTTGTCGGAATTACCTTGGTCTTTACGCTCATATCGTGTGTTGAGTCGAATGCTGTCATTTTTATCTTTTTGGACTTGGGAGCCACTTGTGCCTTCGCTTTCATTGTTGCGATAAAACATTTCAGCGACCAGTTTTTGTTGATCATCAAGTTGATATTCAACACGTGGGGTTAACATTTGCGACGTACGATTGGTGATGCGTTTCTGGGTTTTCGTTCCTGTTGCATCTTGTGTACGGGTGAGCGTATCTGAATCATTCCACATTTGGCTCCCAGATAAACTATAGATCCAAGGGTCTGAACGACCATCCATTTGAAAGTTTAAATTGGTGCGTTCTTCTTCACGTGTATTTGACTTGGTTAGGCCATAACCAGCACGTACAGATCCACTCAAACGCGTGCCATTCAATGGTTCTTTTAAAATAATATTAATGACAGCAGATGAAGCAACCGAGCCTTGAGCGACGCTCGGTTGTTTGGTGATTTCAAGGCGTTCGATCATTTCGGGCGTAATGCTATCAACAACTGACATGCCACCACGAGGACCACCTTGTACAGGTTCACCATTGATTAAGAACACGGGTGCGCCACCACCACGAAAGCGCATGCCGCCAGCACCTGCACCACCACGTGGACCACCGCCAGCACCGGGCAATTGAAACCCTGCAGCACGGCGCAGCGCATCATTGATGGACTGATCGCCAAATTTCAACATTTCATCACGGCTTATAATAGTTTTTGCGACAGCACTGATATCTAGGTCTTTGGGTTTGGTGCTTGCTGTTGGAACTTCAAATGTTAAAGCTTCCATTTGCTGTACTGCTGAGTATTCTTTTGGATTTTGAACAGTATCTGCGGCCCAAATTGATGTTGAGATTGTAAGTAATGCGTAACTTAAGCTGGTCAGTTTGAGTGTGGTGTGCGCGCCGTACATTATTTGGTTGTCCAAATGTAATTTTGGCAAAGAATAACGGAAAATTATGGAGAAAAATTGAGGAAAATAGCCGAGATGAGCATTTCGTTAGATTAGTTTTTAACAGGCAGGTGAAAGGTTGTGCGGCAATAAAGAAAGCCTTAATCGTTGGAAGATAATCCAGGCCTATTAACGCCGCTACAATATAATAAATCACTGATGTGACGCAGTAACATCAGAAGCGTACTTTGCTTCAAATAATAAAGATACGCGGTAATGTCATCCGCAATTGTTTGAGACAGGACGACTTCTAATCAAAATGTTTTTGCGATACGTTGAATAATTTGACGGTAGTGAACGAGTTTTGTTGGTGAGGTGCATTGCACCGCAAAATGGTCTCCTTGCGAAGCACGCTTCTCATTTTGCCGAATGAGAAACAACGTTTCGTAAAGTACCCCCAGCCGAAGGCTAATCCCTGTATTCAATCCCTCAATGTAAGACTTCGTCGAATAGACGTAAATATTATTTTAAAAATGCGAAATGACTTTTATGTGAATAACATGAGTAAATAAATCTAAAAATAAGCCTTTGAAGAAAAATTTAAACATAAAAAAACCCTCATCTTTCGATGAGGGTTTTTCGTATTCTGGAGCGGGAAAGGAGACTCGAACTCCCGACCCCAACCTTGGCAAGGTTATGCTCTACCAACTGAGCTATTCCCGCAATGAGGTGAATTATAGAGAATTTCACACAACTGTCAACTCTCTATGCTTCTTTTTGCTTAATTAATCAGCACGGCGCCAAATAGTGCCTTGACGAGTATCTTCAAGAACAACCCCTTGATCTAACAAAGATTGACGAATTTCATCTGCTTTGGCAAATTCTTTGGCCTTTTTCGCATCTTTACGTTGTTGAATTAAATCTTCAATTTGCTCTTCAGAGAGACCTAGTGCTTCTTGACCAATATCTGATTTTAAAAATTCATCAACATTGTGCTGAACCAAACCTAAAATATTGGTCAAGTGACGCAATGTCGAATAATACACAGCCGCTTGTTCAGCATTTTCATCTTTTACGGCACGGTTCAATTCTTTGTTGACTTCAAACAATACCGCAATTGCTTCTG
Source organism: Acinetobacter sp. YH01010 (assembly GCF_013420775.1). Classification (NCBI taxonomy): domain Bacteria; kingdom Pseudomonadati; phylum Pseudomonadota; class Gammaproteobacteria; order Moraxellales; family Moraxellaceae; genus Acinetobacter; species Acinetobacter sp. YH01010. Next base: position 135,407 of record NZ_VOYF01000007.1, on the reverse strand, counting down.
CGGTGTTGAAATCATCACGCATAGCGGCATTAAAGCGCTCAACTAAAGCATCATCCAAAGTTTCTACGGTTTTTTCACCATAGACTTGCTGATAAGCTTTAAATGAATGATAGAAACGGGAAAGGGTATTTTTCGCTTCTTTTAAAGCAGTGTCAGAGAAGTTTACTGGGCTACGGTAATGTGATGACACAATAAAGAAGCGAATCACTTCAGGGTGGAATTTATCCATCACATCACGAATAGTGAAGAAGTTACCTAAAGACTTCGACATTTTTTCGCCATCGACATTAATAAAGCCGACATGCATCCAGTAATTAACATACTGTTCGCCAGTAGATGCCTCAGATTGCGCAATTTCATTTTCATGATGCGGGAAAGTTAAGTCTGAACCGCCACCATGAATATCAAAATGGTTGCCTAAGCAGCAGGTCGACATCGCTGAACATTCAATATGCCAGCCCGGACGGCCATTACCCCAAGGTGAAGCCCAAGAAGGTTCATTTTCTTTGGCATGTTTCCAAAGCACGAAGTCAAAAGGATGTTTCTTTTCTACTTCTACATCAACGCGTTCAGAAGCACCAGCCTGCATATCGTCAAGTTTACGACCCGAAAGACGACCATATTTGGCAAACTTTTCAACTTCAAAATAAACATCGCCATTTGCAGATGGGTAGGCTGTACCTTTGTTAACCAAGCTACCAATCATATTCTGCATTTGATCGATATAGTCTGTTGCACGTGGTGCTTCATCAGGTGCTGCACAACCTAAATTGGCAGCATCTTCGTTCATGGCCTTGATAAAGCGATCGGTTAAAGCAGTAATGCTTTCGCCATTTTCATAGGCACGGGCAATGATCTTATCGTCAATATCGGTAATATTGCGAACGTATTTAACGTTCCAGCCCTGACTGCGCAGGAAACGGATAATGTAGTCGAATGCAACCATAACTCGAGCATGACCAATATGACAGTAGTCATACACGGTCATTCCACAGACATACATGTCGATATGTCCTTCTTTACGAGGTACGAATTCTACTTTTTTACGTTGCTCTGAGTTATATAGAACAAAAGGTTGCATAGCTCTTCAAATTGTTTCTACCAAAAGATGGCTCATCTTAACCTAAGCATTTTTTTTCATAAAGTTAAAACCCAAAAAAGCAGATATTTTTTAATGATTGATGTCTTTGCGTTGCTAAAAATAGCGTAGAAGGCTCATTGGGTTCGGGCTGAATCTAATTCGAATACTGAATTTGATTTATCTGTCCGTAAGATAAAAATGAAGAAATGCATCTTTTCTGCATAATTCATGAATTCTTATACATTTGGAAACGTGCTATTTGCATAGATATGATAAAATTGTGAAAATTTTTTATTTTGAAAGTGAGAGCGCACCTCTCACGGCTTAAGGTATAACAACTTTGAATCCACCAAATATGCCGAATCAAGTCGATTTTCAGAAAGTCGCATTAGAAACTTTGCGTATTGAAGAGCATGCTTTACAAGTATTAGCGACGCAAATAGATGATCGTTTTAGCCAAGCCTGCGAAATCATTTTACAGTGCAAAGGGCGTTTAGTGATTACTGGTATGGGCAAATCGGGGCATATCGGTCGTAAAATGGCCGCTACGTTTGCCTCGACAGGTACGCCATCTTTCTTCATGCATCCGGGTGAAGCTGGGCATGGTGATTTGGGCATGTTGGTTAAAGGAGATGTGCTCATTGCAATTTCAAACTCAGGTAAGAGTGATGAAATTATGATGCTCATGCCATTAATCAAACATTTGGGCATTCCTCTAATTACCATGAGTGGCGACAATAAAGGCCCAATGCCACAAAATGCCGATGTCGCATTGACCTTGGGTAATATTCAAGAAGCTTGCCCCTTGGGTCTAGCGCCGACATCAAGTACCACTGCAACATTAGCCTTAGGTGATGCCCTTGCAGTTGCATTATTGGATGCACGTGGCTTTACCTCAGATGATTTTGCACGCTCTCATCCTGCTGGAGCGTTGGGTAAGCGTTTGTTATTGCATGTAAAACATCTCATGCATACAGGTGAAGACTTACCCAAAGTGTCGCCAGAGACACCCATGAATAAAGTTCTGTATGAAATTTCAAATAAACGTTTGGGACTCACTGCGATTGTCGATGAAAACGATACATTATTGGGTATCTTTACCGACGGTGACTTACGTCGTTTGATTGATAAACAGCAAGGCTTTGATGTGAATATGAAAGTCTCAGAAGTGATGATTAAAAATCCTTTGACCATTTCACAAGAAGAACGCGCGGTACATGCTTTAGAACGTATGAACGAAAAGAAAATTACACAATTTGTAGTTGTTGATGATGCCAATAAAGTGATTGGGATTATCAGCATGCATGATCTGATTCAGGCTGGGGTAAATTAAGAAAATGGCATCGTATGTATTGCTAGAACAAGCGCGTCACATAGAAGCACTGGTACTGGATGTAGATGGAATTTTAAGTGATGGATTTGTAACGTTGACCAATAGTGGCGATGAAATCAAATCTTTTGATATTCGTGATGGCTTGGGCATGAAGTTGGTGCAAAAAGCGGGTATCAAAGTCATTATTATTACTGGCCGTAAAAGTAATATTGTTGAAAAACGCATGTCTGACTTAGGTGTGGACTTGGTTTTTCAAGGTCGTGAAGATAAAGGCGTTGCCTTGACTGAAGCCTGTGCACAGTTTGGTATTGATCCTTCAGATTGCCTATATATGGGCGATGATTGGCCCGATCTTTCAGCCTTTGCTATTGCAGGGATGAAAGTGACCGTACCGAATGGACATTTAGAAGTACGTCGCCGTGCAGATCTTGTTACTCAGGCGATGGGTGGACGTGGTGCTGTTCGTGAAATCTGCGATATGCTTTTAGTTTCTAAAGGTGTATACCAGGAACTACTTGAAAAATATGCAAGTGCACCTTATTAATAAATTGATGCAGTCATTGGATTGAATCTCCGCTTATGGATACTAAAGTTTTATACGTGACAGCTGTGGTCATTGCTGCAGTAAGCGGTGGTTTTTACTATTTCGGTGGAAAGGGTAATAAGCTTCAGGCGGACTCTTCGAAAAGTATGACTTACTCAGCTGAAAACATTAACCTGACGCAGACTGATGAGCAGGGAAAATTGCATATTCGTGCGCAAGTCGATCGACTTGAGCAGGATTTGCAAAAGCAAACGTCTCATTTAGTCAATCTGAAAGCATCGACCTATCAAGATGGTGCTGTCGATGCCACGTTCTTTGCCAAACAAGCCAATGGTATGGATGATAACCAAAAAATCGTACTGAGTGACAATGTGGTTGCAACAAAATTGATGCGTGAAGGGCAAATGGAGTTTCGTACTGAGGAACTAACTGCTTTTCCAAAAAAGCGTGAAATAGAAACGGACAAGATTGTAACGGTGATTTCACCACAAGCCGAATTTGTCAGCCAAGGTTTAAAAGCAAATTTAAACGACGGTCAATACGAATTTTTTAATATTCGAGGAAAGTATGAACCATAATTTTAATCGAAAAACTGCAAAAACTTTCCTAAAACGTACAGCGCTAATCGGTTCACTGGCGTTATGTTCAGTTGCAGCTTTTGCTTTGCCTTCAGATCGTAATCAACCGATTTCATTGGTTGCCGATCGTGCAACGTTTAATGAAAAAACCGGGATTACGACGTATACCGGTAATGTCATCATTGAACAGGGTTCGATGAAGCTTCAGGCAAACTCAATTGTTGCGAACTTAAACAGCAAAAAAGAGATCAGTACGATTACAGCAACGGGTGGGCCAGCACATTTCCAACAAAAAACTGACCCTGCCAAAGGCTATGCAAAAGGCCAAGCGCAAAAGATCGTCTACAATGCTGAAACAGGTATTATCACCATGACGGGTGGTGCTTTGTTACAACAAGATGGTGCAAGTATTCGTGGTAATAGCCTGAAATACAGTATGAATAAAGGCGATATCGTTGCTGAAGGTACACCAAATAAATCTGGATCTTCTTCAGGTCGTGTTCAAATCGTGATTCCACCGTCAAGCACTAAGTCCTTCCCAGGAGCACGTGATTAATGGAGCAAACCTCGCAAGTTCAAACTTTATGTATTAAACATTTAGCCAAAAACTACAGTAAGCGTTGGGTGGTAAAGGATGTGTCCTTTAGCATGCAAAGTGGTCAAATTGTTGGTTTACTTGGTCCAAATGGTGCAGGTAAAACTACAAGTTTCTATATGGTTGTTGGCCTAGTGCGTATGGATAAAGGTGAGATTCATTTAGATGATCTTGATTTGTCTGACTTGGCAATGCATGAGCGCGCACGTAAAGGTATTGGTTATCTACCTCAGGAAGCATCTATTTTTAGAAAATTAACCATTTCTGAAAATATCATGTCGATTTTAGAAACCCGTAAAGATCTGAATAAGCAACAGCGTCAGCAACGTCTAACAGAATTGCTTGCTGACTTTAAAATCACACACATCAAAGATTCTCTTGGTATGAGTGTGTCGGGTGGTGAGCGTCGTCGTGCGGAAATCGCGCGTGCGTTAGCGGCAGACCCTAAATTTATGTTGCTAGATGAACCTTTTGCAGGGGTCGATCCTATTTCAGTGGGTGATATCAAAGACATTATCCGAACATTGAAAGATCGCGGTATTGGTGTATTAATTACCGACCATAATGTGCGAGAAACCCTTGCGATTTGTGAGCATGCCTATATCGTGAGCGAAGGTTCAGTGATTGCAGAAGGTACTCCAGAAGAAGTCCTTGCGGATGAAACTGTACGTAAAGTTTATCTTGGTGATGATTTTACCGTTTAATTGAATAAAATAAGAAATTGCCCGTTGAATGGCGCTAGTTTGGTTCAGCGGGTTTATCTTATTGTCGGAAATGACAAAAACTGAGTAATTAATCTAAAAATTAACAAAAATATCAGTATACATTAAACTAAAAATACGATCTGCAAAAATCATGCGATTACGAAAGATGAATGGTCTTCAATCAAGCCTCCAGTATTGGGGGCTTTTTTGTGGATGTAAGTCTTTCAAAAAACGCTATAATATCCGTTGATAGAGGATCTAAAGACGTTATGCCATTTACACTTGCCGCACAGTTTGAATATGAAGAAGACATAAAAAAAAGTCGTTTTCAAGCCATCGCAGTTCCTGTGGAAAATGAACAAGCCGTTAAAGACTTTCTCGAAGCCCATAAAGATATCTCAACAACACATCAGTGCTGGGCATGGAAAATTGGACATACCGTACGTTTCAATGACGATGGTGAGCCTTCAGGCACAGCAGGTCGGCCCATTCTAGCAACCATAGAAGGGAATGATCTAACCAACGTATTGGTCTTGGTTAATCGTTGGTATGGCGGAATTAAGCTCGGCACAGGGGGCTTGGTACGTGCCTATGGTGGCTGTGCCGGTCAATGTCTGCTGCAGGCTGAAAAAATTGAACTCATTGAGAAGAAAAAAGTGCAATTTAGTTGTCAGTTTAATGAGTGGGCAATTTTCCAATATGAACTCAATCAGCAGCAAATTGAATTTCAGGAAGACTACACAGTGGAAGGTGTAAATGTACTTGCATCATTGCAAATTCATCAAATCCAACCACTGCAGTTAAAGATACAAGATGTAACTCGCGGACGTGAACAACTGCATATCGTCGAGGCTGATGAAGATGAATGAACAAGATCCATTATTGAAATATCGAGAGCAACATAAGCATCGTCTGAATTATATGCCTTGGTTGTATTGGTCACTCAAACCGAAAAATCGTGGTTGGGCCGAAGCTTGGCAACAGGAATATCAAGACTATCTCAAATCGATGGAAACCGTTGAAATTGGTGAAAACTGTTTTATATCGCCATTGGCTCATATTTTTGCCGAACCAGGACGTAAGATTGTCATTGGAGATAACAGCTTTATTGCAGCAGATTGTACTTTGCATGGCCCAATTGAAATTGGTAATGAAGTGGCGATCAATCATCACTGTATTATAGATGGTGGGCGAGTGGGCATCAAAATTCACGATCAGGTTCGTATGGCGGCATATTGCCATTTATACGCTTTTGATCATGGAATGGATGTCAATCAACCGATCTATCAACAAGCTGTACGTTCACAAGGGATTGAGATAGAGCGTGATGTTTGGCTAGGTGCGCATGTTGGAATCAAGGATGGCATTCACATTGCTGAGCAGGCTGTGGTCGGCATGAACAGTATGGTGACGAAAAATGTCGAAGCGCGTGCAATCATTGCGGGAAATCCTGCAAAACTCATTCGATATCGTGAATAAATAATCGCCAAATAGGTCATAAATCGTTTTTATGCTTACACAAATGCATGCACAGTGAAACAGAGTTGTGATAAGTTAAAAATAACAAACAACATTTTATAGCCAAGCAATAATAAAACGAGGGCTAATCATGAAACGAGTTATCGCCTGTATCGACTCTTCTCCATGCATTAATGCACTAGCTGATGCTGCTGCTTGGGTTGCTAAACAAACTCACCGTGAGTTGGTTTTACTGCAAATACTTGATTACTATCCGGCAAGTTATCACTTAGGTGAAATCAGTGGAGTGATTGGGTTTGAAAGTAATGCTATGCTCTTGAAAGAACTCGCGGAGTTAGAACAAAAACAAAGTGATTTAGCGTTAGATTATAGTAATAACTTGCTCAAACACATTTCTGAAATGATCCAAGATAAGCATGGTATTCAAACCACCCATATTCAGGAAAAGGGCGACTTCTTAGAGCAAAGTTTTAATGTGTTGCAAGATGACGATATTGTTTTAATTGGTCGCGTGGGTGAACGTTCAGCAGAGCGCAATAAGCCGCTTGGTAGTAATGTTGAAAACTTTATACGTGGTGCAAGTTGTACAGTTATGACTGTAGGGCCAACGTTTAAACCACCGACTCGTTTTATTTTTGCCTATGAATATTCGCCTAAATGCGTTGAGTTAATGAAGCGTGTGGCACAAAGTGACCTACTCAAACTTTTACAATGTCATTTGGTCTATGTTGGAGATCACCCACAAATCTTGGATGATCCAAAAAATTATTTAACCAATACGGGGCTCGATGTGGTGACGGAATACCGCTATGGCGATGTTTCGGAAAATATTCTGGACTATCAACAAGAGCATGGCATTCAGTTAATCGTACTCGGGGCGTTTAGTCACAGTAAAATCCATCAGTTCTTCTTGGGCAGTATTACCACCAGTATTTTCAGAAATTCGAGTGTGCCACTGTTGGTTGTAAAATAAGTTGAGCAAACGAACAGAGTTGATTTAAAAACAATCAGAGTTATCCTCATAAATTGTGGATAACTCTGTGTGCAGTGTTTATAAGTAATTGTTTTGAAAATAAAATACTGTATTGATTATTTTTTATACCTTTACTCAAGATGTCTAAAAAACACCTCGATTAAGATTATTTAACGATTGCAATTGCAAAACCATCATGACCTTTACAACCTACAGTTTGAAGTGCCGTGCAGGATAAAATTTTCGGATGATTTTGCATAGCTTTGAACATATCACGAATACCTTCAATGCTTGGTTTATGGTTTTCAGCATTCAGAATCTCACCTGCACGAATCACATTGTCTAAAACAATCACTGTACCTGAATGAGATAAATTTAAGCTTAATTCTAAATATTCAGGGTAGCTCTGTTTGTCTGCATCGACAAAAATAAAGTCAAAAGGTTCGGTATCTTCAGGAAGGGCACGTAAAATATCTGCCGCACGACCACATTTCAGTTCTATCGTTTGTGCAAGCTTTGCATTATCAATATTTTCTTGACCGAGGGCAGCATGTGTATCACGACCTTCAATGGTCAGAATGTAACCATCTTCAGGTAAGGCACGTGCTAACCACATGGTGCTATAGGCTGCAAAAGTTCCAAGTTCTAAAACGCGTTTACACTTGTTCATTTGGATTAACATTTGAAGCAGCATGCCTTGATTAGCCGCTACAGCAAGATGATCAGGAAAGCCACGTTCATCCGTATGTTGAAGTGTTTGGGTCAATATTGGATCTTCAGGAATTAAATGTGAATCGATGTAAGCATCAATGTCTGTCCACATTTGTTGCATGTTGTCGCACCTCGTGATTGATGCAAGCATTTTAAACCTTTCCACCAACATCGCAATTTATTGTTCTATATTTGAATATTTTATGTACAAAAAAGACCTCCGAAGAGGTCTTGATATGACGATGTAATGTTTTAGTAATTACACATTGATGAGCGACTTGAGTGATCAGGCCCCCAAGTACGGTAGCCTTGAGTATCAATATGAATTTGTCCGCTGGCATATAAACCTAATCCCATATTGAGACTCTGCCCGTGTTGTGACCAAAATTGGCATAAACGGAACTTGGTATTTTCAATATAACTGTAGTCTTCGGGCTGCGGGTACGCAGGTCCAATACGGAAATCAATCGCCGAGTTGTATAAGTGACGAGATGAACTTGCACCACCGGCACACTGGTTCAAAGGCAAATCACGATAAACCGATGTCACTTCAAAGTCCGTTAAGATATTGGCAGCTACTAAATATTTAAAGACACGTAAGGTTGCAATTTGGTTTTGCCATAATTCACGGTTAGGTACCATATATTCTGAGCGACCACATTTTTGCCAGTCACGTGCAGTACGCATCAACTCAAATGATGGAATGATATTGCCTACACCATTTTTCTCTAAAAAGACTTCATAGTCTCGAACGCGACGTAAATTATCGACAGACGCGACCCACGAATTGTAGGCATAAGGCACCACTTTAGGCGGGGCTTGTCTGATGGTCGTCACTTTTTCTTGAGGTATGTAAATACGTTTACCGTCGGGAGTTGTAATAGTGTGACCTTGTTTTTGTGGTGTAGTTGTACAACCAATGAAAACAAGAGGGAATATTGCAACGGACAATAATCCCTTGAGTAAATGCTTCATTATAGAAATCAATTATTTATAAACTCGTTCTATTTTAATCCAATTTGATTGAGAAAATTTGAATAATTTGCAATGAAATGTGTGCTTTAAGTATAAAAAAAGATCAGCATGTGCTGATCTTTTCATGAAAGCGTAAAATTACTTTTCAAGATATTGTAATTTATCAGCTTTACCGTTCCATTCTTCACGGTCGGCAGGTTGATCACCAATTTGAGTGATGTTCGGCCATTTTTGAGAAAGTTCAGTATTAAGTTCGATAAATACTTCTTGACCTTCAGGTAACTCATCTTCAGAGAAAATCGCGTTAGCTGGACACTCAGGTTCACATAGCGCACAGTCGATACATTCATCTGGATTAATAACAAGGAAGTTTGGACCTTCATAGAAACAGTCAACAGGGCAAACTTCTACGCAGTCTTGATATTTACATTTAATACAGTTTTCAGTGACAACAAAGGTCATGGCGACAGCTACCTAAAAAATATGGTTCTAATAAACTAATGGTGTATTTTAGGCAAAAAATAGGGTAACTAACAATTCCTTTTATTGATAATTATTATATGCAGTGCTGTTAAAATCACTAAAAACTGAACAATTTATGTAAATTTCACAATGAATGAGAATCATACTCAAAAACTAATTAAATTACATCTGTTTATCGAACAATATTTTTATGTGCATTTTAAGCATGAAACATTTTAGAACATTAATTTTTTATCAATTTATTGCTGAATAGCCGCAGTAGTAGATAGCAAACATTCACTAATTTACGCGTTTGAATGGTGTCAATGCAAAGAACACCTTCATTGGTGTTCTTTGCATATCTCATCTATCGCTTCTGCTCAATTTAGATCTTAAGTAAATCCTTTAAAGCGTAAAGCTGTTGTAATGCTTCACGTGGACTTAAGTTATCGATATCAATATCTGCTAAGGCATCAAGTACGGGCGATGTTTTTTCAACTTCAACTACGCGTTCAATGACTTCAGGCTCTGCGAGTGCCGAGAATAGATCGGTTTGTACAGCCGTATTGAGTTGCTGTTTTTGCTGAGTTTCTAATATACGAAGGCGATTTTGCGCTTCTTTGATCACAGCTGCAGGAATACCTGCAAGCTTTGCCACCTGTAGACCATGACTTTGACTCGCCGGGCCTTGTTGAACTTTATGCAGTAAGATCAGGTTGCCATTTAGCTCACGAGCAGTCACATGATAGTTATCTATATTGGCGTCTTTGCCTAACTCGGTGAGCTCAAAATAATGCGTTGCAAATAGGCATAAACATTTAATGCGACGGGTGAGATCGAGCACACATGCCCACGCCAAAGATAAGCCATCATAGGTACTCGTACCACGTCCGACTTCATCCATCAGTACCAATGATTGATTGGTCGCATGATGTAGAATCTGTGAGGTTTCAGTCATTTCCACCATGAAGGTTGATTTGCCTGTAGACAAGTCGTCGGCAGATCCTATACGGGTAAATATCCGATCGATCGGCCCTAATACGGCAGATTGGGCAGGGACAAAGCTACCACAGTAGGCTAATAAGCTGATTAAGGCAGTTTGGCGCATAAAGGTCGATTTACCGCCCATATTTGGCCCTGTGATAATCGCCATGCGGTGATTAAAGTCCAAACTAGTATCATTTGGAGTAAATGCTGATTTGCTCAGAGATTCCACAACTGGGTGACGTCCGGCTTTGATTTTGATCCCAACTTCAGGGCTATATTCAGGACGTGACCAATTTCGTAATCGAGCTTGATGGGCAAAATTAGCCAGTAAATCAATTTGCGCTATAGCGGCGCTCATCATTTGTAAGTTGCCAATATCTGCACGTAACTCATCAAGTAATAGCTCAAAGAGCATTTTTTCGCGCGCTAATGCACGTGACTCACTCGAAAGCACCTTATCTTCAAAAGATTTCAACTCAGGGGTAATGTAGCGTTCAGCATTTTTAAGGGTTTGGCGGCGAATATAATGATCAGGTGCTTGTTCAGCTTGTGCGCGAGTTAGTTCAATATAGTAACCACTAACTCGGTTATAACCAATTTTTAAGGTTGAAATTCCGGTTTGTTCACGCTCTTTGATTTCGAGATCAATGAGGAATTGTCCCGCATGGTCACGAATTTTACGTAGTTCATCAAGTTCAGTGTCGAAACCCTCGGCAATCACATTTCCATCACGTAAAAGCACTGGCGGGTTTTCTACGATGGCAGACATGAGACGCTCATGTAAGCCGTGAAAATCACCCATTTCATCATTTAACTGAGCGATCAGCTTAGATTGGTGTGACTGAATGATCGGTTCAAGTGCATGTCGAAGATAGGGAATTTGTGCACAAGTTTGACGTAACTGAACTAGGTCTCGTGGACGAGCACTGCCGAGAGCTACACGAGATAGCACACGTTCAATATCGCCAATTTCTTTGAGAACTAAGCGGATCGGAGACTCATGATAGCCTTGCAGCATCGCTTGTGATGCATCTAAACGTGCATCCAATAAAGCGGTATCTCGTAAAGGCTGCATCAAGGTACGACTCAATAGGCGGCCGCCCATCGCAGTTTGGCAATCATTGATTAGTTGGAACAGGGAAGTACCATGTTCAAATAGGGGATCAATCAGTTCTAAGTTACGACGAGTGACGGGATCGAGTGCCACGAAATCACTACTTTGTTCGAGTTGAATGCTGCGGATATGTGGTAAAACGGTTTTTTGAGTGACTTTTGCATAGTGAATCAAAGCCGCTGCGGCAGCTTTCGCCAAAGGCAAATGGTCAATACCAAAACCTGAAAGTGTGGCTACTGCAAATTGGTCACACAGCGTTTTTTGCGCGTTATTTAAATTGAAGTCGACGTTTGGACGTTTAGTGACAGGGCAGTCTAATTGACGTTTAATTTGCTCGACAATATTCGGATCAATAAGATCTTCATCAATCAAAATTTCGCTCGGCATTAAACGAGAAAGTTCGATTGCCAATTGTTCCAGTTGATAGTCCATTTGCTGAACTTTGAAAATACCTGCACTGAGGTCTAGTAAAGCAATCCCGATTTGATTTTGTTGTAAGCAGATCGCGACTAAATTTGAACTTTGATGGGAGGCAATCAGTGCATCGTCCGTTAATGTCCCCGGGGTAATGATACGGACAATTCCGCGCTCAACCGGCCCTTTGCCTGTCACTTCACCAATTTGCTCGCAGATCACCACCGTTTCACCTTTTTTTACAAGGCGGGCTAAATAGCCTTCAGCAGCATGGTATGGGACACCAGCCATAGGAATAGGTTCACCATTGGCTTTACCACGATGTGTTAGTGTAATTCCTAAAAGTTTTGCTGCCTTATGCGCATCTTCAAAAAAGAGCTCGTAAAAATCACCCATCCGATAAAACATCAGTGAATGCGGATTTTGCATTTTGACTGACATGTACTGTTGCATCATCGGGGTCAGGGTTGAAAGGTCAACTTTGGAATTATCAGCTTGCATGAAACGAAATACCTTAAAATAAAAATTTGTGCGCTGCTAAACGAATAACACTGTTTTGATGGAAATTGAATTTAGAAAAAGTCCTTATATTTATATTGTCTCTTCATTCAAAATTACAGGTGCATGTTAACAAATCGTGTTGCTGATTCTAGCAAAAAAAGTGGTAGGAAAATGCCAGAAAAGGTTTGTCTGCATGTAAAAAAAGCAGTCAAAATATTATTTATAAACGCTAAAAAGTCTGTGTGTAAATTCAACAATGGATAAATTAACAAAGCGATAAACTGACTCAAACATCAAGCTGCACTTCAGCCTGAGCTAATCGATATTGGTTGCGACCGCTGCCTTTTGCAAGGTAAAGCGCTTGATCGGCAGCCAATATAAATTTTTGAATTTTATCAGATTTAGATGGAATGATCGTTTCCGTACCGATGCTAATCTTCACAAATTTAGACATATGGCTGGCTGGATGTGGAAGTTCGAGTGATTAAATTCTGCATAATAAATCGGCTGCCAAAGGTTCAATTTTCAGCTTCAGTTAACACCCTAAAGAGGAGTAAAAACTCTTCGCTGCCATTGTGTGCAGCTAACTCACCATTTCGATTGGTGATTTGAGACAAAACCTCAGTAATTTGTGTGAGGCAGATGTCACTCGCCTGATGACCTAAATGATCATTTTAATTTTCAAAAAAATCGATATCGATCACCATGATGGTTAAAGGCTGTTGATGGCGTAGGGCATAATGCCATAGCTGTTCTAAAGCTCCTTATAATGGACGACGGTTTGCTAGCCCAGTCAGTGGGTCATGTTCTACCAACCCGCAACCTTGGCAATATAAAAACGCATACCAACAAAGGCATAGATGATGACCACGGCATACTTCATGGCTGCATGTAATAGCACATCATTGTGATCATTACACATCATAGTAAAGATGATAAATATGATCGCAACAGCGCACATCGAGCCTAGACAAGTATAAACATTAAAATAAGGGTTTAATGCGGAACAAAAGATAAATCCCATGCAATCAGAATGATAAACACTATCCAAATATACTGAGGAATCTACAAAACTGCGTTATGGGATCACTTGATAAATCCCCGCACATGACAGGGCATACCGGAGAAAAATAATGATTCCGCGAAAACAAAATTTTTTCGCCGCTTCATCGCGGTAGAGCGGTTGATAAATGGATTATAAACTTGACGTAATATATACTTTATTCAATATAGTTATGATTTAACCCCAATTTCGTCTAGATGAAGGGACTTAAAGCCTTATAATTTCATAATTCGATATGCTCATAAAAAATCAGGAAATGGGCGCAATATTTTGTCTTTATTTTACAATAATTTATCTCCAATATAAGGTTTATGTAAAGTTCAACGAGTGCCTTTGAGTTTTCAAATGATTAAAAAAAGCTTATATAGTAATTACGTGAATAATGGCATATTCAAGTAAATGCAGAAATAAAAAAACCGATCCTGAGATCGGTTTTAAAATATGTAGATCGATTTAAATGCTGTATTGCCTTATGGTTTATAGAGGCCAAGTTCAATCAAATGCAAACGTAATATACGGCGTAGTTCGAGTACAGCTTCAGGGGTTTCTTGAATCGAATGCCCCCCTTTAATGATTTTTTCTGAAACAGCACCCTCTAGATGAGCACTAGTGTATGGTACAATATCATCCGTCATAATATTTTTATCTTGGCTGTTGGTGTTATTTCCCATAATTGAATGAAACTTCAAACCTTTACGTGGCTGAATATCTTCAGTGAGCGCAATAAATTTGGATTGGTGGCTTAAGTCACTTGGTCCATTTTGGATTAAGCCGTGGTCGATTTCACGGAATAAATCTTTCAGGTCTTCTTCTTGGGTTAACACATCACCCATAGCCGATAAGAAAGCGCCAGGAAGTTTAATGATTTTTCGAGCAGCTTTGGTAAACCAACGATCTGCATATTCAGTCCCACGATGAGGTGCAGCCAAGAAAATCGCACGGCTGAAATTTGGAATATCGTAAATTACCATACGTTGCTTCACGACTGGAATATTTCGGTACTGATTTAATTGACGTGAGTTCATCATTTTCAAAGCAGATTGCGTGGTATCCGCTTGGCTAACCAGTAGTCGAGCAATAATGCCACCCATACTATGACCGACTAAGACCGCATCTTTTTTAGCTGCGGCATTGGCGTCTACTTTGCTAAAGGTCTGAGTCAAAATGGAATAAATTTGGAAGCGGCTTTCAATAATCGGCATATTAGTTGAATAGAAGACTTGCCACACTTGATAATGTTCACGTAGCACTGAATCGCCCATAATATCGTTAGTCAGACGAATCCATGCTTCAGGGCTGCTAGCAAGGCCATGTACCAAGACGATAACTTTCTTGTCAGGATTATATGGTTCAAGCATGTAGAGATGCGGCATCGTCAGCTTTTCATCTCGGTCAATCAGTGATAAATAAGCTGCCTTACCCAAGTTATTTTGTGCTAACCAAAGACCATATGGAGCAGAAAAATTGGCAGCAAGCGCATAGTTTTTATTGGCAATATTGACTTGTTCATACTTATACGGGTCGTAAGCTTTAATTTGAAACTCATGTTGATTCAAAATTTGATCAACTGTAGTTGTAGCGCTTAGTGGTTCAGCCGTTAAGGTTGCAGCTAAATAGCGCGCTTGATGGATATTAGGATTTGAACCAGACGGATATTTAAAATCAATCGGGTTGATAATATATTTTGCTTTGCCTGTTTCAATCGTATGTTCTTCGGGTAAAACTACAAGAAATTCGGAGCCAAAACCATCTCGGCGGGTAATTGAACGTAAACCTGAGAAGTTAAGGTTATAGGTTGACATCAATTGTTCAATTTTACGATTTTTGAGTTCTGGGTAGTGGCTGAAGTCTATGTGATAGGTGGTTTGCCCAACTTTAATCTGTTGGGTGACTTCTTGCGGTTTATAACGTAGTGCATAACTGCTAACCAATTTGGCAATCCCTTGATTATAGAAATCACGGATTTGAACTTGACGGTTATCAAAAATACGATCAGCAGGCGCACGTTTGGTTTTAAACATGTACGCATAGCTATAGCGAATACTTTTATCGAGAAGTATCAATTGTTGATCTAAGCACTTATTATAAGTGTCTTGTTCAATTTTTTGTTTTTCTTCAGATTTGTGACTACTGAGCACACCTAACTTGCAGGCTGAAGAAGATTCATATTCTATAGCTTTAGCTAAATATAATTCACTTGCTGTAGAAAGTAATTGTTCATCTTGAATCTGAGGAATTTGTTGTAACTCATCAACACAGGCTTTCGGGTCTTCTGTGCAGGCTTTGGCTTCCCGACCTGTCATCGACAAGACATTTAAACTGGCTTCGCTAAGTTTATTTCGAGAAATAATACTTTCACGTTCATTGGCAATCGAAACATTGAGTTTTTGATTTTTGACACTGACGACCTGACATCCACTCAGTACGCTTGTACTTATGATTCCAAGGAGCAGTATTTTTTTAATATTTTGCTGCATAAAGAGGCCGCGCATAAGGTTAAGTATTTTCAAATCATACGATAATTGTCAGGATTTTCAATTCACCTTAAATGAAAAAAGACCGTTAAAACGGTCTTTTTTCAAAAGAATTTTCTAAATCGTCTGATTTAAGACGCAGCTTTTGGTGGATTTAAAACTTGCCAAACATTCCAGCGACCTTGCTTTTCAATTTCTTGAATTAAACGATCAGCAACTTCTGCTTCTTGTGGATATTTAACTTTATAGTTCTTTAAAACCTGAATGGCGTTCTTTTTTTGTTCCATGGCAATATAGTTATTTGCTGCAGAAAGATACGCTTCTTGAACACCGGCTTTCATTGCTTTGTCTAAGTATGGAATCGCTTCACGTTGACCACCACCTTCAGATAAACCAAAACCGAACCAGAAGTTTGCTTCTGCATCATCTTGGTTGATTTTTAAAATACGTTGTGCGTAAGTTAATGATTTAGTTGTGTACACAGAACCCAAATCAAGGTTACGTGCCATCACACTGGCTTTAAATGCACGAACTAAAATATCAAAAGAGGCGTTGTCTTTAGACGCAAGCGTATCTAATTTTTGCGTAACTTCCTTGAGTTTAAGCTCAAACCCTTTGCGTTCTTGGCGTTGAACAAAACGTGGTGGATAGTGACGTGCTTTACCTTCAACAAGCTGTAAGAAATCATCAATTTCAGTAATGTCGATTTCATTGTCACCTGCTAAAGCAGCAAATTTCATCGAACGTTCTTTGCTGTCAACAGTGGGGATAATCAGGCGGTTTTCTTCAAGGGTTAATTGCTTAGATGGGTCGGTTGGGCTAGTTACCACCATCTTAGTCACAGGCTGTGCTGCAGCTTTTTGTAAATTTAATTCAAAAGGAGGTGGTGCATCGTAGTTAAATGGGTTGAGTGCGTAGAAAGGTGGAGTCAGTTCAGGCTCTACAAAAATCATGGCATCTTTAGGAGCATTATTTTTAGTTGGGGCGCTTCCACAAGCGGCAAGGGTTAAAGCAATACAAGCAACTGCCAAGGGCTTAAGCGTCATATTATTCATCCATTAAATTTATTTTATACAAAAAGCATGTTGGTCAGTCTAAAAAAACTCTGAACAACATGCAAGTTAAAGGCAATTTATTCTGATTGCTTTTGGTTAAGCCTTAGATTGACTACTTTGAGCTTCGCATTCGCGGCGCACATCTTCAATGATTTTAAGTTCTTCCTGACTAAAAGGTTGTTCATTAAGCTGTTGCTTTTTGAACGTTGGGTCAAGGAGAGACAAACGCTGACACAAATTATTCATACGTTTTTCATTGTGCTGAATACGATCTAACAATACACGCATACCTTCTAACATCGGGTCAGTTTGGTCTTGGGTTGCAGCATAAGGCTGAAAACCAATACTTTCTGCATAGTCGCGACGACGTGTTTCCGCTTCATCTTTTGGTTTATCTTTGGTGATAAAGCGTGCTGGATTGCCCACAGCAGTAGTATTTGCAGGAACTTCTTTAGTCACGACGGCATTTGAACCGACTTTGGCATTTTTACCCACCGTAAATGGGCCCAAGATCTTTGCACCAGCGCCAACCACTACACCATCTTCCAAAGTTGGGTGACGTTTGCCTTTGTTCCAAGTCGTGCCACCTAAGGTCACACCATGGTAGAGGGTGACATCATCACCAATTTCAGCTGTTTCACCAATCACCACACCCATACCGTGGTCAATAAAGAAACGACGACCGATTTTCGCACCCGGATGAATCTCAATGCCTGTGGCAAAGCGGCTAAAAGAAGACAATAGACGAGCTGAGCCTTTACACTCTTTTTTCCAAAGTTCATGTGCCATACGATGCATGATTAAGGCATGAATTCCTGGATAAGTCGTTAAGACTTCGAGCGTATTTCGTGCAGCAGGATCGCGCGCGAATACAGCCTGTATATCTTCTTTGAGCTGCTTAAGCATTAGATTGATCCTCATTGTCTGTAGATTTTTTCCATGTTCCGTTATTTAATGCCTGTACTCGGCTAAAGATGCCACGTAATAAGTGGTATTCCATACGATCTAATTGTATACGTCCAAATAGGCGACGCAAGCGTAAAGGTAATAATCTTGGATTTTTTGGATCCATAAATTCAATCTCTGCCAGCATTTTTTCAATATGCGGGTAGAACTGTTCCATCATTTCATGGGTCACCAAAGGTTCGTCCCATTCCATATCAATGTCATCTGTCACATGCATATTGGCATCAGGATTTGCCGTTAACTCAGTATGTGCAAGGGCAGCCATACGCATTTCATAGCAAATGACTTGAATCGCTTGGGCAACGTTTAAGACGCCATATTCAGTATTTACTGGAATAGTGACGTGGTAGTTGGCCATTGCCAATTCTTCATTGGTCAAACCACGGTCTTCACGGCCAAACACCACGGCAATTTCTTGTTGTTGTTCACAGACCGCTTTGAGAGACATTTCAGCAGCAGGGCGAGCATCAAGCAGTGGCCATGGGATGGTACGACTACGCGCACTGGTACCAAAGACAATATGACAATCTTTAATGGCATCTTCTAATGATTCAACGATTTCAATTTGATCAATTAAATCGACAGCACCGGCAGCCAAGGCATTAATGTCTGGATGCGGGTAAGTCTTAGGTGCAACTAAGACCAGCTTTGAAAGTCCCATGGTTTTCATGGCACGTAATGCACTACCAATATTTGCGGGTAATGTTGTATTCACCATGACAATACGCACATGGGAGAGATGTGCTGAAACCGCAGCATTGTCAGTTTGATTCATGATATTTCCAATATGTTTATTTAAAAAAGCAGTTCAAACAGCGTTTAAACTTTAAGAAAATTGATTGGCTTCTGCTTGGTATAAATCCATGGCATCATCCATGCTCATCCCATCTGGCGGTGGCGGAACCTGCGCAGGAATAGAGGCTTGTTCATAACTTACTGCTTTGGCAGCTTTGGATTTGACATGATATTCGACATGCAAAGATTCTTTACCGAAGTAGTCACGCAGCTTAGATAGTAATTCATCTAGTGGGGCAACTTTCCAGTTTAAGCCCAAATGAATGTCGGCCGTCGCATATGGATAGTCAATATATAACTGCACAGGGATATGCGTACACATATCGACATTGCAGAAAGGCAGTAAAATATCTTGGATGTCGCGTGATAGCGTTTTACTAAAATGTTCAGGTGTTAATTTAATTTGAATGGCATTGGCACGTTTTTGACGGATTTCATTCAAACTGAAGGCTTTAGTTAAGCGACCCATAGGGCGGTCAAAACCTTCACGTTCGTAAATTTCACCTTCAATGACCACCACTTTTTCGTTTTGAATCACATCTTTGAAGCGGTTAAAACGTTCGTGATTCGCAGACACTTCAATACGTGCAGTACCATCATCGAGCGTCACCATCATACGGTTCGGGAAGTTGGCAACATCGACGACTAGGCCTGCAAATACTGTAGTGACACCACGTCGTGTAGGCGTAAGCTCATTAATGCGCTGTGAAATAAAGGCTTTTAACTCTGGGCGATACACATCAATCGGGTGACCTGTTAAATAAAGGCCGAGTGTGTCTTTTTCACCTTTGAGACGAACTTCATCTGACCACGGTTTGACTGGTTTGGCAGGTTTACGTTGAACTTCTTCCACTTCGCCAAACAGGTCCATCATCCCTGTTTCGCGGTTTGTACGGGCTTGGTCAGCCGCTTGTACAGCTTCTGGCAATTGCGCCATCAAGTCAGCGCGTTCTAATCCTAAACAATCCAATGCGCCACCACGAATCAATGCTTCAAGCGTGCGCTTATTGATTTTTTTTAGGTCAATACGATGGCAGAAGTCAAACAGATCTTTATATGGGCCATCTTGGATACGTGAGTCAATCACAGACTGCATGGCAGCTTCACCGACACCCTTGATCGCACCTAAACCATAGACGATGGTTTTTGGATCGCTGGCATGGAAATTATATAAAGACATATTGACCGAAGGTGGCAAGACTTCAAGACCATTAATACGACAGTCATCGATCAAGAACACCACGTTATCGGTATTCTGCATTTCCGAGGTCATCACTGCTGACATAAATTCAGCAGGGAAATGTGCTTTTAACCAAGCGGTTTGATATGCAACAAGGGCGTAGGCTGCGGCATGGGATTTGTTAAAACCATAGCCTGCGAATTTTTCCATATAATCGAAGATATGGTTGGCCGTATCTGCATCAATACCTTTGGTTGCAGCACCTTCAGTAAAGATCTGACGGTGCTTAATCATTTCTTCGACTTTCTTTTTACCCATGGCACGACGAAGTAAATCCGCGCCACCCAAGCTATAGCCAGCACAGAACTGCGCTGCCTGCATGACCTGTTCCTGATAAACCATAATGCCGTATGTCGGTTCAAGGACACTTTCTAGTAATGGATGTAAGTATTCAAACTCGCCACCATGCATACGGAAAATAAAGTCAGGAATCAGATCCATGGGGCCTGGACGGTATAAAGACACGAAAGCAATAATTTCTTCGAACTTACTTGGACGTGCCTCTTTCAGCATTTTTTTCATGCCGACGGATTCAAACTGGAAGACTGCTGTGGTGTTTGCATCTGCGAACACAGCATAGGCAGGTTTGTCATCCAAAGGAATCAAGGAAATGTCGACAGGTGTAGTGATATCTGGACGGGCATTAATGTGCTTAATGGCATCTTCAATTACCGTTAAGTTACGTAAGCCCAAGAAGTCGAATTTAACTAGACCTGCAGCTTCCACATCGTCTTTATCGAATTGGGCTACACGGTTAGTCCCATCTGCATCACACAGTACTGCTGAATAGTCGGTTAACTTAGTTGGTGCAATAACCACACCACCGGCATGTTTACCTGTATTACGGGTAATGCCTTCAAGTTTGAGTGCCATTTCCCAAATTTCGGCTGCATCGTCGTTATCTGGGTTAGATGGATTGGTGACAATGTCTTTGAGTTGTGGTTCGGCCTCAATGGATTCTTCCAAACTTAAACCTAAAGGCTTGGTCGGAATCATTTTAGAAATACGGTCAGCCAAACCATAAGATTTACCCAAGACACGGGCTACGTCACGAATTGCACCTTTTGCCGCCATGGTACCGAAAGTTGCAATCTGAGAGACCGCATCTCGACCATAAGTGCGTGCAACATAGTCAATAACACGGTCACGACCTGCAATACAGAAATCGACGTCAAAGTCGGGCATTGATACACGTTCAGGGTTTAAGAAACGTTCGAACAGTAGGTCATAACGTAGTGGGTCTAGGTCGGTAATTTTTAAACTATAGGCAACCAAGGAACCTGCACCCGAACCACGGCCTGGACCAACAGGGACGCCATTACCTTTAGACCATTGAATAAAGTCCATGACAATCAGGAAGTAACCTGGGAATTGCATGGTCAGGATGATCCCAACTTCATAAGCCAAACGTTCATCATAAGGCTTACGAATTTCTGGCCAGTCGTCACCACGTTGTTCGACAGGGTACAAATGCGCTAAACGTTCTTCTAAACCTTCTTTTGATAAATGTTCAAAATAGGTGTCAATTGTATGACCTTCAGGGATTGGATAATCGGGAAGGTCATGGAAGCCTAAACGTAATGACACATTACAGCGTCGTGCAATGTGATAGGTGTTTTCAATAGCCGTTGGAATGTCTGAAAAGAGCTCAGTCATTTCCGCTGCAGTTTTGAAATATTGTTCAGGGCTATAATTTTTAGGGCGACGATTGTCACCAAGGACATAACCATCGGCAATACAAACACGTGCTTCATGCGCTTCGAAGTCTTCTTTACGCACAAAGTGCACATCATTATGTGCAACAACACCTATGTTAAATTTCTTCGCAAGTTTTACAGCTTCGTGAATGAAGTCTTCTTCACCCGGGCGTTCAGTTCGGGTAATTGCCAAATAAACACGATTTCCAAATTTTTCGACCCAGTCGGCTAACAATGGTTCAGCTTTTTGCGGGTTGGACGAGGAAAGCATTTTGCCGACATCACTTTGCATACCCAGTAAAACAATCAAGTCTTGGTGTTGATTTAAAATCCAATCCTTTTGTACGCAAGGAATATCAAGCTGTTGACCTGAAATATAGCCTTCAGAAACCAACTCGGTCAGACTACGCCAACCTTTATTGGTCATCGCTAGAAGAGTAGCTTTGTGTTCAGCATCATTCAGACGAATGGTTGAACCAAATATGGGTTTAATGCCTTTATCTAAGCACTTTTTATAGAATTTTACAGCAGCATGTAGATTTGAAAGGTCAGTAATGGCCAGAGCGGGCATTTCATCTGCAGCTGCAGCTTTTACAAGATCAGGTATACGTACAATAGATTCAGTAATGGAAAATTCTGTAAAAATACCAAGATGTACAAAGTGCATAGATGAGTCCCTGCGAAAACAGCTGCTGATTTTAGCATGCTCTGAGTTCAAACTTGCGTTTATTGCATGGCTTTATGCAGATTTATAAATTCACTGTTTAAGCAATAAACGCTGCATGACAATCACGATTTAGCAAGCAATACCTTGATTCACTGAAAAGGCAGTTAATTTGCCATTTTTAAAGTTGAAGGCTAGATTGCCAATATAGGGTAAATCATAGTTATGCGGCTCTTTCAGCACGGATTTTGCATGAGTCGGTGAGAGTAAAATCACATATGCAACTTCATTTGGATTGGCTAATTTTGCACTTTCGGGAAAGTCTTTTACAAATTGTTGATAGTCATATTGGCTTATCAGATGTTTTGACCCAATTTGAATTTTATCGCGTATTTGCATGGAGTTATCCCATTCCATCCAAACATCCCCTTTGGTTTGTCCAAGTTGGGCGAAGCTGCTTTTATTTTTATAGAATGAATCATTTTTAACTTGAGGATTGTCCTCAGCATAAATTTCAAATTTTAGAAATTTACCTTTTGATGTGACATGAAATTCAGTATTGCCGGTACATTCTGAATATTCATATTTAAGCTTTACTGGATTTTTGCTGATTAATGCATTTGCTTTTGATGCAGGCAAGGGTAAGGCTAAGTCAACATCATTTACCTTAATACTAGTGACATAGTCATAATCAGCAATGGATGCAGATGCTGCAGAAGTGATCAATATCCCCGTTGTGAAAAAAATTTAAGCGGAAAATTTGTGCTGGCAGTGTAGTTTGCATGGGGAATATAAAATCCTGTTCTTTTGATATTTTGTACTCATTCAAGTTTTTGTAAACGTAATATTGAAGGTTATATTTTAAATTTTATGGTGTTGCTAATTTGCCGTCAAAGTAATTTAGGGTCAAAGAAATCTTGGTTTTAGTTCTGCATTAAAAACTAAATTTTAAACACTAAAAAGCCCTCCGAAGAGAGCTTATATAAATCGTGATGGCTCAACGTAACTTCGATAACCAATCGCCAAGACTTTGTACAATTTGCACCAAAATCAATAAGACAATCACGGTCATGATCACCACGCTACTATCAAAACGTTGATAACCATAAGAAATAGCAAGGTCACCGATACCGCCTGCACCTACTGCACCCGCCATGGCTGTTGCGCCAATTAAGCTAATGGTTGCAGTCGTTAAGTTTAAAATCAAAGAGCTACGAGACTCTGGTAGTACAAATTTAGTTATGATTTGCAGCGGAGATGCACCCATTGCTTGAGCAGACTCAATAATGCCGTCATTTACTTCGAGCAACGATGTTTCAATCAGACGACCAATGTAAGGACCAACATAGATTGTGAGCGGAACAATCGCAGCCCAAGTCCCAATTGATGTCCCTACAATGACTTTGGTCAAAGGAATGACCGCAATCAAGAGGATAATAAATGGCAATGAACGCAGCGCATTCACTATCGGGTTCAAACCATGGTAGATGACACGATTAGGCAAAATGCCTTGTGGACGTGAGACATATAAAATCACGGCCTGGATAAAACCCCAAATACAGCCGAAGAGCATGGCAAAGAACACCATGTGAAAAGTTTCTTGTAGGGCAGTGACGAACTGATCCATAGACAAAGAACTTTTCCAAAAGGGTGCTGTAATTTGAGTCAGCCATTGAATAATTAAATCTCTCATTGCTGAACTCCTGCTTGAGTGACTTCAACGCCATGTTGTTCTAAGAACGCCACCGCTTGTTGAATCAATGCTGCATCACCTAATAGCTGAACGAACATTTGTCCAATCACCGCACCATTAATTTCAGTCATATTGGCAAACAAAATATTCAGGCTAATATCAAACTGTTTAATTACCGCTTGAATGACGGTTTCCTGTGCCGAACTGCCCAGAAATTTTAAACAATAAATACTGTTATGGTTTTGATTTTCTAGATTATTTAAAATATTAACAGGAAGCTGTTGCTGCAATACAGTTTGAATAAAGTTTTTGGTTGTATTGTGTTTTGGCTGACTAAAAATCTCTAAGGTTGAGCCGTGTTCGATGATTTTCCCTTGTTCCATCACCGCAACATAATCACAAACAGATTCAATCACATCCATTTCATGGGTGACCATCACAATAGTAATGCCTTGTTCTTGATTGATTTTCTTTAATAACGCCAATACCGATTTGGTAGTTTGCGGATCGAGAGCTGATGTTGCTTCATCACACAGTAAAATTTTAGGATGATTGGCAAGCGCACGGGCAATCCCGACACGTTGTTTTTGACCACCAGAGAGCTCATCTGGATAGGCATTTTTCTTATGTTTTAAGTCAATAAATTCGAGCAACTCTTCTAAACGTTTTTGGCGTTCAGCTTTAGACACACCTAAAAGTTTAAGCGGCATTTCAATATTTTCTGTAACAGTTTTGGTTTGCAGTAAATTGAAGTGCTGGAAGATCATGCCAATATTGGTTCTTTCTTGACGTAGCTCTGCCGAATTTAAAGCAGTAAAGTCTTTATCATGAATAATAATTTGCCCTTCACTCGGACGTTCTAGCAAATTAATTAAACGGATTAAGGTACTTTTGCCTGCACCACTGTAGCCAATTAGACCGAAAATACAGCCATCTGGAATGTCCAGATTAATCTGATCCAGTGCTGTAACGGTTTGGCCTTTTAGCTCAAAATGCTTGGAGATATTTTTAAATTGGATCATAGCGTCAAAAAAGGGTTCAAAAATGAAAAAACAGGCAAAGTAAACTTTGCCTGTTTATTTGAAGAAATTATATTACTATTTTGCTTCAGTGAGGTAGCTAGTTGGTTTGTTTACATCAATTTTAGTACCACCAAAATGTTCATCGATGTAAGCTTTAACTGCTGGAGTGTGATAAAGCGCGCCTACTTTTTGTAGTACTGGGTCATTTTGACGGTCAGCAGCAACAGCAAGAATGTTCACGTTCATTTTTGTACTTTGATCGATTGGCTCATAGTAAACCGCATCTTTTAGTACGTTTAAACCACCTTCCATTGCAAGGGTATTACCCAAAACAATCGCATCAACTTCGTCTTTCACACGAACTGCCGTCGCCATTTGAATTGGCTTGATTACGATTTTCTTCGCATTTTCAGTGACGTCAGCAGGTGTGCCTTTTACATCGTCAAAATCAGCTTTAAGTTTGATTAAGCCAGCAGATTGAAGCAGTAATAATGCACGTGATTCGTTTGCACCATCATTTGGAATCGCAATGGTTGCACCTGTTTTAAACTCTTCAAGTTTTTTAACTTTGCTTGAATAGATACCCATGGGTTCTAAATAAGTTGTCGAAAGCGGTGCAATTTTATCTTTATTGTTGTCGTTAAACGCAACCATATAGGCATATGATTGGAATGCGTTAACATCAATTTCTTTATTCGCTACAGCAGTGTTCATAGACACATAGTCAGTGAAGTTTTTCACTTCAAGTTTAATGCCAGCTTCTTTGGTTTCAGGAAGCGAAGCAATGTAGCGCCAAATATCAGCATCCGAACCAGTCGAAGCCATAGTGACGGTTTGCACTTCTGCAGTGTCTTTTTGTTGTGCTGCGTCAGTTGCAGGAGCTTCTTGTTTACCACAGCCTGAAAGGCCAACAGATAAACCGAGAACTAATCCTAGGAGCTTTTTCATATATTCACCCGAGTAAATTTATAAAATTAATAAATTCACAAATCATATTATGGAGAGATTTACTTAAGTCTTTTATCAGACAGGCTGATAGATGCTTAATAATTTAAAATGCTACACAGACTTATACAATTAGATCTGAGTCTATTTCCAAATGGGAAAAGATAGCCATTGCAAGCTGCTGTAAACAAAAGATTTAATAAAGTAAATCTCTATATTTCGCTAGGCATCATATCAATTTTTTATTATTCAATATAGTGATTTAAAAAGTTATGCTTAGCAGCAAAAATGTAAATGGAATATGTTTAATTAAATAATTTAATAAGTAAAAACAATATATTATTTATAATTAAACTATTTAAGTACGTCATTTGTATATGTTTAGGTCTATATAACAAATTTTAAAATGTATTGCTGAAAATATGATAAAAATGAAATAAGTCCTGTCATTCACAAAATTTGTAACATTCATATGTGAAAATAACGGAGAGCTTCAATCTAATCTGCATTGAAATCTTTATTGATATATTTGAAGTTCAACTCTGATTCATGGTTTTTCAAAATCTTAGATCTAAATCTGAGGAATATTGAATCCGCTACATTGTTTAATATAAACTGCTTAATAATTGATCATAATAAATTACTATGTGAGGCACGCTATGTCAAATCAGTTTGATTTCGTCTCAGTTGTAAAAAAGCCTACGGTTCATTATGGCGGTAGATCGGTGAGCCATGTTTTAAAAATGGAAGATGGTAGTCAAAAAACCATCGGTGTATTTTTGCCATCAGAGCAACCCATGACGTTTGAGGCACATGTGAAAGAGCGTGTTGAAATCACATCTGGGCAGTGTGTCGTGCAAATTGGGGAGCAGGGCGAGTTTGTTCAATATACGTCTGGCGAAAGCTTTATTGTTCCACAAGATTCTATTTTCAAAGTGCAATGTACCGATGTTGTTGATTATGTATGCCATTTTGATTAAGTATGCTTAGACAGGTTTGCAGTTGCTTCAGCTTTACACCTTATGATTTTTTTATTTCTAAGTTATAGCAATTGATATTTTTATTGCTTAAACCCCGCACTTAGCGGGGTTTCTTATATGATTACATGAATGATTTTGCTGTCTTATAGGAAATCCTGTAGTAACTAAAATTAAGCTTTTTAACATCTTCTATAGCCACTGTTTGGCAGAGTTAATGTACTTTATTTTGCCGTGAATAATTATTCAATTAGCAAAAGGGGATGTGCAAGTAATCACTACGCTGTATTTCATACAGGATATGTTTATTTAAAGGATGCTCTAGTGGTACAAGTGGATGATTAAATTCACGGACTTTTTGCATACCAATGCGTTGCATGACATGTTCTGATGGTGTGTTTAAGCTTGCTGTAAAGGAAATAACTTTATCTAATCTTAAGTTTCTAAAAGCATGCTTAAGTACAGCTTTTGCACCTTCGGTAGCATAGCCTTGATGCCAATATTGTGGCAGTAGTTGTCAACCAATTTCAGGGGCATCAGCTATTTCGAACTCGGGTGGATGTACGTGTAAGCCGATAAAGCCAATAAATTCGCCTGTGGCTTTAAGCTCGACGGTATATAAACCCCAACCACGTGTTTCTATTGCATCGCGTAGGCGTTGCATAAATGCAGTGGCTTCGGACGCATCAAGTTTGTTAGGGAAATAGCGCATGACGTCGTCGTCTGCACACATTTGGATGAATGGAGCAGTATCGGAGTCTTGCCATTGGCGGAGGATAAGGCGAGGGGTTTGGATAAAAATATGCATATTAAATATTAATTTGTATGGGTGTTTTCTTACTGAGACTAATGTAAATAATTTATAGTGTACATGATGATGGAATTGATATAAGTGAATAGTATTTGGGGGAGATGTAATTTGATTTGATGAACTAATCTTAATAGGCTTTTACATATATTTAGTTGATAAGGAGTAAATATGGAGTTGCAATACAAATTTTCAGAGGATGAATTTCTCGTATTATGCCAAGAAAATCTTGGGCGGGAAAAAACAACAGTTTTTGAAGATTTATATGAAGCTCTTATTCACTTTTTTAGTACTCCGGATTCAATCTCAATAACTGAAATAAAGCAGAATTACACATTTGGATACTATGATGATCACTTATCACTGAAAGAGTATATAGACAAAGGGAAAATGATAATCCCTTATCTTCAATTTGAGCTAATCAGTGATAAGGACATAGATCTGGATGTTACGGAAGTTAAACTACCTTCATTTATTATATTGTGTGATTTCCTTTATGGAGGAGGAATAACTAGGAAGTACAATATTAAAAATACAAAAATGAAAACCAAAAACAAAACATCAATACAGCTTCTTTCCGTTGAATTTCCACAAGCATTATTAACTAAGCTTTATTCACGAATGACACCACCAAAAAGTTTATTACCATCAAAATTAGGCTTTTATGAGTGGCGGCAGACTTTCTATAACAAAATGACAGGAGAAAGTTTCTTTTGCTCATGTTTTAAGGATGCTCTTGCCCAAAATCAGATTGGGTTGGCTGTACGCCACACTCACCTTAAAAATGCGTTAGAACATAAATCTGTTAAAGTTTCGATTTGCCATATCTGCACCAATACCAATTCAGATTTAATCTATTGCCACAAAATGTATGGCTCGGCTTTTAAAGCTAAATATGGCGCTTACATTGCTAAATACGCATTTCAGGAAGGTATCAGTGAAAGGGATGCGGAAAACCATATTAGAGAGTTAAAAGGTGTTGCACGTATAGGTGAAAGGTGGGTTAATGAAACCTTATTATTTAACTATATCAATCTGCTATTTCCTCAATACACGGTTCAAAGAGAAGCATCACCAAGTTGGTTGAATAGACAAAGGTTTGATGTCTATATCCCTGAGCTAAATTTAGCGATTGAGTACCAAGGGCAACAACACTATCTTGCTGTCAACTTATTTGGTGGAGAAGAAGGTTTAAAAAGAACAAAGCAAAGGGATAAGGAAAAGCTTCAACTCAGTAAAGCAAATGGAGTGGATATTATCTATTTTAGCTACAAAGATAATTTAACTGAAAAATTAGTACAAAATAGACTTAAAAACTATCTTAAAGAACCTCTATAAACGTGTATTTTTAATCATGGATATAGATGATAAAAGCCGTTATTTGAGCTATTTATTTATAAAAAACCCCGCACTTAGCGGGGTTTTTATTTAATCTAAATATAGATTAAGCATTTTCACGCGCAATTGCACGGTAACCAATATCTTTACGGTATTGAACGCCGTCAAACGTTACTTTTTTGCACAGCTCTAAAGCTTTCGCTTGCGCTTCGCCAATGGTGTTGCCTAGCGCAGTCACACAAAGAACACGACCACCGGCAGTCACAATATCACCATTCTCAAGTGCTTTAGTGCCTGCATGGAAAACTTTAGCATCAGCCATTTCAGTGTCTAAACCTGAAATTACATCACCATTGCTAGATGTTTCAGGGTAGCCCTTAGATGCAAGTACGATACCTACAGTCTTACGCTCATCCCAATCTGCTTCTTTTGGTAAGTTACCTGCAATACCAGCTTCAACAAGGTCAACTAAAGATGATTTTAAACGCATCATAATTGGCTGAGTTTCAGGGTCACCAAAACGGCAGTTGAACTCGATCACTTTAGGTTGACCTTGTTCATCAATCATTAAGCCTGCATATAAGAAACCTGTGTACACGTGACCGTCTTTTTTCATACCTTCAACGGTAGGACGCATCACTTCATTCATGGTTTTTTCAAATACGTCAGCCGTCACCACAGGAGCAGGAGAGTAAGCACCCATACCGCCAGTATTTGGACCTTGGTCGCCTTCAAAGATACGTTTGTGATCTTGTGAAGTTGCCATCGGTAAGATGTTGTCGCCATCAATCATACAAATGAAAGATGCTTCTTCACCAGCAAGGAATTCTTCGATTACAACGCGTGAGCCAGCATCACCAAATTTGTTGCCTGCAAGCATGTCATCAATTGCATCGAATGCTTCTTGATTCGTCATGGCAACAATTACGCCTTTACCTGCAGCAAGACCGTCAGCCTTGATCACGATTGGCGCACCATTTTTTTCAATAAATGCTTTAGCTGCATCAACTTCTGTGAACACGTCATAGAAAGCAGTTGGAATGTTGTGGCGTTTTAAGAAGTGCTTCGCAAATGCTTTAGAGCCTTCAAGCTGTGCAGCAAATTGAGTTGGGCCCCAAATTTTTACGCCAGCTTCACGGCAAGCATCCACCACACCATTTACAAGTGGTGCTTCAGGGCCAACCACGATTAAATCAACTGCATTGTTTTTTGCAAAGTCGATAATCGCTGCGTTGTCTAAAATGTTAAGCGCAACATTTTCGCATTTATTTTCAGTTGCAGAACCCGCATTACCCGGTGCTACAAATACTTTTGCGACTTTGTCATCTTGTGCGATTTTCCATGCAAGCGCATGTTCACGACCGCCATTACCCAAAACTAAAATATTCATCGGTTCATACTCCATGAATCGAAAATGACATAAAGTCCTCAACCTAAAAATAGGAGAGGACTTTATGCAAGATTAGAAATCTTTTAGCCCTAAATTGATTAAGGCTTTTTTGAAACGTCTTTGCTTGATCGGCACGTCGGAATCTTTCCAGTATACATTCAGATAAGGGAACAGACCTTCGGTTGGACCTACTTTTGTTAAGGCAAAAGTAGGCAAAACTATTGTCATCCGCAAAACTCGTCATATTTGATCTATGACCTCATTTTTTCGCAGAAACAGGATGTATTGAAATAAATCCTGCCTCAAACAATTGCGGATGACGGGTACGCGTATCAACTTAGATCTTGTTCCACAAAATCATGTATTAGTGGCGGAAGTGACGCATGCCAGTGAAGACCATTGCAATACCAGCTTCATCAGCAGCAGCAATCGTTTCTTCATCACGCATAGAACCACCCGGTTGGATAATGCATTTGATACCAGCTTTGGCAGCGTTATCAATACCGTCACGGAATGGGAAGAATGCGTCAGATGCCATTACAGCGCCTTCAACCACTAAACCAGCATGTTCAGCTTTGATCGCAGCAATACGAGCAGAGTTCACGCGGCTCATTTGACCTGCGCCCACACCAATCGTTTGACGGTTTTTAGCATAAACAATTGCGTTTGATTTAACGTATTTCGCAACTTTCCAAGCAAAGATCATGTCATCGATTTCTTGTTCAGTTGGTGCGCGTTTAGTCACAACTTTTAAGTCATCTTTAGTGATCATGCCTAAGTCTTGGTCTTGAACCAATAGGCCGCCATTTACACGTTTGTAATCTAACTGAGCTTTACGTTCAGTGATTGCAGGAAGTTCGCCACATACAAGTACGCGTACGTTTTTCTTCGCGCCAGTTACTTCAAGCACGCCTTCAGCAACGCTAGGAGCAATGATCACTTCAACGAATTGACGATCCACAATTGCTTGAGCAGTTGCAACGTCTAATTCACGGTTGAATGCAATGATACCGCCGAATGCAGATTCAGGGTCAGTTGCGTATGCAAGGTCATAAGCAGCTTGAATGCCGTCAAGTGATACTGCAACGCCACATGGGTTTGCGTGCTTAACGATTACACAAGCAGGTTTAGCGAATGATTTAACACATTCAAGTGCAGCGTCAGTGTCTGCAATGTTGTTATAAGATAATTCTTTACCTTGTAACTGTTTTGCAGTTGAAACAGATGCTTCAGTTGCTGTGTCTTCTACATAGAACGCAGCAGATTGATGCGGGTTTTCACCGTAACGTAGATCTTGAGCTTTGTTTAATTGCGTGTTGAATGTACGTGCAAATTTGTCAGCAGTACTTTCTTCTTTACCTACGCGAGCGCCTAAGTAAGATGCGATCATACCGTCGTATTGAGCAGTATGTTCGAATGCTTTAACTGCTAAGTCAAAACGTGTTGCATGAGATAAAGCACCCTCAGCTTTAAGCTCAGCAATCACAGTTGAATAGTCAGCAGCATTTACCACGATACCTACAGAAGCATGGTTTTTAGCAGCAGCACGAACCATTGTTGGACCGCCAATGTCGATATTTTCAATCGCATCTGCAAGTGAACAGTTTGGTTTAGCCACAGTCGCAGCGAAAGGATAAAGGTTAACAACAACTAAATCGATTGCATCGATGTTGTGTTCAGCCATCACAGCTTCGTCTAGACCGCGACGAGCTAAGATACCACCATGAATTTTCGGATGTAGCGTTTTTACACGGCCGTCCATCATCTCTGGGAAACCTGTGTGCTCTGAAACTTCAACTACGGCAACATTATTGTCTTTCAACAATTTGTATGTTCCGCCAGTAGATAAAATTTCTACCCCTAGAGCAGCAAGTTCTTGTGCAAATTCAACAATTCCAGTCTTGTCAGACACAGAGATTAAAGCGCGTTTAATAGTCATGATCTTCGTCACAGTTTTCAAGGAACAGATTAAAACAAAATTAGCAAAATGCAGGTTAAAAAAAATGCCTGCGGAAGCCGCAAGCATTTTATCATTTATTCACTCATTAAACCGTGAGCTTTCAACTTTTTACGTAAAGTACCACGGTTTAAGCCGAGAATCTCAGCAGCGCGGGTTTGATTACCACGTGTATATTCAAGAACTACAGATAGAAGAGGCTTCTCCATTTCCGCCAGCACCATATCGTATACCTGAGATGGTTGCTCGCCTTGCAATTGTGCAAAGTAATGGCGAACTGCGCGATCTACGTGAATACGAAGAGCGACATCAGATTGTGCAGTAAAAATAGGAGATTTGCTATTCATGCGAATTAATCCGAAAAATCAAATATCACTTGGGTAAAGTGATTTGTTAAAAGTGGTCTATAAACTTGAATGAACTCCGTTTTAGTTCCTAATGCGGAGTTCTAAAACTTGTACATTACTTGTAGCTTGACACAACTCGCAAAATTGTTCGAAAAATAAGCGTAACAATAGATTAATAATTGTTACAGCCTAAAAAACAAACAAAAAATCTACTCAATACGCAATAAATATTAAAGCGCACGGTTGGGATTGTATTTGTTGTGAAAAATTAGCGAGGAGTTTGCAGCACAAAGCTTTCGTGGCGCGTATCATACCATTGTCTAGGAAAAAGTGAGCAAGAAAACTGCATTTTTTTTATGTTTTTTTTACTTTTTTAATAGTTTTTTCCAATATTAGGGGCGAATCAACTCAATTGAATAATTATCGAAGCTTTTGCGTGCAATTGGTAGGCTAAATTGGAATTTAAAAGGACTACTTTTTGGGATCCGTTGGATGCCATGCAGACTTTTGTCCAAATACTCTTCAGGTAAAAGCGTATAGTTTGCTATTTCAGCACCATTTTCTTTTAGTGAAATTTTCATATTGGGTAAGGCAAGGCTACGGTCATGAAAATTGATCATTTCACCAGTAAAACGTGTTTCATTATTTCCAATGCTACGAATTTTGACTTTTTTGGTACTAATTAAACTGTAATGTTCCTCTAGACGTGAACAATTGAATACATCACAGACCGCAGTAAATGCAGCACCCATTACTGGGCTGTTTTTTAAATATTGTGGATTGAACCAGAAAAACTGGAATATAAGTGCACCAAATAAGAAAGCATTAATACAGAACCACATAAAATAATTCAGTGGTGTGCGTTTTTTATCTTTTTCAGCCTGTTCTGCCCAATTTACAGCAGGCAGGTTGCCGATCGGTTCGGTGCTGAAATAATTTAAGTTATTTAAATAAGTTTTTAGATCGATATTAGAGTTTTCGACTTTTTGATCAAATAGTTTTAATAAATGGTGGGTTGGTGTTTCTTCAACAGTCACTGGCGTAAGCGTATTATTAAATTCGCTGACATTAATAATAGTATTGGAGTTTTTCTGCGGTGCATTTTCTTGCTCAGGGGTAGAAAAAGACAACGCTTTATCTACCACCAAATGAGACAGTGCATTAAAAGATGTAGAGCACTTTGGGCAACAAACCATGCCCTGAGCGACAGTAAGCTGCGGAACAGTTACTTTATATGTTGTAAAACAAGTTGGGCAGTTAGTTAATTTGTCGCTCATAAGTACACATTTTAAATTTTAATACTGTTGGCGTTTACCCGAAATTCGGCACCATGTTTCGTCACGTTTTTCTACGTCTAATATATCAAAAAATTCAGAATAAACACTAGAAACATCAGAAACTTGCTCTTCAATTACACCTGCAAGTGCGAACTCGCCCTCAGATTTAATTAAAGTTGAGAATTCTGCAGCCAAGGCCATTAGAGGGCCTGCAAGAATATTAGCAACAAACACATCGGCTTTTTGTCCAGCGAGTTCTTGGTTGAACTCTTCAGGTAGGCCTACATACAAATTTTCCAGTACACCATTCAATTCGGCATTTTGTTGTGTTGCTAAAACGGCTTGTGGGTCAATATCAGTGGCATAAACTTTTTTTGCACCCAAAAGTAAAGCGGCAACACCTAAAATACCAGAACCACAACCGTAGTCGATGACGATTTTATCCTTTAGATCAACTTTACCTAACCATTGTAGGCATAAGAATGTAGATGCATGGTTACCAGTACCAAATGCAAGACCTGGGTCTAGTTTGATGTTAATGGCGTCTGCTTCAGGTGCTTCCATCCATTCTGGGACGATCCAGTACTTTTCACCAATTTGAATAGGCTCGTAAGCATCCATCCATGTGCGTTCCCATTCTTGGTCTTCAATGAATTCGCTACGCATTGGTGCTTCAGGAAGTTGAGCTTTAATAAATGTTTCTAATGCGGCAACATCAATTTCTTCATCATCTTCTTGTGCATAGATACCAGTTACGATCACTTTATTCCAAAGTGGTGTTTCACCTGGAAGTGGTTCAAGTAAATCCTGATTTTCTGCATCATCTAGCGTGACACTGACTGCACCTAAAGAACTGAGCAGCGTTTCAGTGTAATCAACTTGAGCTTTTTCAACAGTAATATGAATTTGTAACCACTTCACGGACATAACCTAAATGAGTTTTATAAAAAGCTATTGTAACGGAACTCGGCAACTTGCAGCTAGCGATTATCAAAATTGACAAAAAATAAAAGGATGCACGTGGCATCCTTTTAACTTTTCAGCGACTTAACTTTTAATTGTTTCTGTTGTCGTTGTCGAGATCGGTGCGAAACGTGTAATTAGGAAGCCAAATACAGCGGCAAAGATATACATAAAGATTGAATAAACCGCTGCAGGCATTGCAACGGCCGAGCTGGCCATCACTGTTAAGGCGATGGTCATGGCCAATGTGCTGTTATGAATCCCGATTTCAAATGCACATGCACGTGCCTGAGCACTATTGATGCCGAATAGTCTCGGAACAAAATAACCAATGCATAAGCTGAAAATACAGAATAGAACCGTAGCTAAGCCAACTTGGGTTAGATAAGCTGCAATATTATGTCGTTCAGAATAAATGGCACCGATAATAATTAAGATGAGAAAGACCACGGCAAAGATACGGAGTGGTTTATGCAGTTTCTCAGTCAGTTTAGGTGCATAGTGACGAAGCAGCATGCCTATACATACAGGGATGATAATAATGCCGAAAACTTGGAGGATTTTTCCAAATTGCAGACTGATTTGTTGCCCTTCTTGCATGAAGTGCATGATCGAAAAATTCACGATCAATGGAAGGGTTAATGCTGCAATGACAGAGTTGATGGCGGTCAGGGTAATATTTAAAGCCAAGTCACCTTTAAATAGATAGCTAAATAAGTTCGCTGTACTACCACCAGGTGAGGCTGCAAGTAGCATCAAGCCGACAGCAAGCAGTGGTGGTAATGCTAGCAGTTTACATATTATAAAGGCGATACCGACAAGCAACACGAGCTGGCAAAATAATGCGATCAACACGGCTTTAGGGTGCTTGGTTACACGTGCGAAATCTTTGGGGGTAAGTTCTAGCCCAAGCCCGATCATAATAAAGGCCAGTGCTAATGGCAAAAGAACCGTAATAATTCCAGAATCCATCTTATTTATTCTCCTTGAGCATATTTAATGGTTTTTCACCAAAGTCCTTATGGTGATTGCGTTAGAAAAAATAGTTTAGGTTTTCACTTGTTGAATCAAGTGACTGCCACGGCGCGTCAAAATAAAACCAAATAAGGTCGCCAATAAATACATAAAAATAGAATAAACACCGGCAGGTATCGCCACTGTGGTGTTTTCAAGCACACTTAGTGCGATGGTTAGGGCGATACTGGTGTTATGGATGCCAATTTCAAAGGTACACGCACGTGCCTGCTTTTCCGGGACACCCGCGAGAAATGGAATTAAGTAACCCAAAAATAAGCCACTGAAACAGAGTAAACAGGTCGCAATGCCGACGCTGGCAAAATACGTAATAATGTTGGATTGTTCACGCAAAACTGCGAGTGTAAAGATAAGAATTAATAAGAAAATAGACAACATTCGCATCGGCTTGTTGATGTGATATGCAATGGTCGGAAAGGAGTTGCGAATAAACATACCGAAACATACTGGTATTAAAATAATCAGAAATACATGGGTGATCTTATCAATAGGCATACCAATGCTGGTACTTTCACCAACAAAATGCAAAATGGATAGATTGACGATAAAAGGCAATGTAAAGCACGAAACAACTGAGTTGATGGCTGTTAAGCTAATGTTTAATGCAACGTCACCTTTATATAGGTAGCTAAAAAGGTTAGCAGTGGGGCCGCCGGGTGAAGCCGCAAGCAACATGAGCCCGACCGCGAGTAAAGGGGGTAACTCAAGCAACTTACACAGGAAAAACGCAATGCTGGTCAGTAGAATAAGCTGAGTAAATAAAGCGATGAAAATAACTTTTGGATAACGTCCAACGCGTAAAAAGTCTTTGACTGAAAGTTCAAGTCCCAAACCCATCATCATAATGGCTAAAGCAATGGGTAGAAAAAATGCAAATAATCCCGAATCCATGGAATTTCCTGATATTTTTATCCTTATAGTGTTTTTGAGTTTATCTCAGTTTAATAAATAAGCAATAAATAAAAGCGAGTAAAAACTGATGTTTTACCCGCTTTATTTTTGATCTGTTAAATGGTCGATATTTTGATCGACAACTGTTTATTTAGGACGAGGAGGAGTGAACCCTAAAGCACATTTTCCTTTAATTTCTTGTCCATTAATCGTTGCAGTAGTGGCTTTTGCATCTGCACTGCATGTGCTTAATAATTCTGCTTCTTCGCCATGCAGATTTGCATTTTTGGAAGAGCTAAAAAATTGTGGTTCGCAGGTACCATTCCAGATAATACCGCGATAGGCAAATGATACTTGAGCGCCTTGGCTTTTACCTTTACAGACTTGTTGATATCGCTGTGCATCATACACTTTCTCAACTTTATCATTGGCTGAGGCAGCAAGTGGTGATAAACATAAACCGCATAAAACCGTGGATAGCAAAATATTCTTATTCATGCTTATAGTCCTTATGATTCTCATGGGATCTATAACAGAATAAAAAATCATCAGAATAAAACAACAATCTTCGAGTAACATTTGCTTGAGAAATGTATATTTTTATGTGGAATATGCAAAGTATGTATGTTCATAAAGAAATATATAGGCATAAAACAGTAGCCAATAACAATAAAATCGAGTTAATCAGTCAACTTATCGGTGAAGTTTTGCTATAATCTTCCGTCATCCTTTTTTAATCTCCTTTACCACTATGCATTATCCTAAAGTTTACGATGTCATTGTTATCGGCGGCGGTCACGCGGGTACTGAGGCAGCTCTTGCTGCGGCACGTATGGGTCGACAGACTTTACTCTTAACTCATAATATTGAGACTTTAGGGCAGATGAGCTGTAACCCAGCCATTGGTGGTATTGGTAAATCACATTTAGTCCGTGAAATTGATGCGCTTGGCGGTGCAATGGCATTGGCTGCCGACAAAGGCGGTATTCAATTCCGTATTTTAAACTCACGTAAAGGTGCAGCAGTAC
This sequence comes from Acinetobacter sp. YH01010, assembly GCF_013420775.1. NCBI lineage: Bacteria > Pseudomonadati > Pseudomonadota > Gammaproteobacteria > Moraxellales > Moraxellaceae > Acinetobacter > Acinetobacter sp. YH01010. The sequence continues at coordinate 97,331 of NZ_VOYF01000007.1, read as the reverse complement.
GAGCGACTCGTGCCCAAGCTGACCGTGTACGTTTTAAAGCTGCGATTCGTGAGACCCTAGAAAATCAAGCGAATTTGGATATTTTCCAACAAGCCGCTGATGACCTTATTGTTGAAGGCGATACCGTTAAAGGTGTAGTCACCCAAATGGGTATTCGCTTTGATGCGAAAACTGTTGTATTGACTACAGGTACATTCTTGGGTGGTGTGATCCACGTAGGTCTAAATAATGCTTCAGGCGGTCGTGCGGGCGATCCTCCTTCAATTTCATTGGCTGCGCGCCTTCGTGAATTGAACTTACCTGTAGGTCGTTTAAAAACTGGTACACCACCACGTATCGATGCACGATCAGTTGATTTCTCTGTAATGACGCCACAGCCGGGTGATTTCCCATCTCCGACTATGTCATTCATGGGTGATGCGTCGATGCATCCTGAGCAAATCAATTGCTATATCACACATACCAACGAGAAAACTCACGATATCATTCGTGGCGGCTTAGACCGTTCACCAATGTATACCGGTGTAATTGAAGGTGTAGGTCCACGTTATTGCCCATCGATTGAAGATAAAATTCATAAATTTGCCGATAAAGATTCGCATCAAGTGTTCTTGGAACCTGAAGGTCTAGATACACATGAGCTTTATCCAAATGGTATTTCAACTTCATTACCATTCGATGTTCAGTTTGAATTGGTTCGCTCGATTCGTGGTATGGAAAATGCGCACATTTTGCGTCCGGGTTATGCAATTGAGTACGACTATTTCAACCCACAATCATTGAAATTCTCTTTAGAAACCAAATCGATTAATAACCTGTATTTTGCAGGTCAAATTAACGGTACAACAGGTTATGAAGAAGCGGGAGCGCAAGGTTTGCTTGCAGGCTTAAACGCAGCACGTCGTGCATGGGATCAAGAGCAATGGACACCAAAACGTGATGAAGCGTACATGGGCGTGTTGGTTGATGACTTGATTACTCTCGGTACTAAAGAACCGTACCGTATGTTCACGTCACGTGCGGAATACCGTTTGATGCTTCGTGAAGACAATGCGGATCAGCGTTTAACTGCCATTGGTCGTGAAATGGGGCTGGTAGATGATGCGCGTTGGGATTCGTTCTGCCAAAAAATGGAAGCTGTAGAAACAGAGAAAGGTCGTTTACAACACCTTTGGGCAGCGCCAAACAATCCACTAGGCAAAAAATTCGTTGAAATGACTGGCGATGACCTGTCAAAAGAAACCAATGCAATTGATTTGCTCAAACGTCCAAATATCAACTTCTCACAAATTGCTGAATTGACAGGTTCAGAAGTTTCAGCATTTGTGGGTGAGCAAATTGAAATTGCAGTGAAATATGCGGGTTATATTAACCGTCAGCAAGAAGACGTTGCGCAAATGAAACGTTTGGAAGATACACGTATTCCTGCTGATTTTGATTACGATGTAGTTTCTGGTCTTTCACGTGAAATCACCATGAAGCTGAAAAATGTATTGCCTGAAACATTGGCACAAGCAAGTCGTATTCCAGGTGTAACACCTGCGGCTGTTCAATTGGTGATGATTACGATTCGTAAGAATAACCAAGCGAAAAAATCTGCATAAGATTTTGAGTTAAATAAAAAACCCGCTCAGTTGCGGGTTTTTTATTGCCAATAAATTATTGGCTGTTGCTATTTGATCGGATTAAATGAATATTTTGATCATCATTAGTTTTAGCTATGGTTTGATTATTAAAATCTTTCATAAACCTAAGTGATTGATAATTAATTATAAATACAAAAAATAAGATCTAAAAACTATTGATATACAAAGTTTTAGGTCTTAATGGTGGGCTTTTGGTCGTGTGAATTCCGACCTTTGTAGTGGTATTTATTCTACCCAATAAAGCCGAAACTTCAGGGCATGGCGTACAAGTGGGTTTACGCTACATGAATGGAGTTCGATTATGGCAAATCAACAATCGGGAAAAATGCAAAAAATTCTAACAGTATTTTTGTGTTTCTGGGTGGCATTTTTTGAAGGTTTTGACCTACAAGCACCCGGTATCGCAGCAAAAGGAATCGCAGCGACATTTTCCTTAGATCAGGTGCAAATGGGCTATGTGTTTAGCTTGGGTGTATTTGGTATGTTATTTGGCGCGTTCTTTGGGGGGCGTGTCGCTGACTATTTGGGGCAGAAGAAAGTCCTAATGTTGTCGATTTTTATCTTCGGTGTATTTATGTCTATCACGGCAGTTGCACCAAGTATTGAAATTTTATATATCGCACGATTCTTTACAGGTTTAGGTTTGGGCGCTGCGATGCCAACGATGATCTCGGTGGTGGGTGATGAAGCGACGGATGCTAACCGTGGACGCTTAAATAGTTTGATGTACTGCGGCTTACCTGTAGGTGCAATCTTTGTTGCTGGCTTGGGTATTATTTTTAAAGATATCTCTTGGCATACACTGTTTTTAATTGGTGGTTTAACGCCTTTAATTCTAATTCCATTCATGGCGATTATCTTAAAAGATAAGCGTACTGAAAAAGTTCAGGCAGAAAGCAAAGAAGCGGTTCCACCGATGGGGCAAATCCTTTTTGCTGAACAGCGTTATAAATATACCTTGCCGCTTTGGTTGAGTTTCTTCTTTACCTTAATGGTGAACTATATTCTGATCAGTTGGTTGCCTAACTTGCTTATGGAACAAGGGTTGGAAAAGCAACAAGCTTTTATGATCATGTTGATGTTCCAAGTGGGCGCAGTAATTGGTACGCTCGGTTTAGGCTACTTGCTTGATCGCCTAAAATTATGGCAAATGGCAGTGATTATCTATTCAGGTTTGTTTGTAGCATTATTTGTGCTGTTTACAACAAATTCCATTCCTGTACTCATTGCAGCAGGCATCATGGGCGGGATTTTCTCTACAGGTGGTCAATCTATTTTGTATGGGATCTCTCCAATTTTCTATACACCAGCTGGGAAAGTAACAGGTGTGGGGAGTGCGATTTCATGGGGGCGTTTGGGAGCAATGACAGGTCCATTACTCACAGGTAAGATTTTGGCGCTAGGTCTAGGAACGACAGGTATTTTAATTGCAAGTGCGCCGGGTATTGCTTTGTCGGCTATCGCGGTGGCTGCATTGTCAGCCTATAAGTCATCCCTTAAGAAATAGTCAAAACCAGTCATATTTAAAGGAGCTACGGCTCCTTTTTTATTGAATAAATATCTTTAGCTGAAACTAAGTTTTGTTAGAATAAATCTAATATTTATGAATAAATTTACTTCTATGTCTTATCAATTGATCGAACTTGATATTTCTCCCTCAGATAACATTCAGTGTCCACATTGCCAGCAGCAAGTGATTGATTGGTCAGAAGAACAGTATGTGCAGCCATGTGAGCATGTGCTGTTTATTGCAATGGATATTGGTTTTGAGTTTATTACCGATGAATTTGAGCAAACCATGCAGCATACAGTCGATGACTTGCATGCCAATGATGATCAGTATCATATGTTTACTGAAATTACCGCCTCGAGCTTCCCTGAGTTTCTGATTTATAAGTCTGATTTAGGGGTGGAAGGTTATTCACGTTATGTCGGCTTTACGGCATAAAATATTGCTAAAAAATCTTAAAATAAAAAAAGCCAGTCAAGTGGCTGGCTTTTTTTAATGTAAACCAGAAAATTAACTTTCTAATTCTTCTTCGACATCATCTTCGGCACTGTCCATACCGAGTTCTTTAAGTTTACGGGTTAAGGTATTACGACCCCAACCTAAAAGTTCTGCTGCATGGCGCTTACGCCCACGTGTTTGCTGTAGTGCTGCATTGATGAGGGTGCGTTCAAACATTGGTGTGGCAATGTCGAGAATTTTCATCTCACCATTTTTAAGTTTTTGCACAGCCCATTGACCAAGTAATTCATCCCAATGATGCACCCCGATACGATCAATCCCTTGAGTAGCAGGATTGCCATCTGTGCCTTGAATTGGAATCTGTTTTAATTCAGAAGGTAAATCTTCTGGATAAACTTCACGGCCTGTGATCATGACTGTTAGCCAGCGACAGGTATTTTCGAGCTGACGCACATTACCTTGCCACGGCAGTTTTTGCATGTATTCTTGCGTTTCAGGACGCAGAATTTTCGGGCTTACCCCAAGTTCTTTGCCTGCACTTGCTAGGAAGTGCTGTGCAAGCATCGGAATATCTTCACTACGATGTGCAAGTTTTGGAATATGAATACGAATGACGTTTAGACGGTGGTACAAGTCTTCACGGAAGCGACCTTCATGTACTAACTTTTCTAAGTCTTGGTGTGTTGCCGCAACGATACGGACATCCACCTTGACTGGGATGTGACCACCAACGCGGTAGAATTCGCCATCCGCTAAAACACGCAGTAAACGTGTTTGAGTTTCAAATGGCATGTCGCCAATTTCATCAAGGAAAAGAGTCCCGCCATTGGCTTGTTCGAAACGCCCTTGACGCTGTGTGTTGGCACCGGTGAACGCGCCTTTTTCATGACCAAATAATTCAGTTTCGATCAAATCTTTTGGAATTGCCGCCATGTTGAGGGCAATAAAAGGCTTGTTGCCACGTGGTGAATGCTTATGCAATGCATGCGCAACTAATTCTTTACCCGTGCCTGATTCACCATTAATTAATACGGTAATGTGTGATTGAGAAAGACGACCAATGGCACGGAAGACTTCCTGCATAGCAGGTGATTCACCAATAATCTCAGTAGATTGAATCGGTTGAACAGTTTTAGCAGATTCTTGTTGTTGTAATTTGGCAATATGCAAAATTGCACGGTTTACAAGCGCTAAGGCTTCATCAATATCAAAAGGTTTTGGTAGATATTCAAATGCACCCGTTTGATAGCTCGACACAGCAGATTCTAAATCTGAATGAGCGGTCATGATGATCACAGGTAAGTCAGGGTAGTTGCCTTTGACTTTACCTAAAAAGGTCAGTCCATCAATACCCGGCATACGGATGTCTGTCAAAATAACATCTGGCGCATCGACACTTAACTGATCTAAAGCGGATTGTGCTTCTTCAAAACTGGTAACATCAAAACCTTCTTCTTTGAATGTTTTTTCCAGCACCCAACGCATGGCGCGATCATCATCGATGACCCAAATCTTATTACGCGACATGATCTGACTCCCAAGGTAAATATAGGCTAAATACTGTTTTTCCAGGAACTGATTGGCATTCAATCATTCCGTTATGTTGATGCATAATATTTTGTGCAATGCTCAGGCCGAGACCTGTGCCTTTCGCTCGTCCTGTCACTAAAGGGTAAAATACGGATTCTAATATTTCTTGTGGGACACCTGGTCCATTGTCCTCGATGTCAATGCGTACCGCAGAACGTTTTAATACACCGTTGATGGTGACTAGCCGTTGAATACGTGTGCGCAAGGTGAGTTCTGGTTGATGCTCAACAAAGAACTCTTTATTTTCAGTCATCGCCTGAACAGCATTAACACTGATATTCAGCATGACCTGAATTAATTGATCACGATCTGCCAGAACATCCGGTAAAGAAAGGTCGTAATCACGAGTGATCTTAATTTTCTTTTTGGTTTGGTTGACGATCAGTGAACGAACACGTTCAAGGGGTTCATGGACATTGACTGGTTCGTAACTTGGTAATTGTCTTGAACCAAGCATAGTGTCAGCAAGATTACGTAATCGGTCTACTTCACTAATAATAATGTCGGTGAATTCGCTGTACTTCGGATCATTTAAGCTACGCGCTAAAAGTTGTGTCGCCCCACGGATACCACCGAGTGGATTTTTAATTTCATGGGCAACACCACGAATCAGTTGTCGTGCGACTTGATGCTGTTGAATCAGGTTTTCTTCTTTAGAGATTTTTAACATCCGGTCGATTTGATTGAGCTCAATCAATAGCAAAGGGTGGTAGGGTTTACCTGAGTTGAGCTGTGACACGGTGTAATCGACATGAATGTCTTTAAAGTTGACATTAATCGTTGCTTCTCGGCGCGTATAGTGTTGACCAGAAGTTAATGTATTCATTAATGCATCATGCGTATTGAATTCATCATCGGGCATATGAAGTAAATTTAATACAGGCTGACCTGATGCACGAAGTAAGCTGATGTCAAAAAGCGCTTCACAAGATGAATTTAAATAAAAAATATTCAGGTTGCTATCGACCAATAAAATGGCAGTGGTTAAATTATCCACTAAAAGCCGGTAATCAATCGTCATAGTCTGATCCATTAGCGAGAGGTTCCTGTCTTAAAATGGCGCAATGGCATCTTCATAAAGCAAATCGTTCAATCTAATAAGGTTCGAATTGATGCAAGTTATGCAAGATATAAGCCAACTATTTCAGAAATACGCTAAGTTTTGATGCTTATTTGAATAAATGCGCTTATTTAAGACTTTAAATAAAGTGTATAGCTGATTAAAAACAGGCTGTAAATCTAAAATGCATTAAAATGGTGCAAATGAAATTATATGGATGAATTTATAGCATTATTTTGGTGCGTGATATAAAGAGTGACCTTTTCACCTGTTTTTATGTTTTGAAAAGACATACAATACGCGGATTATAGTGGAGCGCAGATTCATGAAATCCCCCAAAGTCGGTTTTGTTTCTTTAGGTTGTCCTAAGGCATTGGTAGATTCCGAACGAATTTTAACTCAGTTAAAGACTGAAGGTTATGATGTAGCATCAGATTATGATGGTGCCGATTTAGTAGTTGTAAATACCTGTGGTTTTATTGAATCTGCAGTACAAGAGTCGCTAGATGCCATTGGTGAAGCGATGAGTTCAAACGGTCGCGTAATTGTGACTGGTTGTTTAGGTAAAGACGAAGACAAAATTCGCCAAATGCACCCAAATGTCTTAAAAGTGACAGGTGCTGCGGCATATCAAGAAGTGATGGAAGCTGTGCACGAATACGTGCCTGAGCCACCGAAACACAATCCGTTTATTGATCTAGTACCTGAACAAGGTATTCGATTAACACCAAAACATTATGCTTATTTGAAGATTTCAGAAGGTTGTAACCATCGTTGCACATTCTGCATTATTCCGAGCATGCGTGGTGATTTGGTTTCTCGTCCAGTAGGTTCAGTATTGACTGAAGCTCAAGCGCTGAAAAAAGCAGGCGTAAAAGAAGTCCTTGTGATTTCTCAAGATACATCGGCTTATGGCGTAGACACCAAATACAAATTGGACTTCTGGAACGGTCAGCCCGTTAAAACCAAATTCTATGACATGTGTGAAGCATTGGGTCAATTGGGTATCTGGGTGCGTCTGCACTATGTATATCCATATCCACATGTAGACGCTGTGATTGACTTAATGGCACAAGGCAAAATTTTGCCGTATTTGGATATTCCATTCCAACACGCAAGTCCTAAGATTCTAAAACTCATGAAGCGTCCTGCGCACAGTGAAAATACACTGGAGCGTTTAAAAGTTTGGCGTGAGAAATGTCCTGATCTTGTGATTCGTTCTACATTTGTTGTGGGCTTCCCGGGTGAAACTGAAGAAGACTTCCAAATGTTGCTTGATTGGTTAAAAGAAGCGCAGCTTGATCGTGTGGGTTGTTTTACTTACTCACCAGTTGAAGGTGCGACTGCAAATGATTTGCCAGATCATGTGCCTGAAGAAATCAAACAAGAGCGTTATGAACGTTTCATGCAAGTTCAGCAAGAAATCTCTGCTGCGAAATTGCAAAGTCGTATCGGTCAAAAAATGACAGTACTTGTGGATGATCTTGAGGAAGAGTTCCCAGTTGCTGTTGCGCGTTCTTATGCAGATGCACCTGAAATTGACGGTAATGTTTTTGTTGAAGATATCGATAAGTCAGTGATTAAAGCAGGTGATTTACTTGAAGTAGAAATCACAGATGCAGATGAATATGACTTATTTGCAAAACTAATCTCGGTTAAGTCTGCTTAAACGATTCATTAAAAATAATTGAAATTAAATAATTCGGAGTTGATGATGCTTGATTCTAAAAAACCACGTTTTGGTCGCATCCTGCTTAAGCTTTCAGGTGAAGCTTTAGCGGGCAATAAAGAGATGGGTATCGATGCACAAGTGCTCGATCAAATGTCACTCGCAATTGCGCACCTTGTTGGTTTAGGTGTTCAAGTGGGGATCGTTGTCGGCGGTGGTAACCTTTACCGTGGTAGCCAATTACAAAAAGATGGTTTGGTTGGCCGTGTAACAGGTGATCAAATGGGTATGTTGGCCACTGTAATGAACGGTTTGGCACTTCGTGATGCTTTGGTGCGTCGTAATATCAAAACTCGTCTAATGTCAGCTTTACCTATTGGTGCTGTAGTTGAATCATATTCTAGCCGTGATGCTATTCGTCATTTAACTCGTGGCGAAGTTTGTGTATTTGTTGCAGGTACGGGTAACCCATTCTTTACAACAGATACAGCAGCTTGCTTACGCGGTATCGAGATTGAAGCCAATCTTATCCTTAAAGCGACGAAGGTTGATGGCGTATACAACAAAGATCCAAGCAAGTATGAAGATGCAGTGAAATACGATGCATTAACATTTGACCAAGTTTTAGATGAAAAACTGGGTGTGATGGATTTGACAGCGATTTGCTTGTGCCGTGACCACAACGTTCCACTTCAAGTATTTGATATGAACAAATCAGGTTCATTACTTTCAGTGGTAATGGGTGAAAAAGAGGGTACTCACGTTACGAACTAATGTACGTGGGCCCTAAAGCTCTTTATACTACAAGCTATTTTAGAATTTACATCTTTTCGAATTAAGTAAGGAAGATCACATGATTAACGATCTTAAAAAAGACGCAGAAGACCGTATGAACAAATCTCTAGATTCTCTAGAGCATGGTTTTGCCAAAGTTCGTACAGGCCGCGCGCACCCATCAATTTTAAACGGTGTTATGGTTCCTTACTATGGCTCTGATGTGCCATTAAACCAAGTAGCGAACGTGGGTGTAGAAGACTCTCGTACTCTACTTGTTCAGCCTTTTGAACGTTCAATGGTTGCTGCAATTGATAAAGCAATTCGTGAATCTGACTTGGGCTTAAACCCGATTACTGCTGATGCCATCCGTGTTCCTATGGCTGCATTAACAGAAGAAACACGTAAAGACATGCAGAAAGTTGCACGTAACGAAGCTGAAAATGCAAAAGTTGCGATCCGTAACATCCGTCGTGATGTTTTGGGTGATATCAAAGCATTGTTAAAAGAAAAAGAAATTTCTGAAGATGATGAGCGTCGCGCGGGTGATGACATTCAAAAAATCACAGACAAATTCGTTGCTGAAGTTGAAAAACGTCTGGCTGCAAAAGAAGCTGAATTGATGAAGGTCTAAGTTTTAATGACCTCATCTGAAGAAACTTCCCGTCTTCCAAAACATGTTGCCATCATTATGGATGGCAACAATCGTTTTGCCAAAAAGAATCAAATGCAAAAAGGTGAAGGGCATCGTTCTGGAAAGGACATCCTAGATCCCATCGTTGAACATTGTCGTAAAAGAAATATCCAAGCACTGACCGTTTTTGCTTTTTCGAGTGAAAATTGGAATCGTCCTCAGTTTGAGGTTGATTTGTTAATGGCTCTTCTCGAAGAAACCATTCATGAGCAGTTGCCACGCATGGAAAAATTTAACATTTCCCTACGTTTTATTGGTGATCGTTCTCGTTTATCTCCTAACTTACGTGACTTAATGTTGCAAGCCGAACAAAGGACTGCTAATTTCGACAGCATGACTTTAACTATTGCAATTAGTTACGGTGGTATGTGGGATATGGCACAGGCTGCAAAACAAATCGCAGCAGATGTTTTAACTAACAAAATAGATCTTGAAGCAGTGGATGCTGAAGTCTTTGGTCAATATGTCAGTTTAAGTGATCTACCTCCGGTAGATTTGTTAATTCGTACAGGTGGTGATTTCCGTCTTTCGAACTTCTTGCTTTGGCAAGCTGCTTATGCAGAACTTTATTTTACCCAGACATTATGGCCTGAATTTACCATTGAAGAATTTGACGACGCACTAGCAGTATTTGGTGGTCGTGAACGTCGTTTTGGTAAGACCTCAGAGCAGATTCAACAAGAGCAGTTTGAGAATAAATAAATGTTAGAGCGGATAATAACCGCATTGGTACTGGTTTCAGTTGTACTGAGTTGCATGTTTGCAACCGAGTCTAAATACCCAATGCTTGTGCTGATGATTATTGCATCAGCTGTCGCGGGTTATGAGTGGTTCAAACTCATGCCGCGGAATACACAAAATGTGATTAAACCTTTCGCTTGGGGCTATGGTCTAGTCACTGCTATTCTTTCAGCACTAGCATTGCATTTTACAGATGTTGCATTACTGCTTTGGGCGGCTTCGATCTTTACTTGGATCTTAAGTGTCTATTGGGTGAAGTCTTATCCTGATTACGATAACTGGTATAACCCGAGTCTGAGTGGTATTGGTTTAGTCTTAGTTCCTGCTGCGGTAACTGCTATTTTTTCTGTGTGGATGAACTCACCGTGGTGGCTCATGTATCTGTTCCTTTTGGTATGGGGTGCAGACAGTGGTGCATATTTCGTGGGACGTAAATTCGGTAAGAAAAAACTTGCACCAGATGTGAGCCCGAATAAATCGATCGAAGGTTTATACGGCGGTCTATTCACTGCAATGCTAATTGTCATTGTTGTTGAAATTATTTATCTAGATTTAAGCATCGCTGAACATATCTTATTTTTAATACTTTCAGTAATAACGGTATTTAGTTCAGTACTTGGTGATTTATTTGAATCGATGATCAAGCGTCGTGCAGGGATCAAAGATTCTGGTCGTATTCTTCCGGGACATGGTGGTGTGCTGGACCGTATCGACTCGTTGCTTGCTGCAGCACCTATCTTTGCAGCAGGTATGTATGTTTTAAAATTAATTGGCGTAGATTTATAGATGTCACAATCTGTTTGTATATTGGGTGTAACAGGATCCATTGGTCAAAGTACTTTAAAGATTCTGCAACAGCACCCCGAAGAGTATTCAGTTTTTGCAGTCACTGCACATAGCCGAATTGTAGAACTTGTCGAAATATGCAAACAATATCGACCGAAAATCGCAGTTGTTCCATTCAATAAAGTGGATGAACTGCGCCAATTACTCGTAGCTGAAAAATTAACTGATATTGAAATCTTGCATGATGAAGCCGGATTAATCGCAGTAGCAGAACATCCACAAGTTAATGTGGTCATGGCCGCTATTGTGGGTGCAGCAGGGTTGCTACCGACATTGGCTGCTGCGAAAGCGGGTAAACGTGTCTTACTTGCAAATAAAGAAGCGCTGGTGATGTCGGGTGACATCATGATTCAGACCGCACGTGAAAATAATGCTTTGTTACTGCCGGTCGATTCTGAACATAATGCAATCTTCCAGTGCTTGCCTGAAACTTATCTACAAGGTGAGCGTCATGGTCAGCCAAAATTGGGTGTCAAACAGATTTTACTCACCGCATCTGGTGGTCCATTTTTACATCATAGTTTAGAACAATTACAAAGTGTAACGCCTGCTCAAGCCTGTAAGCATCCAAACTGGTCGATGGGGCAAAAAATTTCTGTTGATTCTGCAACGCTGATGAATAAAGGCTTGGAATTGATCGAAGCCTGTCATCTTTTTGCAGTTGAAGAACAATTTGTAACAGTTGTTGTCCATCCACAGAGTATCATTCATTCAATGGTTCAATATGTAGATGGTTCGACTTTGGCGCAAATGGGTAATCCTGATATGTGTACGCCTATTGCTCATGCATTAGCATGGCCGAAGCGTATTCAAACACATGTGCCTCCATTAGATTTATTTATTCATTCTCAGTTAAATTTTGAACAGCCTGATATACAGCGATTCCCAGCGCTAAAATTAGCACGTCAAGCCATGAAGGCTGGAGGCTTAGCTCCTACGATTTTAAATGCAGCCAATGAAATCGCCGTGGCAGCATTTTTGCATGAGAAAATTGGCTTTACTCAAATCCCTCAAATTGTGGAACATGTGTTGGGGCAAGTTGAAAACTCAGCTGCAAATAATATTGATGTTATTTTGCATGCAGATAAATCGGCACGTATGGTTGCTGAAAAAGCAGTATTGAATTCAGGAAGTTAAGACATGAATGCCTTGTTTATGATTATTGCAGCAATATTGCTACTTGGACCGCTAATAGCGATTCATGAATTTGGGCATTATTTTGTTGCACGTAAACTGGGCGTAAAGGTTTTGGTGTATTCGATTGGTTTTGGCCCAACACTGCTCAAGTGGACGTCGAAGAAATCAGGTATTCAATATCAACTGTCTGCATTGCCACTGGGTGGTTATGTCAAAATGTTGGATGAACGTGAAGGTGATGTCGCAGCAGAAGACTTACCGAAAGCATTTAACAGACAACACCCTTGGAAACGTATTGCAATTGTTGCTGCAGGGCCACTCATCAACTTGGCTTTTGCTGTGGTGTTGTTTTGGATTTTATTTTTACCTGCACAGGAACAGCTGAATACGCGCGTAGGTAAAATTTTACCGAATACGCCTGCAGCAGCTGCGCAAATGCAGTCTGGTGATAAAATTACTGCCGTAGATGGCACTCAAGTATCCACTTGGGAGCGCTTGAATTATGCCTTGGTTGATCGTGTGGGTGAAACTGGCAATATTCAAATTCAAGCTGAACGTGCAGGGCAAATTCAAAACTTTAGTTTACCGATTCAGAGTTTCTTACGTGATCAAACTCAGTCACCACTCGATGTTCTAGGTTTTACACCGTATCGTCCTGAAATTCCTGCAGTAGTTTCAAAACTCAGTGAAGATGGCGCAGCAATACGCCAAGGGATGCAAGTGGGTGATCGAATTGTTTCGATTGATGGCGTAAAAATGAAAGACTGGTTTGATGTTGTACAAGTTGTACAAGCTTCTCCAGAAAAGTTACTTAAAATTGATGTTTTACGACAAAATAAAATTGTGCATTTAAGCGTGATGCCGCAAGGTAAGCGTGACCAAATGGGTAAAGTCACAGGGCTGTTAGGTGTACAAAGCGATCCGGGTAAAGTCAATATTCCCGCCGAATACAAACAAACCATTCAATACACGCCTGTAGAGGCGATGGGAAAAGCGGTAGAAAAAACAGGTCAAATCTCTAGTATGATCCTGAATTCTATTGTAAAAATGGTGCGTGGTTTGGTGGGTTTGGATAATTTATCTGGTCCGATTACCATTGCGAAAGTGGCTGGACAAAGTGCCGAAATGGGGTGGCAAACCTTCATTTCATTTATGGCACTGATGAGTGTGAGTTTAGGTATTTTAAATTTACTACCGATTCCTATGCTCGATGGCGGTCATTTAATTTACTATTTTATTGAATTAATTCGTGGTAAACCTGTTTCTGAACAAATACAATTGGTTGGATTAAAAATTGGTATGGTATTGCTGGGTAGCATGATGCTACTGGCTCTATTCAATGACATTATGCGTTTATAAGAACGTTATACGAAATAAATTAACAGCGGAAAAGACTGGCATGCAGCACAAACATTTATTTATGCCATTGGCACTGGTTAGTGCTATGGCCGTAGCACAACAAGTATATGCAGCAGATGATTTTGTAGTACAAGATATTCGTGTTGATGGCTTAGTGCGTTTAACTCCTGACAATGTAGCCGGAATGATCCCATTCTCCGCTGGTGATCGTGTCAATGATCAAATCATTTCAAACTCAATTCGTAGCATGTTTGCATCGGGTTTGTTTGATGATGTGAAGTCTTCACAAGTCGGTAATACCCTTGTATATACAGTGGTTGAACGTCCAGTTATTTCTAAAGTTGAGCTAAAAGGCAATAAACTTATTCCTAAAGAAGCCTTGGAAGAAGGCTTAAAGAAAATGGGTCTGTCCGAAGGTGAGGTTTTAAAGAAATCATCTTTGCAAACGGTTGAAACTGAATTAGAACAACAGTACATGCAGCAAGGTCGCTATGATGCTGATGTCAAAGTTATTACAACCGCTCAACCGAATAACCGTGTCAATGTCTTAATCGAGTTTGAAGAAGGTCAATCTGCCAAAGTATTTGATATCAATATCATTGGTAATACGGTCTTTAAAGAAAGCGAAATTAAACAAATTTTTGCATTAAAAGAAAGTGGTTGGAACTCGATCATTTCTCGTAATGACCGCTACGCACGTGAAAAGATGGCTGCGAGTTTAGAAGCTTTACGTGCGATGTATCTCAACAAAGGTTACATCAACTTCAACATTACCAATTCAAGTCTGAATTTGAGTGAAGATAAAAAACATGTCTTTATCGAAGTTTCGGTGGATGAAGGCGAACAATTTAAGTTTGGTGAAACCCATTTCTTAGGTGATACGCTTTATACGCAAACTGATTTAAACGCTTTAAAACTTTATAAAGATGGCGATTTATATTCACAAGAAAAAGTGAATGGTGTGAAACAGCTTTTACTTCGTAAATACGGTAACGCAGGTTACTACTTTGCAGAAGTGAACATTGTTCCTGAAATCAATAAAGACACCAAATTGGTTGATTTAAATTACTATGTGAATCCGGGGCAGCAAGTCACAGTTCGCCGTATTAATTTCACAGGTAACTCGAAAACAGCTGATGAAGTTCTTCGTCGTGAAATGCGTCAAATGGAAGGTGCATTAGCAAGTAACGAAAAAATTGATTTGTCTAAAGTGCGTTTAGAACGTACTGGTTTCTTTAAAACCGTTGATGTTAAGCCTGCACGTATTCCGGGCACGCCAGATCAAATTGATTTAAATGTGAATGTTGAAGAGCAGCATTCGGGTACAAGTACTTTAGCTGTTGGTTTCTCACAAAGTGGCGGTGTGACTTTCCAAGCAGGTTTGAGTCAAACCAACTTCTTGGGTACAGGTAATGCGGTTTCTATCGATTTGTCTCGTTCAGAGACTCAAGATTACTATAACCTCAGTGTAACTGACCCGTACTTTACTATTGATGGTGTACGTCGTGGTTATAACATGTACTACCGTAAAACCAAGTTAGATGATGACTATAACGTTAACAACTACGTTACTGATAGTTTTGGTGGTGGTATTAACTTCGGTTATCCGATCGATGAAAACCAAAGTATCAGTATGGGTTTAAATGTAGATCAAACCAAGGTAACAACAGGTGAGTATGTATCTACATATGTGCGTGATTATTTGAAGGCAAATGGTGGTAAAACCATTGATTCTAATTCATTTAATACATGTTCAATTGTAAATCCTGATCCTAGCAATCTTGAATGGACATGTCCTGAAGCGAACATAGTTAATAATGATTACGAAAGTGCGTTTGAAGGAAAGTTTTTAACCTATAACTTAAACCTAGGTTGGTCGTATAACACGCTTAACCGTCCTGTATTCCCAACATCAGGTATGTCGCATCGCGTAAATACTGAAATTGCTTTACCAGGTAGTGATGTTGAGTATCAAAAAGTCACTTACGATGCACAAGCTTATTTCCCACTAGGTAAAGACTTTGTGCTCCGTGGCTATGGTAAGTTGGGTTATGGTAATGATTTACCGTTCTATAAAAACTTCTATGCAGGTGGTTTTGGTTCGGTACGTGGTTATGACAACAGCACCTTAGGTCCAAAATATGACGGTGTCTATTATGATGCTCGTGGTGAAAAAGATTATGACCCAGAAGAAGTCGGTGGTAATGCTTTAATTCAATTTGGTACTGAATTAGCTTTACCTGTGCCATTTAAAGGCGATTGGGCGCGTCAAGTTCGTCCAGTATTATTTGCTGAAGGCGCACAAGTATTTGATACCCAATGTGACGTTCCTAAATCTAGTGAAGACCGTCAATACTGTAAAGATAACTACGGCTTTGATATGAACAATATGCGTTATAGCGTTGGTGCAGGCTTTACTTGGATCACGATGATTGGTCCAATTTCACTGAGTTATGCATTCCCGCTTAATGACAAAGCTGGCGATGAAACAAAAGAAATTCAATTCGAGATTGGTCGTACCTTCTAAGTACGACCCTTCTGGGAATAACAAAATTACAGGTTGATAAGATGAATAAATTATTTGCTAGTTTGGCGGTATTGGGTATGTCGTGTTCTGCTGTGGTAAATGCAGCAGGTTACGGTGTGGTTGATTTAGAAAAGGTGGTGGATCAAAGTACTTATCTAAAACAACAAAATGCTCAAATTCAACAGCAGTTGAAACCACAAACCACTAAAATTGAATCACTGGCTAAAGAGCTGGAAGCAATGCAGCAAAAAGCTCAGCAGGGTGGTGATAAGTTGACTGCTGCGCAAAAGCAGCAAATGGGTCAACAGTATCAAACTAAACTTAAAGAGCTGACTGATTTACAGCAAAAAGTTCAAGCTTCGGTTCAAGGGAATATTCAGTCTTTAAATCGCACGATGGATACACGAATCAAGCAAGTTGCAGAACAATTGCGCACAGAAAATAAGTTAGATGTTGTTTTGAATAAAAATTCAGCACTTGCGTATGACCCTAAGTTTGATTTAACTGATAAAATGATTCAAAAGGTTAATGCAATTAAATAATCAATGAATTCTCAAAAATTCAGTTTAGAAAAGCTTGCTCAACTTGTTCAAGGTCAATGTATTGGCCAGCTAGATTTGCTATTCAGTGGAATGGCAAGTTTAGAGAGTGCTCAACCGCATCAGCTTGCATTTTTAAACGCAGATAAATATCTGAATGAAGCTCAACAGTCTCAGGCTGGTGCGCTGATTGTGACTGCAGAGATGCAGTCACAAATCCCTTCACAGCAAAACTTCATTGTCGTACCCAATCCGTATCTGGCTTTCGCTATTCTGACGCATGTTTTTGAAAAAAAATCTGTAGAAACAGGAATTGAAAGTACTGCCCAAATTCATCCTTCAGCAATCATTTCTGATACTGCTTATATTGGGCATTATGTGGTGATTGGTGCGAATAGCGTGGTGGGTGAAGGAACTCGAATTGAATCACAAGTGAAGATTGATCATGGTGTTGAAATTGGTAAAGATTGTTTTATCGATTCGCATGTGACGATTACTGGTGAAGCTAAGTTAGGTGATCGTGTACGTATCCATGCAAATACGGTGATCGGTGGTGAAGGGTTTGGTTTTGCGCCTTATCAAGGGAAATGGCATCGTATTGCTCAATTAGGTTCTGTACGCATCGGGAATGATGTGCGTATTGGCTCAAATTGTAGTATCGACCGTGGTGCTTTAGATGACACAATTTTGGAAGATGGTGTCATTATTGATAACCTTGTGCAAATCGCACATAACGTCAAAGTTGGTGCAAATACAGCAATGGCTGCGAAATGTGGCATTGCTGGTAGTACAACTATTGGCAAAAATTGTGTGCTAGCAGGGGCTGTTGGTATCGTAGGTCACATTAATATTGCAGATAATGTGACAATTACCGGTATGTCAATGGTCACAAAAAGTATTTCCGTTGCTGGAAGTTATTCTTCAGGCACGCCAATGCTTGAAAGTGGTTCTTGGAAAAAGGCAGCAATCCGCTTTAAACAATTAGCAGATGTGCCATTGACCCAATTGGTCAAACGACTTGATCATATGCAGTCTCAAATTGAGTCCCTTGAATCAACATTTAAATTGCGTAAATAATTATGATGACAGAGTCGAATACCCCAGCTTTCACAAAACCTGAATTACCAATGACTATTCAGACTATTCGTGAATATTTGCCACATCGTTATCCGTTTTTATTGGTTGATCGTGTTGTTGAAGTGACTGACAACGGGATTGTAGGCTATAAAAATGTAACGATTAACGAAGAATTTTTACAAGGCCATTTCCCTGAATACCCAATTATGCCGGGCGTGCTGATTGTTGAGGCATTGGCGCAAGTATCGGGTATCTTAGGTTTCATTATGAATAATGAGAAACCTTCAGCTGGTTCGTTGTTCTTATTTGCTGGTGCAGAAAAGGTCCGATTTAAAAAACAAGTCGTTGCAGGCGATCAACTTGTATTAAAATCAGAATTAGTGATGCAAAAGCGTGGCATTTACAAATATAATTGTGTTGCCACTGTAGATGGCGTAGTCGCAGCAACCGCGGAAATTATGGTTTCGCATCAGAAAACAGAGACAGCATGAGCAATAACGAATTAATTCATCCTACCGCCATTATTGACTCATCAGCAGTAATTGCTCCGGATGTGCAAATTGGACCATATTGTATTATTGGTCCTCAAGTCACAATTGGAGCGGGTACTAAACTGCATTCACATGTTGTGGTGGGTGGTTATACCCGTATTGGTCAACATAACGAAATTTTTCAATTTGCCAGTGTTGGTGAAGTCTGCCAAGACTTGAAATATGCTGGTGAAGAAACTTGGTTAGAAATCGGGGATCATAACTCGATTCGTGAACACTGTAGTTTACACCGTGGTACTGTTCAAGATCAGGGTCTAACTAAAGTTGGTAGTCATAATTTATTGATGGTGAATACACATATTGCACATGACTGTGTGGTAGGTGATCATAATATCTTTGCTAATAACGTCGGCGTTGCAGGTCATGTCCACATTGGTGATTATGTCATCGTAGGTGGTAACTCTGGTATTCATCAATTCTGTAAAATCGATTCTTACAGTATGATTGGTGGTGCATCTCTTATTTTGAAAGATGTACCTGCTTATGTCATGGTATCTGGTAATCCAGCCCATGCTTTTGCCATGAACATTGAAGGAATGCGTCGTAAAGGTTGGTCTAAAAATGTGATTCAAGGTTTACGTGAATCCTTTAAATTGATCTATAAAGATGGATTAACGACGAATGAAGCGATTGAACGTATTCGTACTGAAATTTTGCCTGAAGTGGCAGAAGCGCAATTGTTGATCGACTCACTTGAGCAGTCTAAGCGCGGTATCGTACGCTAAATGCTGCGAATAAAAAAAGACACCTTATAAGGTGTCTTTTTTTTTTGCGTTAAAAAAAGTCCTATTTTTTAACAAAGCCTGCTTCTTCAGATTTTGGGTACTTTTGGGTAAGCTTGGTTTTGAGCTGCGTTGCTAAACTGCTGTTTCGATCTACGTCTTTTGCAATGCTATACAGTTGATATAACGCTCTAGGTGCACGAGTCGACTCAGGGTATTGATCTACTACAATACCATAGTTCTTTTTCGCTTCTGCGTAGTTAGTCGGTTCAACAGCAAGGTTGAATTCAGCTAGCCAAAAATATGCATTGCTAATATAAACACTGTTAGGATTATTTTTAATAAAATTTTTCATCGGTGCGATGGCTTTTTTCGCACCACCTTGTTTATATGCATCTAAAGCAACGGTATAAGCTGCTTTCTCAAGCTCAAGTGAGTCACCACCTGCATTTACAGGTTGTTTTGCAGATGAGCTTAATGTTGCTTGGGTCGTAGGTTGTTTAGCTGGTGTAGGGGCTATATTAGCTGCTACTGGGTGCAGTACCTTGTTGGTTATCCTCCGCAGCCTCTGTGTCTTCACTCGGATCTACTTTTTGTTGGAGTAGCTCTAAACGTTGATCTAAATCTGCATAGCGGTTTGTAAGTTCACTTTTTAATTGTTCGATAATATTGTCTTGCTCTTCCATTTTACCGCGTAAGCTACGCAATTCATTTTCGAGCTGTTGGTTCTTCTGCATGAGCTGCCAATTCAAATTGGTTGGCGTAGGGGTAGAGCCAGCACCTGTTTGAATGGCTGTATTATTTGCTGTATACACAGTGCCATTATCTGCGCCACTCAAACCGCGAGATTCAATTGGAATATTGGCAAATAGCGTACCTGAGCAAGTCAATGTAAGGGCACACAATACATGCTGTTTAAACATCATAAAAATTCCATGTAGTTGCAAGCATGTCCGTATTGAATAGTTTTATTACAGACTGCTTTAGATAAAACGATAAGCACATTAAAAACGCCAAAGTTCTGAATTGCAATAAGCTTTTACAATCTTGTTGTGTATTAAAGTAAAAATATAGTGATGATGTTTCACGTTTTCTACATCATCGACCATCATATTGATTTATAAATAATCAAACAGTGTTTTCTACTCAGGAATTCTTGGTTTTAGGCTTGCATGTTTATCAAAAATCTCTATACTCTGTTCTTGCAATGGTAGCCCTGCCGGTTACTTCGCAATTGTACTCTACAAACCCCGCCAGGACCGGAAGGTAGCAACGGTAGTAGAAATATGATGTGCCGAAGTCTTGCTGGTAGGGTTGCCACCAGTTTCAATCATAATAAATTAAACTTCCTCTCATTTTTTTAATCCTAGATTCTTCTTTATTTTATTTTTATTAATTCTTCATTTAGATCTATATCTTTGTTATTCGGCATCAAATTCTTTACGTGCAATCACTTTAAAAATCGTATCGAGATCGAATCCCCGATATTGTAAAAAACGTATTTGTTTGGCTTTTTGTTTTGGATCACGTTCAACAGCTTTGCCAAATTTTTTGATCTTGAGCTGGTAGGCTTCAGCGACCCAATCTGTTTCTTTTAATTCATCCTGAATTAATTCACTGTCTACTTTTTTATTTTTTAACGCGAGCTTTATACGGTTGGGACCTTTACCTTTACGTTTTTGACTCGACAGCAGCATCTCTGCTACACGCTGATCGCTTTGATAGTTCTCACGCGCAAGTTCTTCCACTAAGTCTATGACTTCTTCGCGGCTATCCGCATACAGTGCTAATTTTTCGATTAAATCCGCTTTTGAGTATTCTTTACGTGTGAGTACTGCAAAGGCGTAGGAGCGTAGACGAGAGCCGCGCAGTCCTGGTTTTTTTTCAGCATGAACATCTTTACCATTGGCATCAAAATGCAACGCAGAGTGATCGGTCACCGAAGTATTGTCATGTGAAATGTCAGTTTGTGCAGCATGAATTGCGCAGGTAGTTTCTTCAGCTTCTGCAAACTGTTGTTTCAGTGCTTCATAGTCGAGCAAGAGTGGAAAATGGTCTTTAGTCATGGGGATATTTTAATACAAAATTTGAGTGCAAAACAAAACGCCCCGTAGGGCGTTTCGTCTGCTATTAAAGCATGCTGTAATTAAGCATCTAAAAAGTCTGGTTCTTCTTCGTCTTTGTCTTCTGCAGGTGCTGTACCTGTAGTCAGAAGTTGTTCACGAATCAGTTTTTCAATGGTTTGTGCAAGTTCAGGGTGTTCTTCTAAGTGGCGAATGGTATTGTTTTTACCTTGACCAATCTTGTCACCTTGGTATGAATACCAAGCACCTGCTTTTTGAACAATTTCTTGTTGTACAGCGAGGTCAACAAGTTCACCTAAATGGTTCACGCCTTTACCATAAAGAATTTGGAAAATCGCTTCACGGAATGGAGGAGCCATTTTGTTTTTCACAACTTTCACTTTGGTTTCTGAACCAATGATCTCGTCGCCTTCTTTCACTTGACCAATACGGCGGATATCTAAACGTACAGATGCATAGAATTTAAGTGCATTACCGCCCGTTGTGGTTTCTGGGCTACCAAACATTACACCAATCTTCATACGGATTTGGTTAATGAAGATCACCATACAGTTAGAACGTTTTGCATTACCGGTAATTTTACGGAGTGCTTGGCTCATCAGACGAGCTTGTAAGCCCATATGTGAGTCACCCATTTCGCCTTCAATTTCGGCGCGAGGGGTAAGTGCAGCTACGGAGTCGACAACGATCAGGTCAATGGCACCTGAACGTACCAGCATGTCTGCAATTTCAAGCGCTTGTTCACCATTGTCTGGCTGTGAAACAAGTAAGTTATCAATATCTACGCCAAGTTTACGTGCGTATTGAGGGTCTAATGCATGTTCAGCATCGATGAATGCACAAGTACCGCCTGTTTTTTGACATTGGGCAATGGCTTGTAATGTCATGGTTGTTTTACCAGAAGATTCAGGACCGTAGATTTCTACGATACGGCCTTTAGGCAAACCACCAATACCTAGTGCGATATCTAGTGTTAAAGAACCTGTAGAGACAGCTTCAACCGCCTGTACAGTATTATCACCAAGACGCATAACGGTGTTTTTACCAAACTGCTTTTCAATCTGGCTTAAGGCCGCATTTAACGCCTTGCTTTTATTATCATCCATCTTACAACCTCAATACGATGTCACGAAACAATATACTCAAGTGGATGTATTCAGTTTAAATCTGTTCCACGAGGGTATAGTGACAGAAATCATCCTTTTGTTCTATGAAAATCACAACAGGTGCGACATGTTGTGACGCTTTAACTTAATCATCATTATAAGACCATTGCTGGTCAAACTGTTGATCATTTTCTCTTTTAAATTTACCAATATCTCGACGATCTTTTTTACTTGGTCGATGATCTGGCCGAGCTAGATTATGCAACTTTCTTTGTGATGCGAGCAATTCCCGTTTTGCAATACTGACTTCAGTTTCATCATAAAGTAGCTGAGCGGTTGGGGCAGGCCCACGAACATCCGACAGTGCTTTCACCACCACGGTTTTTTTCTCAAGGCCTTGTGCAATGGTTAATTCCATGCCTACACGAACTTCACGAGAGACTTTAACGCGTTCACCATTATGATGAACTTTACCGCCTTCAATCGCATTTTTGGCAATAGAGCGGGTTTTAAAAAAACGTGCAGCCCACAACCATTTGTCTATACGCATACCAACCGCATCTTCGGCTAGATTTGATTTACGCATATTTTTTCTGTTCCTCGGCTTGCTCAATCATTTGAGCTTCTAAAATAGGGATTAAATCTGTTAATGCGGACAGCATTGGGTAATTGCAAGTCTCGCGAGGCGCTTTGGCAGATGAAGGCTGCTGAATCGAATAGAGCTGTTCGATCCCAAAAAGTTTTGCGCCATTAAGTACTTTTTCTGTGTCATCAATGAAATAACAGTTTTTTGCATCGAAGGAATGTTTGCTTGCTAATATTTGCCAAAACTCAATAAACTCTTTGGCATGACCGAGCGTTTCTGAACTGACGATAACATCGAAAAAATCACGAAGACCGGTTTCTTCAAGTTTGAATTGTAAGCCAGCATAGTCGGCATTGGTCGCAAGCCAAATAGGATAGCCATTTTCTTTTAGATAGGTAAGCAGCTCAATGCAACCTTCACGTTTAGCCACTTTGGCTTTTTGTTCTATTTGCATTTCCAGAACATCAACGCCAACTTGTGACGTCCAAAAGCGAGAGGAGTACCATTTTAGGGTATGATTATGCTGTTGATAAAAACTAAATAGCGTTTGCTTGCTTTGTTCGAGTGAGCACTGATGCTGTTCAGCATAGCGAATTGGCAGCAGCTCATTCCAAATGAAATCATCATAGGCAAGATCGAGTAAAGTACCGTCCATATCGAAAATGATCGTCGGCTTTTCTGAGTAATTTGGCATATAAAGGTATTCTATGTTTAAAACAACAACAGCACCGCAAGACCCACTGATTTTGCAGTTGGTTCCCATTGTGACACAAGCTTGCGAAATTTTGCGAGAAGAATATCAGCGTTATTGCTCAGGTGCGGATTTTGATGTGGAACGTAAAAGTGATGATTCACCTGTAACGCAAGCTGACTATCGTGCAAATAGCTATATTACTCAAGCATTATCCAAAGTTTCTAACTTGCCTGTATTGTCAGAAGAAGGTGACAAGTCTGAACGTATGCAATGGCAAAAATTTTGGCTGCTTGATCCTTTGGATGGTACCAAAGAGTTTTTACATAAAAGACCTGAATTTACCATTAATCTGAGTTTGGTAGATGGGGCCAATACCACTTTTGCCATATTGGCGATCCCGGGGGAATATAGCGTATATATTTGCCCCTTTGCGGGACTGCCGCTGAAATATGATAGCCAGTCCACTGCATGGTATGAATATGTTCAAACCTCTGCAGAGAGTGTCGTACACGTTGGCTTGAGTCAAAGTGCCAAAAATAAGCCGATTTATACAGACTATCTAGACGCTTTAGAAAAACTCACTCCTTTTCAGGCCTACCATGCTGGTAGTGCATATAAGTTTTGTATGATGTTAGAAGATCGAGTGGATATTTATCCGCGTTTTCATCCGACTTGTGAATGGGATACGAGCGCTGGACAATGTTTAATCGAGCGTATTGGTGGTGGTTTGGTTGATTTTAAAGGTCGCGCATTTCTATATAACCAACGCACGACTTTATTAAATGGTGGATTTATTGCATTTAAAAATGCCGAAATGAAAGAATTGGCCTTAAATGCTTTGGCAAACATGCCTGACAAAACTTGAGCTAAATCGGGTTCATGCTATAGTGTCAGCACACTCCGTTAAATCTCCTGCATTTAAGAACTGTCAATTATGGCCCTAGATTTGCTCCCTCCTAGTATGCTGAAAGCAATAGACTTATTGCCGGATGAAAAGACGCCTGTAACATTGTTTACACGTCATTCCATTCGTGAAGTTGTACAAGGACAAGGCTTGGCCGGTTATGACTTGCAACTGACCCATCAAGGACGTGATTTAGCCGAAGCGTGGGGCAGCTATTTGGTTGAAAATACCGATCGTGTTATTCAGCACTGTATTTCGAGTCCAATTCAGCGCTGTGTGGATACGGCGGCATTGATGATTCAAGGTGCAGATAATGTCACGATTGAACCGAATACCCACCATATCGAGATCATTGAACAAGGATTATTGGTCGAGCCGGGAAGTTTTGTGCTCGATATTAAAAAAGCAGGACCATACTTTCAAAAGCAAGGTGCTTTAGGCTTTATCAATAGTTTTGTGAATAATGCTTTGCCGGGTATGAAACAGCCCATTCATGGGGTGGTAGATGTTTTGGAGTTGATTTACAACACTCATCCAACCAATGATTATGGTCTGAGTCTAGCGGTGAGTCATGATACGATTTTGGCTGCAATTCTTGCCATTATTTCAGGTAAAAATATCGTGACACGCGAAGACTGGCCGAAAATGATGGAAGGTTTATTTGTTTGGTTTGAAGGAGATGTATTCCTTGAGTCAAAACTGAAATGGATTTGGCGTGGAGAACTAAATGAATTAAATATTCGTGAATTTCAGCAGGCTGAGCAGCAACTCTAAGTATTTTTGCGCATACAAAATATTTAAAAAAGGCATCCATGTACGGGATGCCTTTTTATCTGCTTCAATATTTCATTAAATAAAAGATTAAATATTGGCTTTAATTCGTGCAGGATACTGATTTAAATCAATACTTGAACCGTCGTCACTATAAGGCCAGCGGCTAGTATTGACAGGGAGATGTTGTTGGTGGATTCGACTGTATTTGTCTGCGGCAATCAATGTGGCAATGTCATGATCTTTAATGCTATACGCTTGCACGAGTTCAACTGGATATTGTGTGCGTTCAAAAAATGCAGCTTCCGTTTCCCCTTGATGCAGCGCAAAGATGCGTTCTACAGCCGGTAAATACACGCCATATGCTAACCATGAGTCTACGCCTTGAGAGGCTTGAATCTCAGCGGTTGATTTCATATTTGAAATGACTTTACCTAAAATGTCTTTTTCACCTTTCGATGTAAAATATTCAATATATTGATTTTCTGCTTCTGCAAATTTTTCTAATGATGGCAAAAATTGGTTAATCGACATTTTTATCCCTCTTTTCATTTGTACAGCAATGGCTGCTTAGGATGAAAATTAAAATACCATAAAAAATATATGGGATTAAACCATTTCTAAAAGTTTTTATTTACAAAGTTTCTAAAAATATCCTGACAATTTTTGTCGGGAATATACGATTGTATTTAAAGGACTACACCTTAATTTTAGTTGATAAGTGAAGTACCTGTCACAGCAATCGTGATTCAGCCAATACTAAATATTTAGATTTAATTTGAATTGTTAATAAGTGACAAAACGCGGCAATTGAATGATTAATAAAAAGAAAATAGCATTATATTTGTTGTAACTTATTGATTTATATATTTTATGTAAGTCTCTTTATTGGGTTTTTTTGTGGCTAATTGGGGAATAGTAGTGAAAAGTGTGATAGATTTTTCATATAACAAATTATCAATTTGTATTGTGTCATTCATGTTAGTTGCTTGTGGTGGTGGAGGCGGTGGTGATAGTTCAAGTGGTTCTGCATCAACTGCAAATTATCCAGAACCGACCCAAGACATAGTCGATGATACCAGTATTGGCTTTTATGACTACGATGCAAATGATGCTGTTCGTGAAATACGAAATGATTTAGTCGGCAACTTTTCAGCGCAAGTTCAATTTGGTCAAAGTCATGTCGTCGATCCGAATGCGAACGAAGCCAAGAAAATGCCACAGTTAACCAGTGAAAAAGAAGCGCTGCTTATCGTGACGCCAACACTTGATATGCAAAACATCAAGCAACTCAAAGTAGAAATCTATCAAAACAACCGCTTAATTCGTACCGCGACATTGGATGATCCAACGCAAATGCCTGCTTCAGACCAGAGTGGGCAAAGAGGTCGTCCAGATGTTTGGTACAGTAAACGCGCGTGGACCACGAAACTCAATTGGGATGAAGTTAAACCCGGTCTAAGATTAAAATTTATCGATGCAAATAAAGTCAGCGGTGAATTGGCTGAAGATAAAATCGATTTTGCTGCACCAGGTGAATTGGTTTTAAATAATATCCGTGTTGGTATGTTGGCAGATAAGCCAAATTCTACCGGTCACTATATGCTGCTTGAGCCTGAAAAAGCGGGTACCGATTATTTCCAAACCATTCCTGCAGCAGAAATGACCGTTGCACAATATGATGATATGCAGTTAACACGTGCAATGGTTTCCTCAGGTGTTATTTATGACAGTAAAAGTGCCGGAGATGGTGGTGTTTATGCAGGAGACATGCGTGAGGATGTCGGTAAATCAACCTTTAGTGTTGGTATAAACCTTGCTAACTGGGGTATTACCAGTGCATCTATGGCCAATCAAAGTCAGCCACAATTAACCCAAACAGTAGTTGTCCATCATACGAAGGGGAACTATGCCAATGGTGTGCATACTCATGGACTGAGTGGTGGTAATGGCATGCTCACGCTTTATGATTCTGTAGGGAATGAATTTAGCCATGAAATTGGCCATCACTATGGTTTAGGACATTACCCTGGTCAGGTAGGTGACAATCTATTTTGGGCTGCACATCATGCGGACAGTGGATGGGGTTATATTGCCAATCGCAATATAATGCGCGGAAATCTATCATGGACGGCGACATGGAAGTGGGATGGTAGCAATGGGATCCCAAATTTTAAAAATTTGTTCCCGTACGGAAAAGATGCCATGTCCGGCGGGTATCCTGATAGTAATGTATCACGCTACACACACTATACGGGTTACAGCACATTCCTGAAAATTCAACCGCACTTTGACCGTTATGTCTGGGATGAAACATCACCTACCGGCTACAAAAAGTGGAATAAAACCACTCGTGAAATGGAAGTCGCTCAACCGAAGATGCCAAATTCTACGGCTCCGGTTTGGTATAACGCAGATCAAAATTATCCACGACCACGGGTCTTTGGTCAGCCCGTAATTACCATTTTAGGGGGCTATGATCCAGTCAATCAAGTTGGTTTGTTGTATCCTGCGGCACGTTCAAACTGGGGTAATGTGTATGACTTAAATGCTGCCAATACCGCTTTGGATCAAGCGGCATGTTGGTTGAATGTGCAATACACGAATAAAGTCAACAATATTGCTTTAGCAGCTGTACGACTAGGTAGTAATGCCAATAAACTGCATGTCAATTTAGCTTTGGCAGATCAACCACAGAAGGTCAATTTATATTGTAAAAAAGCAGGTGAAGAAGCCAAATTATTAGCAAATATTGATATTCCAGTTTACAGCACAGCGATCAAGCCGGCCGTCAAAATTGGACGTCAGCATGGTTATAGTGCTTTGCGTGCTATCGAACTTCCTCAATTAGAAAGTGCTTTGGAAGCGCAAGCTGCAAATGCTGTTGTTGCTCTTAATCCAACTGAAAAAATGCTGTATGAGTCATATAAAAATGACAAGTCATTGATGAATAGTGTGGCGCGTCAGCAATTAACCCGTTATGAGTCGCAACAAAACACAGCATACCGACTAAATCGTTGGATGAATGTGTATGCACAAGACCTAACCAATCAAGTACCTGAGGCGCAAAGCGCGCTCGAAGCATTTATGAAAAAGCTTTCAGTCACTCAAGAAGGTATGTTTGAGCAGGCGACATTGATCAAAAATGGTAACAACTGTTTGAAATCTGAAACCTTAACTGATGGAACATTAAATTTATACATCAGTGGCCCAAGCGGTTGTACGGCGGATGATACTGAACAGTGGGTATATGATGCCATTGGTCGTATACACAGTAAGTCAAATCCAGATCAATGTATTACAGGCAACGGTGGTTCAGCTAAAGTGACGCTAGAACGTTGCGTGTTAAACCAAACCAACCAAATTTGGACCATGGACCCTGCGACTACAACGATTCGTCAAAGTGGTCAATGTATGGATTTAAATACGGGACGTTTGCAAAATAACCGTGCGGATTTAATTCGATATAGCTGTACCAATGGTGGCAATCAACGTTGGACAAATTTGACAGCAAGCCAAAACTTATTATGGACATATTTATCAGCGACGAATATGAAACTGATTAATAAATAATCTGTAAATAGAAAATAAGGTCCTTATTGGACCTTATTTTTTTGCCTTTAAAAATCGATAGGTACAAAAAAAGCCCTAAAAAGGGCTTTTTTTATCGCAACAAATTAGTTAGCTAAAGCTTTAACTTGTGCATTTAAACGGCTCTTATGACGAGCAGCTTTGTTTTTATGGATGATGCCTTTATCAGCCATACGGTCAATTACAGGAACAGCTTTTTTGTAAGCTTCTGTAGCGACAGCATAATCACCAGCAGCAATAGCAGCTACTGTGCGTTTAAGATAAGTACGAACCATAGAACGTAAGCTTGCGTTGTGTTGACGTGCTTTAACGTTTTGACGAGCACGTTTTTTTGCTTGAGCAGAGTTTGCCACTCGTGCACTCCTTGAAATAGATTGGTCTGGGCGGGCTGAAATTACATCTGAAAACCAACATCAGAAGAACTATCACCAGCCCGTAAACAAGTGCCATATTGTGATTAAACTAAGCGCTTAAGTCAAGTCTTGACATGCTTTGACAACATTTTAGATGCAGAAAAATTTTAAAGAAAACGTTAGATTAGTCTAAAGTGATTGAGATTGTATGAAAAATGACTAAAAGTATAGAGAATGCAATTGTCATTGGGGCAACAGGATTGGTCGGGCGGGAACTGGTTCGTCAGCTCAGTCAAAATGCAAGATGTAAGAATATTACTGCTGTGGTACGTCAGCGTGACCATGAACTGAATGGACTGGCAAAAGTTCAACAAATGGTGATCAGTGACTTTCTTTCTCTGACTCAGGATGATGTGAGAGATTATAGTCATGCCTTTAGTTGTTTAGGTTCGACCATTAAAAAAGCAGGGTCTAAAGATCATTTTTATCATATCGATTTTAGCATCAATACGCATTTTGCTGAATTATTAGAATATACAGATACACAATTGATCATTGTCAGTGCTATGGGCGCTGACGCCAATTCCGCATTTTTTTATAATCGAGTCAAAGGGGAATTGGAATATTATTTAAAAACCTTAAAGTTAAATCAACTTTCGATATTAAAGCCTTCGCTGTTACTTGGCGAGCGTCATGAATCTCGGCGTTTAGAAGATGCGACACAGAAACTTTATATGCGCTTTTCGCATTTTGTACCAGACCGTTTCAAATTTAAGCCAGTGACAGCACAGCAAGTGGCTCATACTATGGTCGATGCAGCACAAACTCAGACTGAAAAGTTCGAGATTTATGATAATTTACGCATACTAACAATTAAATGAGGGAAATACCGTGTCTACAGTTCCATTCGTCACCTGTGATTTACTTGATGATCATCCAGATAAAGAATTACAAGTGGTGATCCCGTCGTTGGATGGTAAATTCTTTCAAAGTTATGGTGCACGAAAAAGTTTTGGCGGTCAGGTGATGACGGTCAAATGTTTTGAAGATAACTCTCGTGTTAAAGAATTATTGGCAACCGATGGTACGGGTAAAGTATTGGTTGTGGATGGTGGTGCGTCGATGCGCTGTGCCTTGATGGGTGATATGATTGCTGAATCTGCAGTCAAGAATCATTGGAATGGCGTCATTATTTACGGCTGCGTGCGTGATGTTGATGCGATTGCCGAACTTGATTTAGGTGTGCATGCTTTGGCTGCGATTCCACAAAAAAGTAACCGCAAAGGCGTGGGTGAAACAGATATTCCATTAAGTTTTGGTGGTGTAAACATTCAGTCTGGTGATTTTATTTATGCTGACAATAACGGCATTGTTGTTTCAAAAGAGCAATTGGTTGTTCTTTAAGTGGGTTTGAGTTTTTAGTCATGGAATCAGTTGGCATTGCTTACTTATATACGACGATATAAATCTGGAAAAAATACAAACTTCAGCTGAGGACTCTCGGCTGTTGTATAAAAATACGAAATAAAAGAAGAAAGGAAGAATATATGTTGTTGCATCAATTAAAAGTGGCGCAAGCGTTGCTCTCAGGCGTAGCAGAGGGCGGACGTGGTACAAATGGAACGCCTTATCCGAAACAACCTGAAAAAGCCCTTAAACTGTACGAATTTGAAGGTTCTCCGTATTGTCGTCGTGTACGTGAAGTTCTGACCACGCTCAATTTGGATTATGAGGTCTACCCATGTCCAAAAGGGGCTAAAAAGTACCGTTTGGATGTGCAAAAATTAGGTGGAAAACAACAATTTCCTTTCTTGGTAGATGACAATACTGGGGATCGTTTGTACGAATCACAGCAAATTATTCATCATCTATTTAAACATTATGGCAAAACAGGCCAAACCCCTAAGAAATATGCCAGTTATCCTAAAATTCCGTATGTTGCCTATGTTGGTACCTTAATTAATGGGGCTCAAGGGGTGTGGGTGCAGCGAAAAGTCATTCATCGTGATGCACCAACTCAACTGTTAGAACTGTGGGGCTTTGAAGCGAGTCCATATACACGCATCGTACGTAGTGCATTGTCTGAAATGGAGTTGGCATATACCTTTCATAATGTGGCTAAGGAGCGTTGGCAAGATCAGGGATTAGCGGTAATGCGCTTAAGACCTGGTAAATATGTACCCCTGAAAGGTGGCAAGCGTGAACAAGTGTTAAAAATCATGGGGAACAATATTCAAGTGCCATATTTGAAAGATCCTAATACTGGTGTAGAACTTTTTGAATCTGA
Source organism: Acinetobacter sp. YH01010 (assembly GCF_013420775.1). Taxonomy (NCBI): domain Bacteria; kingdom Pseudomonadati; phylum Pseudomonadota; class Gammaproteobacteria; order Moraxellales; family Moraxellaceae; genus Acinetobacter; species Acinetobacter sp. YH01010. The sequence goes on along the minus strand of NZ_VOYF01000007.1, from coordinate 66,054 downwards.
AAAAATTGTAAAATATCTGAAGAAGCAATATTTGAGCTAATCTCACTCAAGTTTAAGCTTAGTGCTGTGTATAGTCAGACAAATGACTATACACATGTTGTAATGATAAATGGGTCTAAAATTAGAAGAAAAATGCATCATAGCTGCATCAATTGAATTAGAATAAATTGTTAAAAAATAAGAAATTTACTTAATTATAGGGATATCCTAAAAGGATTAAACTCATTAATGTAAAAGACATTTCATTTTTTCGGGGGAAGTAAATCATGTCACCACAAGAAGTCATACTACCCGTACCGGTGCTCGTCGTTGAAGATGAGGAAATTATTCAATTACGTTTACGTCAAATTTTGACAGAGCTGGGTTATAAGCGTGAAGAGCTTATCTTCACCAAAAATGTTAAAGAATCTATTCAAGCCGTAGAGACCCAACCGATATCCTTAGCCTTAGTTGACTTAGGTTTGCCTGATGGTAGTGGTATCGAAATTATTGAAAAAATACGTTCCCTCGAAAGTAATACCATGATCTTGGTTGTCTCTGCATGGAGTACACAAGAAAGCTTATTTGCCGCAATTAAAGCAGGTGCAACGGGCTATGTATTAAAAGAACGTGATGATGCTGAAGTACTTTTATCTATTCGGAGTATTTTACGTGGTGGGGCGCCGATTGACCCATTTATTGCACGAGAAATCCTTAAACAAATATCCGAAGCCGAAGCGCCAAGTCCAGAACAAACAGTCGCCGATGAAGCAGACTTGAACCTCTTGACCAGTCGTGAAAAAGAAATTTTATGTTTGGTTGCTCAAGGTTTGAGTAACCGTGAGATTGCTGAACAGCTTTTTGTTTCACGCTATACGGTAGAAAGCCATATTAAACATATTTATCGCAAATTAGCCGTAACGAAACGTACCAAAGCCGTGAGTACAGCAAGATCTATGGGTATTCTATAATGCGTAAAGGAGGATATTTTTTCTTATTTATCCTCTGTTTAGTATGGGGGAGCTTGAGTCATGCAGAGCAAGTTTTCCCTGTAAATGATCAATGTAATGTAACTGTGAATAGCATTTCACGGGTGAAGACACCATCCAATCAAGAATTACCCAGAACGGGATGGAAAACCACGCAATTACCTGACCGTTGGAAAGAAGATAAAGACTGGGAGGGTTATCAAGGTGGTGCTTGGTATAAATTAGACTGGTCTTGGTACTGTAAAAATAATGCGCGTTTGGCAGAACCCATCGCACTATATGTTGATTACATTATTAATACGGGTTCAGTCTTTCTGAATGGCGACTTGCTGTGGACCAATAAAAATCTTCAAGAACCGGTCTCTAAAAGTTGGAATGTTGCACGCTATTGGATTTTACCGATAAGTGGAATCAAGCATGATCATAATGAAACCTTGATCTATGTGTATGGTTATTCGAGTTTAAATGCTGGCTTGGGCCCAGTAGTATTTAACAATGTAATGGCAACGGTTGAGCAAGCTGAAAAAACAACGTTTACACGTCGGACCATATTACAGTTAAATATTTTTCTTTCTGGGGTCTTGGGTCTAATTTGCTTTATTATTTGGTTGATGCGTCCTCGTGATACCAGTTTTGGCTGGTTTGCGCTTTCAACAGTGTTGTGGATTTTATTTCTCAGTAATGCTCTGACTACTGAAACCTTTCCATACCCAGATTCGGTTTTTTCTGCCAAAGCTAATCTGATATTTGTAATGCTGTACTTTCAGTGCTTTAGTATCTATATCTTGCGCTTTCTTGGGCGTAAGTTTCCACGAATAGAACTGTCATTTACTATGTTGACTGCTGCACTGATTGGTGTAGTGTGTATCTGGCCATTTGAACAAAATGCAGATATTTCGAGCCTTATTTTCTTTTTATATTGTGCATTCTTTTTTATCACTTACCTCTATCTGTGTAGAATTAGTTTCAAAGAACGAAGAAGGGACTATATTTTATTAGCAATCTGTTTGACTGCGATAATTGTGATAGTCATAGCTGATATCACAGTCTTGGTGCTCTTTCCAAAAGAAAATTTTACACCTTTATCACCCTTTACTTCACCGATTATAACCTTATTTATAGTGGTGATCTTGGGGGCGAGACTCAATCGTAATATACAGAAGATTGAAAAATATAATGATGATCTGGCATTTGAAGTTCAGAAAGTCAGTGATGAATTATGCAGTAGCTTGAATGATAAACATCAGCTTGAACTGAGTAATGTACGCCTGCAGGAACGCATTAAATTATCGCATGATCTGCATGATGGTCTGGGTGCATCCATTGTGCGCTCGATGATCTTGGTTGATCAGTGTGAAAGTAATATTCCAAACAGACAGTTCTTGTCGATGTTGAAATTATTGCGCGATGATTTAAGGCAAATTATTGATAGTGGATCATCTTTAGACAGTAAAGTGCCAGATTCACCTTTGCTCTGGATCGCACCTGTTCGACATCGCTTTAGTCAGTTGATGGATGAAGTGGAAATGAATGCCAAATGGTGTATTCCTTCGCAGTGGGCGATCAAACCAACAGCAATTCAGTGCCTGACTTTAATACGAGTAATTGAAGAAAGCCTGACCAATATTGTGAAACATAGCCAAGCTAATCATGTCAATGTAACGCTGTCACAGTTCGAGAATGGCGCATTGTTATTAACCATTGAAGATGATGGAGTAGGTTTTGATGTTGAGAGTGTTTCAAATCATGGCATGAGTATCGGCATGCGAAGTATGAAAATGCGTGTAGAACGGATAGGTGGAAATTTCAAAATTCATTCTCAGCAAGGCTGCACGATTATTCATACAGAAATTAATTTAAAATCAGCTGCATAAATATCTCTAGATGAGCATAATTAAATATCAACAGACTCTACTGGTGAAAGCGAAAAATTTTGGGGCTTAGTCGCTGACAAATTAAAATCTTATGCAAAAGATGAAGAAAGTGCTGCGAAGACCACGGCGAAAATGGCAAGTTTTGCAGCAGGTTTGGGTACGGTTCTGTTCTTTGAAGATTTGGATGTGGTCAGTGCTCTACAAGCACAGTTTCCTTCTTATGCAGAAAACTTTCCAATTTGGGCAGAACACTCAACTGCCATTGCCCAATTTGCGACTTGGACTGCGTTACACACCGAAGGTTTAGGCGCATCACTACAGCATTACAACCCAATTGTGGATGAACAAGTGCATGCTGAATGGGACATTCCCGCGCATTGGAAACTTCGTGCTCAATTGGTTTTTGGTTCAGTGGAAGGTGAAGCGAAAGAAAAAGGCTATATGGAAGATGCTGCTCGTTTTAAAGTCTTTCAATAATTGCAGCGTATAACACACAATTTCGATAAAAAAGGAACGAAAACTAAGTTCCTTTTTTATTGTAGTTTTTATTGAAATAGATAGGGTTGGACAAGATCTTCATCCGTGAAAACCTTGTCCAAATTAGCCCATTGAGGACTGAGCTAAACGGGTGGCTAGAACCAGCTTTCTTGCATGTTGAGGCAAGTATCATCAAGTTCTAGCAATAACTTGGCTTGATGTTCTATTTCAGGTAACTCCCAGCGGATAAAATATTGCGCGGCTTGTAATTTACCAGCTAAGTATTGTTGATCTTCAGCTAAATCTGAATGTTCAAATTTCACAAGGGCTTGATTGGCCATTTCAAGCCATAGCCATGAAATGATGACTTTGCCCATCATGTCTAGATACAACGCAGAATTTCCCAGTGCCTGATCGACACGACCTTGGGCGAGGACTTGTCCCAAACTTTGTGTGGTTTTCTTCACCGTGTTTAAATGCCCTGAAAAAATCGCTGCAAGCGCCTGAGTTTTTGGATGTTGAGCTTGATCAATCGTATTTTGCATACGTTGTAATAACAGCATCAAACCTTTACTGTTGTGCTGCCAAAGCTTACGACCCAACAAATCCAAAGATTGAATGCCAAATGTGCCTTCATGGATCGGATTTAAGCGGTTGTCGCGATAACATTGTTCAAGCGGATACTCACGGGTATAGCCCGCACCACCTAAAACTTGGATGGCTAAATCATTGGCTTTTGGACCATAGGCAGAAGGGAATGATTTGACGACAGGGATAATCAAATCTAATAACAACGCGCTGTCTTCATTGTTAGCGGCTTGATGTTCATCAATTAAACGTGCAGCAAATAGGCATAATGCAAGTGCGCCTTCCACATAGGATTTTTGTGCCAAAAGCATCCGTTTAACATCTGTATGTTGAATAATATTGACAGGTTTTGAGGCAGGATTTTTATCTGATACTAAGCGACCTTGTGGACGGTTTTTGGCATATTCGAGTGACTCTAAATAGCCACGGTATCCAATCATGGCTGCACCTAAGCCGACACCGACTCGTGCTTCATTCATCATCTTAAACATATATTTAAGACCAGCACCTGCTTCACCAATCAGATAGCCTGTACATTGGTCTTTTTCACCAAAGCTCAGTACTGTCGATGTTGTACCTCTGTAGCCCATTTTATGCAATAAGCCAGCCAGTTGAACGTCATTGGCGCCTGCAAGTGAACCATCGCTCAGGGTTTTAAACTTCGGAACAATAAACAGAGATATACCTTTTACGCCCTGAGGTGCATCTTGGATGCGAGCAAGGACCAAATGGACGATATTTTCAGTGATGTCTTGGTCACCCCCTGAAATAAACATCTTTTGGCCTTTGATGAGGTAGGTACCATCAGCTTGCGGTATGGCTTTTGTGGTCAAATCACCTAAAGATGAACCCACATCAGGTTCAGTCATGGCCATCGTTCCAGCAAAGCGACCACTGAACATATGCGGTACAAACCTATCTTTTTGTTCAGTCGTACCGAAAGCCTGAATCACATTTGCAGCCGCAGCGGTTAGAAATGAATAAGCCACTGACGATGGATTTGCCGACATGAAATAGGCATTAGCAGCCATGTTGATCAAAGTCGGAAGTTGCATACCGCCTACATCATAATCATGCTGCGCACAAAGCAAGCCGGCATCTGCAAATTGTTTCCACGCCGTTTTGACTTCTGCAATGGTTTTAACCTGTTGACCATCAAAGGTTGGTTCGTTTTGATCGGCTGTTGCGTTATGGGGTGCAAAAAAGTCTTGAGCAATACCTTGTGCAGTTTCTAGAATGCTTTTGAAGGTTTCAGCATCATGTTCGGCAAAACGTGGGTAATGCGTTAAGTCTTGCGCTTTAAACACGTCAAATAGCAAAAAATTTAAATCTTTGTCATTGATTAACTGCGCCATTGATCAATCTCTAATCGGGTCGAATTTTATGGCTTAAGCCTAGCAGTTGATTTTTAGATATAGAATTGTCAATAATGACACTTAATAAGTCAAAAATGACATTTTGATAATTTGAAATTTAAATGAAGAAAATCATAATTTTAGCATTTGATGGTGCTTTGGCTTCTGCGATTACTGGGGTTGTTGATCTCTTTGCAATGGCGGGTGTCAGTTGGAATCGGATCCAAAAACAAAATGTGCAGCGGCTATTTCAGGTCAAAATTGCCTCACAACATGGTCAAGCTGTGCAATATATCAATGGCATCAAGCTTTATGCAGATTTAGCATTTTCTGAAATAACAGATGCAGATATCATCATTGTCCCAACGATAGGTGCGCCGATCTTAGATGTTTTAGCGCAAAACGCAGCACTGATCGAATTATTAAAAACTCGGCAATTGCAAAGCGGACTGATCGCAGGAAATTGTACGGGTAACTTTTTTCTGGCAGAAGCAGGGCTTTTAGATGGTAAGCAGGCAACGACGCATTGGGGCTTTCAGCAAATGTTTCGTGAACGCTATCCTTTGGTAAGACTGAATGCAGATCAGCTCATTAGCCATGATCAAAATATTTACTGTGCTGGAGGTGGCTTAGCATGGTTTGATTTGGGACTGCACCTGATAGAACGTTTTTATGGTTTTGAAACGGCAATCCACACGGCAAAATCATTTGTATTGGATTATCGTCGTGATAGTCAGTTGTCCTATTCATTATTGAAAATATCTAAACCGCATCAGGATGGTTTGGTGCAAAAAGTTCAAGATTGGTTAGAACAGCATTATCATGAAAATATAGTCTTAGATGAACTTGCGGCGCAGTTTAATGTGACAACAAGGACATTGATTCGTCATTTTAAAGCGGCTTTGGATATGCCTCCCAATCAATACTTACAATCAATACGGATTGAAGCTGCACGAAAGCGTTTAGAAGAAACGGGACATGCTTTAGATCTGATTATGCGAGATGTCGGCTATAATGACCCAAGCTCATTTCGACGGTTATTTCAAAAAAAAACGGGGCTGAGCCCCTTAGAATATCGTCGACGTTTCAGCCGACGATTTGATGTTTAGCTACAGTTTAAGCGGTTCGAACGGTATAACGGCCATGTAAAAAGTAGTAGGCACCAATACATGCAAAGGCTGCAAAGGCGCTATACAAATACAATTGTGAGTAGCCAATATGGTCGAGCAATTTACCGATAAAGTACGGTCCAAAGCCTAAGCCGGCATCCAAAAAGATAAAGAAAGTTGAAGTGGCAAAGCCCATACGTTCAAGCGGCGCACTTTTTACCGCAACTGTTTGGCAGACCGACTGAATATTGCCATAACCGAGTCCAAGTAGGCCTGCACAAAGTAAAAGCATCCATGAACTCTGTGTGATGCTGAGCAATACCAATGCCACGCCCATAATCACAAAAGCAGGGTAGATCACAATATTTTCACCTTTACGGTCCATCAACGGGCCTGTAAATGGGCGAGAAATTAAAATCGCAATGGCATACATCAAAAAGAAAAACGAGGCTGTTTCAACCAAATCGATTTCTTTGGCATAAAAGTTAATGAAAGACAAAACGCCTGAATAGCAGATTGAAGCGAAAAGCATGATGAATGATATCGGTAATGCTTTAGGTTCTACAAATTGAGCAATCCAACTCGGTTTTTTGACAGCTTCAACAGTATCGAGGGGTTTATTGATTTTGGGTAAATCGGGCACTTGAATCAGCAAGGCAACCAATAGGCAGCTCAATGCGATAATCGTAGAAACGATAAAAATCGCATGATAACCAATATGTAACATCATCCAAATGGCAAGAAATGGCCCAATAGCCGTACCTAAAGTACTACTCATGCTGTAGTAGCCAATGCCTTCACCGCGACGTGTCGCTGGTAAGATTTGGGCAATTAAGGTACCCAGCACTGTTGATGCCATACCCATCATAAAGCCATGCATAAAGCGTATGAAGAGCAACATGCCGACGCCAAACTGAATGAAGTAAAAACCAGAAAAGACTAAAAAGCCAATTAAACCAACGATCAGTGTTGTTTTACGACCAAAACGCTCTAGGAACTTACCCACCAATAAACGCCCGACCAATGTGCCGACAATGAACAAGCCTGAAACTAGACCGGCTTGAGCAGTTGTTGCACCTAATTCAGCCACCGCATAGCCCACGATCACCACAACCAAGAGATAAAAGGTTAAAACCAATTGGAAGTTAATGGCGCTGACTAAAATAAAATTTCGAGTCCAAAGTGGTGCTTTATCTTGCATGATCATCACCTAGAGTTCTTTGTTCAAGTTCTTGCATGACACGGTGTAAAATTTGAATGGAGTGTTGGATATCTGGACTGGCTAATGGCGCGATCAGGCGCTGCTCAAAGGCATCTATGTCTTTTGCACATTGTTGAAATAAATTAAGACCAGTCTCGCTGAGCATCATTTTCTTTTGACGTTTATCGTCAGTTTGCACATGAGTCAAAATATCCATCTGTACAAGAATTTTGACACGCTTAGTGATGGATGGCTTGGATACATTTAAATATTCCGCCATTTCAATAGATGTGCAAGCGGTTTTTTCACGGATGACAAACATGACTTGCCAAAGCGAATAGTTCAATTGATAGGGCAATAAAATTGTGTTGATTTCATCACTCATCAGACGCGCACAGCGCAGAAGTGAAGAGCGGAAACCTAATGTGGGATTCATAATAGTTAACTAGGGTAACTAAATTATTGGCAACTTTACGCCTAATTTATTTTGAATTCAAGTGAACAACTTAAAGCATAAATAATAGGTATAAAAAAACCTGCGCGCACACAGGTTTTCTTGCATAACATTTCATTTAAAGCTTAGCATTCAATGCATATCGTTGAATTGATACCTTAAACAATACGTGTTTATTCTACAGAAGCTTCTGCAGCTGCAATTGCTGCATCTTCCGCAGAGCTGTCTGCATTTTCTGAAATTTCTACACTTTCACCATCTTCATAAGCAAGTTCTTCACCTTCTGATTCAGCTTGCTTGAAATAAGCCGCAAGTTGTTCATCCGTTAATTCTTCAGGTTCACCTTCAGACATCATCGCTTCTTCTTGTAATTGGGCTTGTTCTAGATTACTCATCATACTTTGCATATTGAACATCAATGGAATCATAACCAATAAATAAACAATCATCAGGACCAGATACAATGACCCAATGACTTTCTCTGTTTGTTCCGTTGGACGCTTAATGCCATATTTATTTTCACCTTCGGTACCTTTTGCAGCCATCACATAAATGCTAAAGATGGTACCGACCAGAGGGATGAGAAAAATTAAACAGAGCCAACCGTTTTTATTCAGATCATGTAAGCGACGAATCGTAATACAGATCATTGCAGCAAACATTGCAACGATGGAAACGACAATCAGTGCGATCGCACTGAGTCCTAAGAATGAATTAAAAAGTGCTTCAATACTACGTTCTGCTGAATTGAAAAATGCAAAAAGACCCAGCGCGACGCTGATGCCCAATAGGCAGGTATAAATCATGCTAATGATAAATAACCACGCTAAATAGGACAGGCGGCCAAAACGTCCTTCAGGAGACAGTGGATGATCGGCTTTTTGAATTTGAGGCTGAATATTTTGATCTTGTTGAAACGGATTCAATTCGCTTGAAGTAAGTTCAGTCATTATTATTCCAATTTTAATTATCTAATTTATTTTCTATGCCCAAAAGGGCAGCATTATTGTATAGCGAAGTAAAAAAAGGTCAAATATTAGACATGGCTAAGTCGTCAAATATTCCTTAGCCATGCTGTAATGTGGTCTGTTATTTATGTAATTTACGATACTCTTTAGGGCGCATTGGACGACTGGCTTTCCACAAACCTTTCTTTTGTTTACGTGCTTTGCTTTGTAAATTCATCATATAGTGCAAATGCTTTTGGTCACGGATGTATTCTTCGTAAACCCACGCAGCACCACGTTTTACCATTTCTTCATTCATGCATTTACGATAGCGATAAATAACCCCAACGCAGCGGCCATAACGGTCTACATCAGTGATTTTTACGCGAACAAATTTCTTGTAAACCATGGATTTGATCAGTCGAGCGGACTCTTTACCGTAGGCTTGTGTCGATTCTGGCGCATCCACATAAGCAAAGCGAAGTTTGGTTTTAGAACGTCTTAGATTCATCCGATAGCAGGTGAGGGTGTCGCCATCACTAATATCAGATACACGACAGAGGTAAGATTTTCCTTTCTTAAAAGGTTGGAAAAAATCCTTTAAGAAAATGGTGACTTTATAAAGAACATAGACTGTGATCAGGCACAGTACTGCACCTAAAGCCATGAGCCAATTCGCGGAGAGATTTGAAAGCATACAAAATGATATGAACGAGCTCATATCGCATAAAAACAGGAATTTAGATTTTATAAGAACTCATAATTTATGGCTGTCGAATAAACCGACGGTCAGTTAAAAATACCTTAAATAATCAGTATTTGATCTATAAATATACAGCAAGTTTCATCACGCAGAATTAAATCTAAATCCATGTAAATAGCCTAAGCAAGCTGATATATCATCATAAAATAGCCTAAGCAAATATTTTAGAAATTTCGCTTCGCAAAAAAAGATGCCGTGAATTTAATTCCAAATCATTATGCCAATACATCCCTAATTTAATTTTCGGCAAGTCTACAGGTACATCAAAAATATTCAGTTCGGGAGCAACCTGTAAATGCGTCAAAATATTTTGCGGAATCGTCAATATCGCCTTGGGTTGCTGTGCCAAAATTTGTAGCGCAGTAGAGTAATGCTGACAGCGTAAAAAAATCTCTCTAGAGTGTTTTTTACGATTTAAATAAATATCTTCAACTAATACACCTGCACGTCGGGAAGAAACCCCAATGTGAGGAGCAGAAAGATAAATAGATTCATCCATCTTGGAATGTTGACTACAAACCACGAATTGGTCTTCAACTAAAGTTTGAAAATTTATTTTTTCACCAAAGTTTTGCTCAAGATCAATCGCAAAATCGATTTGCTGTGCAGCAAGGTCAGCCACAATGGTTTTGCGGTCTAATTTAATACTGGAAAATTGGATCTGAAACTGTTGTTGTTGAAAGTGTTCAACTAACTTAGGAAAAATAATCGGTTCAATTTCATCATGTACGGCAATTTTTAAGCTCTGTACCATTGAAGGAGTAAATTGTTGTTTTTGGATAGAAATACTTTGAATCGCAATAAGCGCATTTTTAATTACGGGATAAATCTGTTCAGCAAATGGAGTCGGGAGCATTTTTGCCCCAGCACGTACAAATAAGTCATCTTGTAAATGTTGTCTTAAACGTTGAAGTGCATGACTCGCTGCAGACTGAGTAATACACAAAATTTGTGCTGCTTTTGAAATGCTTTTTTGTTCATAAACTGCGATATACAGTGGATATAAATTGATATCCATACGGTGGAAAACCCCCATATCAATGACGGTGTTTTTATGAATACTATTCATGTTCATCTATTGAATTAAATCATTTTGTTCATATTAGATTTCAGGTTATGGTGTTGTAAAGCGTAAAGAACATAATATTTAAAGGATATTGTCATGTTTGAACTTTCAGCACGTGCACAAGATTATATTGAAAGAACAAAAAAATTTATTAAAGATGAAATTGAGCCTGTAGAAACTGAGTTTTGGGCAGAAGTTCATGAGTTGAACCAAGGTGGTGATTGGACCAAATGGCAATGGCCGGCACAGTTAGAGGTTTTAAAGGATAAAGCCAAAGCTGCAGGCTTATGGAATATGTTCTTACCTTGTCCTGAACTTGGGCAAGGCTTATCTGTACAAGAATATGCACACATCGCAGAACTTTCAGGCCGTAGCTTACTTGCACCCACGGTATTCAATTGTAATGCACCAGACAGCGGCAATATGGAAGTGATTTGGCGCTATGGTACGGAACAACAAAAGCAGCAGTGGTTAACACCATTACTAGAAGGCAAAATCCGTTCGGTGTTTTGCATGACAGAACCTGCTGTTGCTTCAAGTGATGCCACCAATATGGAAGCAACAGCTGTCGTTGAAGGCGACGAAATTGTGTTGAATGGCCGTAAATGGTGGTCTTCAGGTTTAGGTGATCCAAATGCCAAAATCATTATTTTTATGGCACATACACCAGATGAAAGCAAAGACCGTCATCATCAGCATTCTATGGTTTTAGTACCAGTTGAAACTGCTGGAGTGAAAATCGAACGTATGCTTCCAGTCTTTGGTGATTATGATGCACCTCATGGACATGGAGAAATTAGCTTCACAAATGTACGTGTTCCTGTTGCAAACTTTATTGGCGGCGCTGGTCAAGGTTTTGAAATTGCACAAGGTCGCTTAGGCCCAGGCCGTATTCATCACTGTATGCGGTGTATTGGTGCAGCTGAAAAATCGCTAGAACTGATGATTGACCGTGGTATGAGCCGTACTGCTTTTGGTAAAGAAATTTTAAAACTCGGTGGCAATTTAGAGCGTGTTGCAGAAGCACGTGTTGCGATCGATCAAGCACGTTTACTGACCCTCTATGCAGCATATAAAATGGATACTCTTGGGAATATGGCTGCATTAACCGAGATTTCTGCCATTAAAGTGGTCGCGCCGAGTGTCTTAGAAAAAGTTGTTGATATGGCGATTCAAATCCACGGTGGTGCTGGGGTTTCTCGAGATACACCACTCACAGGCTTCTTTGCGCAAGCACGTTCACTGCGTCTAGCTGATGGCCCTGATGAAGTGCATAAAGGTATGATTGCTAAATTAGAATTGGCAAAGCGCGGTTACAGCAGCCGTCGTAAAAAATAAACAAGTTGTAGCCACATATTTGGCATGGCAACCCGGAGTTGTCCATGCTATAAAACTATAGAAAATTATATTTTTATCATCATGATAGATTCAAGTTTAGGAAGAAAAGCATGTCAGTGATCGATGTAGGCGGTTCAGTTCGTGAGGGTGAAGAACTGGATGTACGTGCTGTAGGCAATTGGTTGATTGAACATGGCGTTGAAATAGAAGGGCCTGTAGAAGTCACTCAATATTCAGGCGGTGCATCAAATTGGACTTATCGCTTAAAATACGACAATGCTGATTTAATCTTACGTCGTCCACCGAAAGGCACCAAAGCCAAGTCTGCACATGATATGGCACGTGAATATAACGTACAGAAAGCATTATCTGAATTTTATCCTGTGCTCCCTGAAATGGTGGCACTATGTCAGGACGAATCAGTGATTGGCTGTGATTTCTACGTGATGAAGCGCGTAGAAGGCATCATTCCACGTGCAAACTTACCCAAAGAAATCAATTTTGATGAAACTCAAGTTCGAGCGTTGTGTACCAACGTCATCGACAAGTTAATTGAACTGCATCAAGTGCCTTATGAAGGCACAGCTCTAGAAAAAATAGGCAAGGGCGACGGATACTGTCGTCGTCAAGTGGAAGGTTGGGACGCACGCTATGAAAAAGCCAAAACCTTAAATGTTCCTTCTTTTAAATATGTCCGTAATTGGCTCAAAGACAATATTCCTGCTGACTCTAAAACCTGTGTAATTCATAACGATTGGCGTTTTGATAACGTGATTTTAGATCCAAATGATCCTACCCAAGTGATTGGTGTATTGGATTGGGAAATGGCAACATTAGGTGATCCACTGATGGACTTAGGCTCAGCTTTGGCGTATTGGGTTGAAAGTGGCGATAACGCAATTTTTAAAGCCACACGCCGTCAGCCGACCAACTTGAAAGGCATGTTTAGCCGTAAAGAAGTCGTTGAATATTATTTGGATAAAACTGGTCTACAAACAGACAACTGGACCTTTTATGAAGTGTTCGGCATTTTCCGTTTAGCGGTAATCGCACAGCAAATTTATTACCGCTTTTACCACAAGCAAACCAATAATCCAGCATTTAAAGATTTTTGGATTGTGATTCATGCTTTACATATTCGTGCCTTAAAACTTATCGGTTTGCAAAAACTTGAAGCCAATGAAGTGGCACAAAAATATATTGAAAAAATGAAGGATATTTTAGGGAAATGACCACGATATATTTAATTCGGCACGGTCAGGCTTCTTTTGGTGCAGAAAGCTATGACAAGCTTTCTCCCAATGGTGAGCTACAGGCTAAGGTGCTGGGACAGTATTTCGACCGTATTTTAAAAGAAAGTCCTTATGTGGTTGCGGGCTCCATGCAACGTCATCAACAAACAGCCAATCTTGCATTGGCTGAATGCTTTCCAGAAGCACAAGTTGATACAGATAACGCATGGAATGAATTTAATCATCAGCAAGTTTTTGCTCAGTATGAACCTCGATTTAACCAGCCGCATTTATTAAAAGAAGATGTATCTAAGCATGAAAACCCGCGTGCTTATTTATCTAAAATTTTTGAAGGCGCTATTGAACGTTGGACAGGCGGAGAATTTCATCATGAATATGATGAATCTTGGCCACATTTTAAAAGTCGAGTCGAAACAGCGCTAGAAAAGTTATGCACTCAACTGGCTGAAACCAAACCGCGTTATGCCGTTGTGTTTAGTTCAGGTGGAGTGATCTCCGTTGCAGTCGGTAAAATTTTAGGGCTGAGTCCTGAAAAAACATTTGCACTTAATTGGGCCATTGCCAATACCAGTATGACAACACTGCGTTTGGTTGGAAATGAACCGCAATTACTCAGTTTAAATGAACACCATTTTATAAAAGCAGTTGATCCAAATTTATTAACTTGGATCTAAGATAAACAAAGGAATTATCATGGCTAAAACAATTTTAATTACAGGTGCAAGCTCAGGGATTGGTGCAGGAATGGCACGCGAGTTTGCACAAAAAGGCTACAACTTAGCCATTTGTGCACGTCGTTTAGAGCGTCTAGAAACGCTAAAAAATGAACTGGAAAGCCAATATGGCATCAAAGTGATTGCGAAAACCCTCGATGTCACAAATTACGATCAAGTGTTTGAAGTGTTCCGTGCCTTTAAAGCAGATTTTGGCAGTATTGACCGTGTTATTGTCAACGCAGGTATCGGTGAAGGTCGTCGTATTGGTAAAGGCAATTTTGAAATTAACCGTGCCACAGTTGAAACTAACTTTATCTCTGCATTAGCGCAATGTGAAGCTGCGGTTGAAATTTTCCGTAGCCAAAATGCAGGGCATTTGGTGGTGATTTCTTCGATGAGTGCTATGCGCGGCATGCCTAAACATTTAACGGCTTATGGTGCGAGTAAAGCAGGTGTTGCTGCTCTAGCTGAAGGTATTCGTGCAGAACTGATTGATACCCCAATTAAAGTGACGACTATTTTCCCTGGTTATATTCGTACAGAGATCAATGAAGGTGCGAAAAAACTGCCATTTGAAGTCGATGAAAAAACTGGTTCACATCTTTTAGCAAAAGCCATTGAGAAAGCACCGGTTAAAGCTTATGTACCACAATGGCCCTGGTTGCCTTTAGGTCTTGCAATGAAAGTATTGCCGTTGAAAATTGTGAATAAATTGGGTTAAACCTTTATTCAATAATAAAGCTCCAATTTTGGGGCTTTTTTATTCTCAAATGATCTTCACCTTCCTCTGTAGGTTAAAAAGGAATACATAAAACCTGTGATCAAAAGACATTAAAAGCAGCCGATTTTGCAAAGAAAAATTGGAGTAATTACTCAGATTATTTATAAATAAGATATTGAAAATAAATAAAATGTTGAATATTTGAACAGACGATGATTTGTTCTCAAAATAGCGATTTCCTTTTTTTTAATTTGCTTTAATGTACAACTGTTCATTAATTTTTAGGTTTGTACTATGTCTATGTCTTCCGATATGACAGATCAACAGCGAATTAACAAAGTCAGAACTGTCGTAACGAAAGCTGGTGAAGACTTACGTCAGCAATATCCCATTTTAAAACATCAAAACTTTATAGGCGCAGCCATCCTTATTTTTGCGCTACTGGGAATGTTGGGTTCAGCTTGGGCGTTTGCTGTTGGCATTTTACCGGCATGGGCTTGTGTGATTTTGGTGGCGATGTTTGCTTCACTGACACATGAATTAGAACATGACCTGATTCATTATATGTATTTTAAAAAGACGCCATGGGCTCACCATCTCATGTTGGCTTTGGTTTGGTTAGCACGTCCCAATACCATTAGTCCTTGGGCACGTCGTCGTTTGCACCTCAATCATCACAAGTATTCAGGTTCCGAATACGATTTGGAAGAACGGGGCATCAGTAATGGCATGCCGTGGGGATTGCGTCGTCTATTGGTCATTAGCGATCAATTGATGACGGTGTATTTGCGCCCATTTCAAATGTTTAAAATGATTGGGAAATTCATTGAAAAACAACCTGAAAAAGAACGTAAAACTGCATTGATCTCTCAACTGACTGGATTTTTTCCTTTAAGTTTTGTTTATTACGGCATTTGGTATGTTTTTGTCATTTATCATGTGGTGAATGGTATTGGTCCAATGTTAGGACAAAGTATTAGTTGGTCAGTTAATTTAGTGAAGTTAATTCCAACGATTAATTTTCTAGCCGTGGTTTGGATTATTCCGAACTTTATACGCTCTTTCTGCTTACAATTTATCAGCTCAAATATGCATTATTATGGTGATATTGACCCACGTGATGTCATTAAACAAACTCAGGTGTTAAATCCGTGGTGGTTGTTCCCAATGCAATTGTTTTGCTTTAACTTCGGTTCGACCCATGCCATTCACCATTTTGTGGTCAAAGAGCCGTTTTATATTCGTCACCTAACTGCAAAAACGGCACACCAAGTCATGCGTGAAGTTGGTGTACGTTTCAATGATTTTGGAACCTTTAAACGCATAAACCGCTGGAATTAATTAAATACAATCTTCAAAAAAAGCCCTCAATTGAGGGCTTTTTTATGATCTAAACGTTTATAAACTACTTTTGCGCAAAAAAATGTTTGAGTGCATCTTGCAAGGCAACTTGCCATACCGCGTAGGAATGTCCGCCGATATACGATTGATAATGCACATCATGACCTTTATTTTTTAAGTCGGCTGCAACAATAGGCGAAGTCTCTAAAATACTCAGTTCATTATTATTTCGTGAGCTTTCATAACTATTGGCAGTAATAAACCAATGCTGTTTAGGTTGTGAGGTTTTATCACGAATGATTTTACTCATGCCATTTGGGAGGTCTGTCGCTTCATTTTGCCACCAAAATGATCCAGATAACGGTACGACGTGACTAATTTGATTTGGATTTTCTAAGGCTAAATAAGCTGAACTTAAACCGCCTAGGCTTGAGCCGAGTAATACCGTTTTTTTCGAATCGACTTTTGCCGGTGCATTTTTTTGAATCCAAGGCATCAGTTCATCACTAAAAAATGCTGAAAATTTAGCATTGGGTGTTAATTCTTTCGGTCGTTCCTGATCATTCGGTGGAGAAACAAAAATGGCTTGAATTGGCGGTAACTGACCTTGCTCAACTAATATATCTAATGCCTTTGGAACATTAAGCAACTCGTTATATTGCTGACCATCAAAAAATATAGCAGTGATATAGCTTTGGTTTTTCTTGGCTTTAGATTGGTAAATTAGGATTTTACGTGAGTTATTCAAAATTTTGCTATCTAGAACAAACTCTAGTAATTTGGGCTGTTTCACATTTGGATATTGTTTTGGATCAATAAAAGGCGGGGCATCTTTAAGCGCCACTAAATTTTCATTACGCAAGCCTGATGTATCATTACTTGCGAGATAAGTGTTTTTGTTGAAAGGATCAATCCGTTGCACTTGTATCACAGCACGACGCTGCGTTCTTGATTCTTTAAGTTTAGGATTCAGATGCGGACAATAATTTGACAGATAACCTTCTAAGTTCGGTAAGTCGACAGCAAAGCTATAACTGCCAATATAACGATGATCAATAATCGATTCTTTAAACCAAATATCGGTATTTGGTAGGCGTGTTAACCATTCATGGTCATTACTCGGGCCACCAATAAGGCGTACATTATGCTGCGCACCTTTCCATAAAAAAATTATACGGTCATGTTTTTCATCATAGTTTTCAATGATTGGTGTACCTATAAGCTCTACACGCTTCCAAAAATCTTCAATAATTTGAGCATGTTGTTTTGGATTTTGATTTAACTGATGTTGTAGGTTTAATAATATTTGGCTTTGCGCTTTGACATCTTCACATGCAGCAGCATAGGGAAAATGTTTTTTTTCTATTGTATCGGTTAAAGCGGGTGAATTTTGAGTTTGGGCAAAAGCAGAAGTAACAGCAAAGCTAATTGAGCAAGCTAAAAAAAGTGGGGAAAGTTCTTTCATTGAAATAATAAAATAGGTAGGATGAAAACCAATAAATGATAATCATTATTAATATAAAAAACTAGCAATATGCCCCAGAATGATGCTTTTAATAAAAGAAAATGTAGAAAAATAACAATAGAGTCAATGCTTTGTTTCTTAAACTATTTAAAATAATGAAGACGATAAGCTTTAAATCATTACCCAAATATTATGCTAGTCAAAGTATCAACACTGCTGCTGTTACCTGCGTTACTGATCCAAGGTTACCGTGTGAAAAAAAATACCCCACGTTTAGCAGAACCGATGGGAGAACGTTGTGGGATGAGTGGTCAGGGTAATCGACCATTATCGCTATTAATACTAGGTGATTCAGCAGCAGCAGGTGTCGGCGTCGAGCATCAGTCAGATGCGCTATTGGGACAATTGCTTAAAATTTTATCGCCTGATTATCAAGTTCACTTTTGCCTTGAAGCCACAACGGGGCTTAACAGCCAGCAAATCATCAATGCTTTGGATAATGTCACAACGCAGAACTTTGATGTCGTGATCAGCTCTGTTGGTGTCAATGATGTCACAGCATTAAAACAACCAGACCAGTGGTTGAAGCTCCAGCAGCGTTTATATCAAACTGTCGAGGAAAAGTTTCAACCACAGCTATTGATCATTTCAGGTGTGCCACCAATGGATGAGTTTCCAGCTTTACCGTTTCCATTGTCATGGCTGTTTGGACAATATTCTCAGAAGATGAATGCGCTGTTAAAAAATTTTATTAAAACAAAGCCTAATACGAGGCTAATTGAATACGATTTACAAGAATATCGTGAAAAAAATTTACAAATGGCAAAAGACGGCTTTCACCCGAGCAAAGAAATTTATCAGTTATGGGCTGAAAAAATAGCAAAACAAATCACTGAACAATTTTCATAGACATTTTATGATTCAACCACTGGGCGAAGTTAAATTTACATGAGCAAAGATATTTCAGGCGTGAATCCGCAAATCGAAACACATCCTTTAGCGCCATTTTTGCCATCAAATGGGAAACTCTTGATGTTAGGGAGTTTTCCACCTCCAAAAACCCGCTGGAAGATGGATTTTTATTATCCAAATTTTCAAAATGACATGTGGAAAATCTTTGGCCTATGTTTTTTTCAGGATAAAAATCATTTTCTCAATCTAGAGAGCAAGACTTTTAAAGAACAGCTCATTCGAGATTTTTTAAATGAAAAAGGTATAGGCATTTTTGATACTGCCTATCAAGTGATTCGTTTGAAAGGTAATGCATCAGACAAGTTTTTACAGATTTATCAGCCAACCGATATTGCGAAGTTACTCACGCAGATGCCGAATTGCCGCAGTATTATGACGACGGGAGACAAGGCGACTGATACGTTGATGCTCTCGATGCCAGAAAATACTGAAAAACCACGCATTGGGCATGCTGTTCGTACCGAATTTGCAGGCAGAGATTTGACTTTATACCGTATGCCGTCATCATCTAGAGCTTATCCACTAGCATTGGAAAAAAAAGCCGAAGCGTATAGTAAATTATTTAAAGAAATTGACTTACTATAAGAAAGCTTTGGTGTAATCTTTTATCAATGGTTGCTTTCCTTAGAAAGATGATTTAGGCATCATTGCAGGATATTGTACCCATTTGAAGTCATGTACAGAAAAATCACGCACTTGATGAAAATTATTCCAAATTAGGCGGCTACCTTTAGTCCATTTTAATGCCTTAATTCTTTGTTGAACCAAAGCGAATTCTGTTTCACTTGCTGGCCGTAACTCACCAATTTCAGCATATAGGCGTATCCCTGGATATTCTTGAAATTGACCATTGATTAATGATTTTAGCCAAAAGGCTTTGCTGCTATTTATCGCTTGTATGCAGGCTTTTGGATTCATTGTTAAATTATCCCGCAGTGACGCTGAATAAGTATCAAAGAAGAAACCTGAAAAGGTTGATTCATGTAAAAATAAAGTGCCAATTGGGGTGATTGTTGGTTGGTAATTTTGATCAACCGTAGCAATCGAGCAATGCATAGACGCACGTTGGGCATTTGCAACGACTTTACGAATTTGAGTCCAATTCTGATGATTCATGATTTTGCCTTTTTTATTATTGTCTATGCATATCACTCTATCAGAGTTTTTCACTATTTTTGTGCTAAACAATGGCAATAAACTGGTCATTCATGCCACTGTATTTGCTTTAAAATTAGGCAATTTAAAAAATATTTAAGCGTACTTTTTAGCTAGAACAACACAGCTCACTACAGCTAAAGATACCGCAATCATCAGTAGGCTAATCTGTTCATTTAATAATACGGCGCACAGCATAAGGCCAATAAAGGGCTGTACTAGCTGGATTTGACCGACTTTGGCAATTCCACCCAAAGCTAAGCCTTTGTACCAAAAAAAGAAGCCGATTAACATGCTGAACAATGACACATACGCTAAGCCAATATATGCGCTGAGAGGAATATGTTGAAAATCGTTTGGGAAATAGAGCCAGCAGAGTGGCAGCATCAGTGGCAAAGCAATGATTAAAGCCCAGCAAATGACCTGCCATCCACCTAAAGCTCTAGACAGTACGCCACCTTCGGCATAGCCCAATCCGCAGAGCAGAACAGCAATAATCATATAGATGTCACCGAGAGAAATTCCTTTAACACCAGATTGATGTAGCATGAAAAAGATGACTAAAGCACTGCCTGCACCTGCAAACAGCCAAAAGGCATTTTTAGGGATTTCTTTGGCACGTAGCACTGCAAAAAAAGCCGTGGCCAATGGTAGTAAAGCTACAAAAATTAAAGAGTGAGCCGCAGTTTCTGTTTGTAAAGCCAGTGCCGTAAATAATGGAAAACCAATGACAACACCTGTTGAAACAATACATAAGGATTTAATTTGCAGCATAGATGGCTTAGGCTGCTTTAAAACGAATAAAAGTATCAATGCTAAAATAGCTGCAATACAGGCGCGAGCGCCTGTCAGAAATTCGGGGCTAAAGCCTTGAACGGCAACACGGGTTGCAGGCATAGAACCTGCAAAAATAACAACGCCAATAAAACCGTTGAGCCAGCCCTGATGAACTTCTTTGAGGTCAAATTGCATGTTCATTCCATATTTTTGGTCTAAAGATATGTAATAAAATTTATACCGTACTGTATGACTGAAATAGATACAGTCAAATACAATTAAAAAGAACTGTTATGGATAAAATACCCATACAATTTGCATCTATAGCCATCTTTGAATAAGCTGTAAAGCCAAGATTTAGAACGATTAATAGACTGAACTGTCAGTTAATAAGTTCAAAGTGTGTCGTAATATTTCACTAAAACTGCATGAATAAGGAAATGAAAAGATGACAAAAATCGAATGGGTCATGCAGCAAGTCCAAACACTGATCGATCAGAAACAGCTTTCTGAAGGCTGCCGCATTCCTTCGGTACGTCAATTTTCCCAACAGTTGGGCTGTTCGGTTTCAACTGTTGTAGAAGCCTATGCACGGTTGGTCAGTAGCGGTGTATTGGAGTCAAGAATTGGAGCTGGCTATTATGTCTGCAAACGTTCTACTGCAAATGTTTTATTAAGTGAGCATGCTATTGAATATAACCGAGAGGTCGATCCGTTGTGGATTTCACGCCAATCGCTAGATGCTCATGAAGGTATGCTGATTCCCGGTTGCGGCTGGCTGCCAAAAGAATGGATGCCAGAGCAGACTTTACGTAAAGCCTTAAAAACGGCTGCTAAATCTGATAGCAGTTTCTTAATAGATTATTCGGCGCCACACGGTCATACAAATTTACGCCGCTATATTGCTCGTAAAGGTGAGGTTTATGATGTAATGCTTAATTTGAAGCAGATTTTCATTAGTGATTCTGCAACACATTCTATTGATCTGATTTTTCGGCATTTACTTAAAACTGGTGATACGGTTCTGATCGATGATCCATGTTACTTTAATTTTAGGGCACTGATTAAGGCACATGGGCTGAATTGCATTACATTACCGTATGGCAAAAATGGTCCAGATGTAGAAGTATTTAAGCAAGTGCTGCAGTTTCAGCCCAAAATCTATTTAACCAACTCAGGCATACACAACCCAACTGGTGCAGCACTTTCTATGCAAACGGCATTTGAAATTGCTAAATTGGCAGAGCAAAGTGGGTTAATCATCGTTGAAGATGATATTTTTGCCGAATTTGAGTATCTACATGCGCCACGTTATTTAACTTTATTGGGTTTAAAGCAGGTAATTCAAATTGGCAGTTTTACCAAAACGCTTTCTGCTGCGGTGCGCTGTGGTTATATCATTGCTCACGAATCAATAATTGATCAGCTGATTGATTTGAATATTGCAACTCATTTTAATACCAGTCATTTAAATGCAGAGATTATTTATCAAGCCCTTATGGACAGTAGTTATATAAGGCATATTGAATGGGTCAAAAAACAGCTACAAAAACATATGATGGATGCCGTAAAGAAACTTGCAGCTCTAGACATTCATCCAGTCGTTATGCCCAAAGCTGGCATTTTTTTATGGTGTCAATTACCTGCAAATATTGATGCAGCACAGCTATCAAAAAGCTGTTTGACGCAAGGTATCATTCTTGCACCAGGCAATTCATTCAGCTCAGCACAGAACGCAGGGCAATACATGCGTTTTAATGTCGCGCAGTGCATCGACAAAAAAGTATTTGATGTTTTGCAGCAGTGTCTGAATGAGCTGAAATTGCAAGATACAGCTTAACTAAAAAATGATGCAGATTTCAGGTCTGTGATTGATTACCTTTTTTAAGGCCAAACAGTTTTTCAGGCGAGGCATTAGCCATCATATTCAACATAATCCCAAAGGTTTAAACGCGCTTTAATTTCTTTGCGAATATTCGGCAGCATAGGTAGTAAAGTACCATCGATCCATAAACTCAGTGTCTGAGATGAAACTTTTTTGTTTGCATCATTTAAAATTTGTGCGCCTTTCACGATCACCAAAGTTTCTTCGCTAGCTGCAGTTTCAATGCCTTTAAATAAAAGCTGTAATCCATGACCTGTATCTTGGATTAACCATTCCAACTCAATTTGGATATTGTGATTAGATTTAAGCACAGCTTGGCCTTCAATCATGTCATTGTCAGATAAGCAGTCATGCTCAACCCGAACTTTCGACAAAAACCATTCTTGATGACCAAGTTCAGGAAGTGTCGTAAAAGGCGTTAAAATATCACTTAAATTAAATTGGCGGCTTAAATCAAAAAATTGCATTAGAAAACTTTAGGAGGAGATAAAACAAAATAAGAGGTGGATGTTAAAGCATCATCAAGTTTGAGTAAAACCTTTGCTTTTATTGAGATATTTTATGTATAAATAGCATTCAATCTATCTAAATTAAGTCTAAGAAAAATGAATTGCGAAAATAATATACACACAAACGATGTACCAAGCCCCATAGACTTAAAAGATCCAATCCAAGCTAAACAATGGGCTGCTGAAGTCAATCTTAAACGTCCGTGGCGTTATGACATCTTTCAAATGTATGTCGACTCTATTTTGGCTTTCAACACGAATGTGCACGTGCTTGAACTCGGTTCAGGCCCAGGCTATTTGGCTGAGTTTTTAATCAATCATTGTCCAAATATAGATTACACAGCATTTGATTTTTCCGAAGCTATGCATGACTTGGCAAAAGGAAAACTAAGTGCATCGCAACGCTTAAAATGTAATTTTACAACAGGGGATTTCAAACAATCTAATTGGGAAGAACCTCTTCATTTCAATGAGAAAAGCACCTTTGATGTGATTGTTATTCATCAAGCTTTACATGAGTTGAGGCATAAGGCGTATGCAGCAGAGTTTCATCGGACTGTAAAAACGTTGTTAAATACACAAGGCGTGTATATTGTGTGTGATCATCTATATGCACCAAATGCTCAGCAAAATCATGAGTTGTATATGTCTGTTAAGGAGCATTTAGATGCGCTGAAAGCAGCCAATTATGGCCAAGTGGAATGTCTGGGTGAAGTCAATGGTTTGGTTCTTTTCAAAAGCCAGCACTCATATGAACGAGACTGACTAAGACCGTTTTTGACTTGATCGAACTTATCAGATTATTTCAATAAATAGCCTCGACGAGGGCAATTCAATCATTTAGCAGTACGTTGTCATTACATCATCCATTCAATCGGGAGGTATGACACTGCTTTTATACTAAATCGTTGGAATCGAGTTGTTTCAGGTTCATGGGTATAGGTTTTGGTTTTTCCATTTTTTTGATGCTCTAACCAAATGATTTCGCCATTTTTATCTAGTTTTAATTCATACGCAATTTGCGGTAAATATTCGTTTAATGCGGCAGAAATATCATTTTGTAATCGATCAGATTTCACGACAAGGCCAACTTCCGAATTTAAATTTGCGGAACGTGGATCAAAGTTAAATGATCCAATAAACACCATTCCGTCGATATCGAAAAATTTTGCATGCAAACTAGAGGCATTTTTGCCTTTCGCAGGGATGATATTTCCAGTCATGACTTCATACCATGTGCGTTTAGAGCGTTCTATATAGGGTTTAAATTCATATAATTTCACGCCATTTTCGAGTAAGTCTTTGCGATATTTCTGATAAAACGCATAAACGACAGCGACGTCATTGGCTAAAAATGAATTGGTTAACACACGGACTTCTACATTTTTACCTGCAAGACCCGTCAGAAAGTCAGTACCTTGTTGCGTAGGAACAAAATAAGCTGAAACCAATTCCATGCGTTCTTTGGGCTGTCCCATCAAAGTAGAAAATTGGTTATAAATCAATTCTTGTTCTTTGGCTTCACCACGTATTTTATTCGGACTATCTGCAATAAAATGAGCTTCAGCCCAGTTCACCGGTCTAAGTTTAAGCTGAGCCGCCAGTTGTTGTTGTGCATAGTTAATGCGCTGCTGATCTTTAGTCAACGTTGTAGAATTTTCTTGGTATGTTTGTCTTAATTGATTTAATTCTTCTTTTGTACCTGCACCAATCCATTGCTGGACAGAATAACTTAAATCATCATTCCAAAAGTTCAAAAACACCTGATTGGCTTGTTGAATGGCTTCGCCATAGAAAAGGATGTCCAAATCTGTAAATTGAAAACTTTCACTGGCATCAAAATATTCATTACTGATGTTACGACCGCCAGTTACGCCCATAAAACCATCGGCAACAATTAATTTATTATGCATACGATGGTTAATATGCTTTAAGCGAAATGCATAATCAATGACACGTAAATTTCTGAATTTATAGGGATTAAACAGTTTGATTGAAATATTGGGATGAGCTGAAAAGGATTGTAAGGTCGGATCGAGTTTCGTCCCGTTTTGATCATCAATTAATAGCCTTACTTTTACCCCACGGTCAGCGGCATGCAGTAATTCTCGAAACATCAGATGCCCAATAGCATCATTTCCCCAAATGTAATATTGCAAATCGATGGTGTATTTTGCATTTCGAATTAAATGTAGGCGAGAAGCAATGCTTAAGAAAGCATCATCTAAGGCTAAATAAGCCGTTTGTTTTTGTTTTAATTTTTCAAAATCCGTAGCAGACGTAATCCATTTTTCTGCATGTGATTGTATAGGGACATCTTTTTTTGACTGATTGCTAGGTAAGCTGCATCCAGTTAATAGGCTGATCGAAACAGTTAAACCGACAGTACAACTTATTTCACGTAATTGTATCATTCGAATAGCATTAATCATTCCTTGAAAAATTCATCATAACATCATGTTTTAAGGTTGTATTTAGGCTTAAAAAGAGGTTACTGTAACTCATCTGTTAATATAAGCCATACAGGATGTTTTTAGACATGAAATCACGTGCAGCCGTTGCTTTTGGACCGGGTCAGCCTTTAGAAATTGTAGAAATTGATGTGGCACCACCGAAAGCAGGTGAGGTTTTAGTCAAAATTAGCCATACAGGTGTGTGTCATACAGATGCATTTACATTGTCAGGTGATGATCCTGAAGGTGTATTTCCAGCTATTTTAGGGCATGAAGGTGCAGGTGTTGTGGTTGAAGTCGGTGAAGGTGTGACTTCAGTGCAACCGGGTGATCATGTTATTCCGCTTTATACTGCAGAATGTGGTGAATGTTTATTCTGTAAATCGGGTAAAACGAATCTTTGTGTATCTGTTCGAGCAACACAAGGGAAAGGTTTAATGCCAGATGGTACAACACGTTTTTCGTATAATGGTCAGCCGATTTATCACTATATGGGCTGTTCAACATTCTCTGAATATACTGTGGTTGCAGAAGTGTCTTTGGCAAAAATTAACCCTGAAGCGAACCATGAACATGTATGTTTGTTGGGTTGCGGCGTAACTACTGGTTTAGGTGCAGTTAAAAACACCGCTAAAGTTCAGGAAGGTGACTCAGTTGCAGTCTTTGGTTTAGGTGGGATTGGTTTGGCTGTGGTACAAGGTGCTAAAAAAGCCAAAGCAGGTCGTATCATTGCGGTAGATACCAATCCTGACAAATTCAAACTGGCTGAAGAATTTGGCGCTACAGATTTTGTTAATCCAAAAGATTATGATCGTCCAGTTCAAGAAGTGATTGTAGAAATGACGGGTTGGGGCGTCGACCATTCATTTGAATGTATTGGCAATACCAATGTGATGCGCTCTGCTTTGGAATGTGCTCACCGTGGTTGGGGTCAATCTGTGATTATTGGTGTGGCAGGTGCAGGTCAAGAAATTTCAACCCGTCCATTCCAATTGGTTACAGGTCGTAGTTGGAAAGGCACTGCTTTTGGTGGTGTTAAAGGTCGTTCACAATTACCGGGTATGGTAGAAGAGGCCATGTCAGGTGAGATCAAACTTGAACCATTCGTGACCCACACCATGGGGCTAGATAAAATCAATGAAGCTTTTGATTTAATGCATGAAGGTAAATCAATTCGCTCTGTTGTACATTTTGAAGATTAAGCATTGATGTAAATATTAATGCGTTAATTTTCACTGTTTTAAAACTAGGCTTTGGCCTAGTTTTTTTTTGTGTCGTTATAACAAATCAAAACTTCAAATTAGGATTTGCAAAAAGTGACAGATTGTTAGACATAAAATGATAAAAAATGCCAAATGATAGATTTTGTCCCGAATTCACATGGTGGGAAATTAGCACTAAACATAAGGTAAGCATAATTTAAAAACAAATGTATATTAATGCATTATCCGAGGCAAAAAATGACAACTACAAGTTACAAGCCTGAGTGGATTCGGGAAGATTTTATTGATTTTATTGCAGAAAAATTTGATGCAATTTGGTCCTACAAACGTGTAAAAGCACAATTGGTTAAATCACGTTGTGTGGGAATCGGGTTTTATGAACTGAGTTTTTTAGCGAATCACAACTTTAAAGTAGCAAACTATCGACCAGGCCAATGTGTTCTGGTGACAGTTGTAAAGGATGGTGTACGTCATCAACGTAGCTATAGCATCGTCGAAATCAATACATCTGGTCATGTGGTGATTGCAGTTAAACAGCAAGGCAAAGTGTCCAATTGCCTGACGCAATTAAAAACAGGTGAGGTTGTTGAATTATCGCAACCGCAAGGTGAGTTTGGCTTAAAGCTAAATTCGGATCGACCAATTTTGCTGCTTGCTTCTGGTAGTGGCATTACCTCAATCATGGCTTTGTTTAAACAAGCAATTCAGCTTGGGCGTACGGTTGACCTGATTTATTTCAATCGAGATGATGCTTATTTGGATGAATTGATTCAACTGGCGAAGCAATCTAACCATGCACATTTACATGGGATTAATACGCTGAAAACCAAATTGCATATCACACCAGAGGTGCTAAATCACATGGTCCCTGATTTTAAGCAGCGAGATTGCTATGCCTGTGGTGCAGCGCCAATGATGCAAAGCATTGAGCAACTGTATCGTGAGTTCAAGCTTTCAGATTATTTATACACTGAATATTTTCAAATGATTGCTGATGATTCAGTACCTGCTCAACCTGTCACTTTTAGTTTAGCCCAGCAAGATTTTTTAGCAGAAGGTAACTTACTTGAAAGTGCTGAAAAAGCCGGTTTAAAACCTGCGCATGGCTGTCGGATGGGTATTTGTAATACCTGTTCGTGTACCAAATTACAGGGTTCAGTGAAAAACTTACTCACTGGCGAAATTGATCATGCGAATAACACACAAATCAAGTTATGTGTCTCTCAGGCAATTTCACCCGTACGCATTCAACTCTAACCCAAGCCGCATAAAAACAAATCAGGGGCGTCATCATGAATCAATCGATATATATTAGTCCGAATAGTAAGTCACGTTATTTATCACCCGAACAAACTGCTGAATTTGGCGAAAAAGTTGAGCAAATTCGCCGTGAAATCATCCAGAGTGTGGGTGAAAAAGATGTAGCGTATATTTATAAAATTCGCAATTTTGTCCGTTATAGCGAGATCGCATCTCGTGGCATGTTGATGTTTGCAGGCTGGATTCCACCAGTGTGGTTACTCGGCACAGGCCTATTGGGTATTTCTAAAATCGTAGAGAACATGGAACTCGGACACAATGTGATGCATGGTCAGTTTGATTGGTTAAATGACCCGAGTTTAAATGGTGCTAATTATGATTGGGATACCATTGCCACGGGCCAAGACTGGAAATATACCCATAACTATGTGCATCACACCTATACCAATATTGTCGGTATGGACCATGATGTCGGCTATGGTTTAATTCGTGTGAGTGAATCGCAAAAGTGGGAGCCACGTTTTCTTTTTAATATCCCACTGGCTGCCCAACTCATGGTTTTCTTTGAGTGGTATGTCGGCATTCAACGTTTACATTTAGAAGATGTTATTGCGTATAAAACCAAAACTTGGAAAGATGTATGGCATGAAGCGGCCGATGTACGTCAGAAAATTAAGCGCCAAGTGATTAAAGATTATGTGTTTTTCCCGCTTATTGCAGGTCCCAATGCGATTCCGGTATTTGCAGGAAATGCTGTAGCCAACGTGATTCGTAGCTTATGGGCTTCCGCTGTCATCTTTAATGGCCATTTTACAGAAGATGCGGAAAACTTTGAGATGGATAATACCGAAAATGAAACTCGAGCAGAGTGGTATCTCCGTCAAATTCGTGGCTCAAGTAATTTTAGTGGAACACAATGGTTGCATATACTCAGTGGTAATTTGAGTCACCAAATTGAACACCATTTATTTCCAGATATGCCTGCAAACCGCTATGCAGAAGCTGCACCTAAAATTAAAGCACTTTGTGAAGAATATGGTATTCACTATAACGAAGCCAGTTTTATAAAACAGTTTGCCAGCGTTTGGGTTCGCCTCGCGAAATGCTCAGTGCCGAATGACTGGAGAGCCGAGCTCAAGGAACGCTCAGCATCACTTCAGCAGCGTCTTAAACAAAAAATCATGAAGAAAATCGGGTGTTAAAATACAGTATTGTTTAGCAATATTGCCCTTAATGCTTCCAATGGATGATTTCTAAAGCATTAAATTCGCCAAAGTAGCGTTCATCTACTTTGGCTTTTTTAGATATATCTAGTGAGCAAGAGTTATTCAACTAATTGCACGCTACTCTGAATGACACAAGATTCTACAAAATATGCATCATGTGAAACGAGGATCACCGCACCTGTATAATGCTGAATGGCTTGAGCCAATAACGCTCTAGACTCTATATCTAAGTGGTTTTCAGGTTCATCTAACAATAAAAGCTCAATATTCGATGTTAAATAATTTAAGCCCAACAAGGTCGCTTTTAAACGTTCACCACCACTTAAACAGTGAAATGGTAGTTCCGCTTTTTGACCGCGGATTCTAAGTTGACCGAGTTGATTACGCCATTCCGTTGAGGAAACATCACGATTAAACTTTGCTAGATTGTCCAAAACACTCAGTTCAGGTGATAAATCACTCAAGTTTTGGTCTAAATACAGGGTATGCACAGACAAAAATAATTCATGGCTAGACTGTGATGTGATCTGACTCAGATATTTTAGAAATGTAGATTTACCAATACCATTTTTTCCTTTTAAATGAATTTTTTCACCTGCCTGTAAGGCCAAATCGAAAGGAAGGTGCTGAGATGTTTTGCGATGAAAATGTTTAACTCTTAAAATTTCTCCTGTTTTTTCAGCGTGATGTTGAAAAACGAATTTCTGCTCTTTGACATGTTCAAGTAGTTGCTGTGACTGAATCAGTTGAGATCTCTTTTCTTCCAATTGCTTCTGCTGTTGCGTTTGAACTGTCGCGAGGCTTTGACCGGCTTGTTCTTTTTTAAAATCGAGTAATACTTTGGCTTGGGAGCCTGACTTGCGTAGTGCATGACCCTGTTGTTCTCGTTTTTGCGCGTTCATCTGTGTTTTGTGTTGCTGTGATTTGAGTTGTTTTAACTCACGCTGATGCTGTAAAACATTACGCTGTAAGGCTTTATTTTGCAGATCATTTTGTTGAACGTAGTCTTCATAGTTGCCAGTAACATGACTGAGTCCAAACTCATTTAAAGCATAGATATGCTCTACATGTTGCAGCAACTCTCGATCATGACTGACAAAAAATGCACCGGCAGGATGGTTTTTTAAGCGATCGATGAGCCATAAACGTGAAGATACATCTAAATGATTACTTGGCTCATCCAAAAGCAAATAATGGTCGGGTTTTAAAAATAATGCACACAATGCCAATTTGGTTTTTTGACCTTCACTCAGCTGAGCGACTGGGAAATTTAAATCTGTTGGAAGTGAAGCCTGCTTAAGTTGTTGCTGCCATAGTGCAGGACGGTGCCATTGGTTTTCAGTCAGCTCAAAGTCTTCAAAACTGGCATTGCCTATTTCGATACGTTGAAATGAGTCATATAAATCTTCCACACCGAGTGCAGAAGCAATCGTGTCAGCTTCTAGTCGAGAAAATTGTGATAAATAAGCATGTGGTACATTCCATGAAATTTCCCCTTCATAGGGGAGATCTTTCAGATTTTGCGCATGTAAGATTTTAAGGATGCAGGACTTTCCTAAACCATTGCGACCAATACATGCCGAAAGTTGTTGTTGATTGAGGTTAAATTTCAGGTTTTTAAAAAGTGTTTTGGATGGAAATTCCAAACTTAATTGGGAAATTGTACAAGCTGTTTGAGTCATAGATGCACCTTGCGATAGCAAAGATGCGCAATACAAATAACTAATTTTATTCTATAAAAAAGACAATATTTGAGAAAATGCAGTCGAAGTCATTAGCCATGTGTTTGCACATCAAAAAAATGGATTTGATGATGAAAAAAACAGGGCTTACTTCATTGGCAAATACTCGAATTAAAAATAAGTGGAAAAAAGCTTTAAACAGCCTAATGTTGTGCAGTCTAATAAATGTTTATTTATTAATCAATACATCAAATTTTAAAAATAGGTCGCAGTAATTGACAGTAGAGTTATTTAATACAACAAAATAGCAAAAAACTATTGTCAAACCGATGAATACAGCGTATTTTAATTTTCAGACAGATACTTTTTGATGAAATCAAGATGTTAAAGCAACCTTTAATCTTAAACGCATATTATTACTTTTGGCAGTTTAGATAATTGCCTGAACGCGTTCGGGCATGAAAAAGGTTGCCCACCAAGTTTATACCTGATCGGCAACCCTGATCAGGTTTTTTTATGTCTTGATTTTTATAATATTTTTGGAGAAATCTCATGTTTACAGTAAATAATTCATATTTTAGCAACGGTTATTGGTTTTACTTTAGTCAGTCTATGTCTAAAGCCCTGAAGTCCCAAAGTCCCATAACGCTCAGATAAAAGATCGGACTGTTTATACGTACAGTCCAAAGGAATAGAACCAATGAATGCGCTAAATACAGCTTTACAACAAACTCAAAATTCAGAAATTCAGAAATCTACACAGTCAAAAGAAACGCTTTTGAGCTTGCCACATCAACTGAAACAACAATTACCTTTATCAGTTCATGCTGCAGAACAAATTGCTGCACATCGTGCAACGATTCAAAATATTTTGACGGGTCAAGACCCGCGTCTAATGATTATTACAGGTCCATGTTCAATCCATGATCCGATTGCTGCTTTGGAATATGCTGAAAAATTAAAACAATTACAGGCACAGGTTTCAGATCAAATTTTTCTTGTGATGCGCGCATATATTGAGAAACCACGTACTACAGTGGGCTGGAAAGGCTATATGTATGACCCAAGTTTAGATGGATCATCTAATATGCAGTTGGGCTTAGAAAAATCACGTGAGTTGTACTTACAAATTATTGAAATGGGTTTGCCGATCGCCTCTGAAATTTTAAGCCCAATGGCGACAGGTTATTTTGATGACCTTTTGGCGTGGGGTGCAATCGGTGCACGTACCAGCGAATCACAAATTCATCGTGAAATCTCAAGTCATATGCCATACAGTATCGGTTTCAAAAACGGAACAGATGGATCAATCCAAATTGCTCTAGATGCCATTCAATCTGCTTCGCATCCACACCAGTTCTTAGGTATGAGTCAAACTGGCTTACCGTGTATTTTAGAATCCGTTGGTAACCCGCAAGCACATTTGATTTTACGTGGCTCCAATATAGGTCCAAATTATAGTTTGGCTGAAATAGACAAAATTCGTAGTAAAGTAAAAGGCGATTTACCGGCTTTAGTGATCGATTGTAGTCATGGCAATAGCCATAAAGACCCAATGAAGCAACCTGAAGTATTACGCACAATTGTAGCAGAGCGTGAGCATACTCAAGTGCGTGGCGTGATGTTGGAAAGTCATTTGGTGGACGGAAATCAAAAAATTAGTTGTGACATGACTTATGGTCAATCTGTAACAGATGGATGCTTAGGTTGGGACAAAACCATTGATTTGATTCAACAGGTTGCGAATGAACTTCGTGCATCACAAATCAAACGTAGTGCTTAACAATCAAAAGCATACTCACTCTGAATTGATGTAGCCCAAAGCCTTAGAATATTGATTGTTCTAAGGCTTTTATTTTGAAAAATCCTTTGTTGTTTACTGTGATATAAAAATTGAAAAATGGCATATTTACTAAAATATATACTGATAATTCAGTATTTTATGTTTGAGTGAGTCACACTTTTTATGCACAATAATGTCTAAGCCCAATACAGCGCCAGAAATAATGACAATCTGTGCTTGGGTGTTTGAAATTTTATATTGGGGAAGTTGATGTACACTGCTGAATTGTTGGAAGAAGCACGCCGTTTTATGTTCCACATGTTAACAAAAGTGGTTGAATATGGTGGTTCTGATTTATTTATTACGGCAGATTTTCCACCAAGTATTAAACATCAAGGTATGATGAAACCCTTTGGGCAGCAAGCGCTTGATGCTGAGAAAACAAAGCTTTTCGCCTATAGTTTGATGAATGAGAAGCAGCGCAAAGAATTTGAGAAAGAATTAGAATGTAACTTTGCGATTAGTGTGCCAAACGTTTCGCGTTTTCGTGTCAATGTATTTCAGCAACAGTTACATGTAGGTATGGTCATTCGTACCATTACCGCAGAAATTCCAAATTTTGAAAAACTTAAATTACCGGCTTCGCTTAAGCACGTGATTATGGAAAAACGTGGTTTGGTTTTAGTGGTTGGTGGTACAGGTTCGGGGAAATCAACCTCTTTAGCGGCGCTGATTGATTATCGAAATGAAAATAGTGCAGGCCATATCATCACTGTTGAAGACCCAGTGGAATATGTGCATAAACATAAAAAATCTATGATTACGCATCGTGAAGTTGGTGTAGATAGTCATTCGTGGCATAACGCTTTGAAAAATACACTACGACAAGCGCCAGATGTGATTTTAATCGGTGAAATTCGTGACACCGAGACTATGGAACATGCGATTGCCTTTGCTGAAACAGGGCATTTATGTTTAGGTACGCTACATTCAAATAATGCCAATCAAACCCTAGATCGAATCATTAACTTCTTCCCAGAAGAGCGAAGAAATCAATTGCTTATGGATTTATCGAGCAATATGAAAGCGATTGTTTCGCAGCGTTTAATCCGGACTGAAGATGGTAAAGGACGCCGTGCAGCCGTTGAAATCATGTTAAACACGCCGCTTATTTCAGATTTGATTTTGAAAGGTGAGTTTCATGAATTAAAAGCGATCATGGCAAAATCTCGTGAACTTGGGATGCAAACTTTCGACCAAGCTTTATTTGATTTATATAATGACGGCGCAATTTCTTATGAAGAGGCCTTAAGAAATGCTGATTCAACCAATGAACTACGTTTGCAAATTAAACTAAAAAGTTCACGTGCAAATGGTACTTCAGCGGCTGCGCAATCGTTTAGTATGGTTGAAGAAAAGAAAGAAGAACCTGAAAGCACCGAAGCTTCGGAAGAAATATAAGCTGCATATTCATGCAAATGGTATATAAGCCAATTTAGCTATCAAATTGAAATAAAAAAATCAGCCTGAGGGCTGATTTTTTAGATATTAGAAATATTTACAGACCAGCTTCGTATTGTTCGCTGGTCAATAAAGCATCTACATCAGCCATATTGTCTGGTTTAATTTTATAAATCCAACCTTTGCTATAAGGTGCATCGTTTACAAAATCAGGATCATCTTCAAGGTCTGGATTGACTTCAACAACCACACCAGAAATCGGTGCATGAATATCAGAAGCGGTTTTTACCGACTCGACCACACCCGCTTGTTCACCAGCAGTGATATGTTGGCCCACATCTGGTGCTTCAACATAAACTAAATCACCCAATGCGTCTTGTGCATGATCAGAAATGCCTGTAACAACAAGGTCACCTTCAATTCGCACCCATTCATGTGTACTTGCGTACTTTAAATCTGAAGGATGATTCATTGATAACTCCTTAAATCCATTAAATTCATTTTTGGCATGAGTTATACATGCTTTTTAGGTAAAACAAAAGACTTATAAGTACGGATCTTTACGCCAATTGCTTGGGCTACGACCACTCCAACGCTTAAAAGCACGGCTAAAATTGGCGACATCGCTATAGCCCAATTCATCAGCAATTTGCTCTAAGGTAAAATCAGTCCGTGATAGAAGCGAAGTAGCATGACGGTAGCGAACTTCGTCAACCAATGTTGAAAATGAAGTCCCTTCGGCAGCAAGTTGGCGTTTAAGGGTTCGATCGGACATGTGTAGCCGTTCAGCAACACTTTCAATACTTAAATAGTGCTGCTCAGAGTTGGTTAAAATGTCACGAACGCGCATGGCAATACGGTGGCGTTCGCCCAAAGCAGAAAGTTCAGCTTCACATTGATTAATGGCGATTTGACTGGCAATCGGGTCTGCATGGACCAATTTATTGGTTAAATATTGCTTATCAAAACTAAGTAAGAGATGTGGCTGATCAAATCTAAATTGGTGTCGTGGATATTTGGCAATAAACCGCTCAAAACCTTCAGGTTGAGGGAAATCAAAATCAATTTCTCCCGCAGAATAATCCACACCAGTAATTGCTTTGCCCATGCTGATCATGCCAAAAATTAAGGCAATAGAAATCTCAGTACGTAAAGGCTCAATCGTAACGTCGGTTTGTAGTTGAACAGTAGCTTTGGTTCCAAAAGTTGAGAAAAAAAGCTGTAAAAAGGGCATGCGTAACTGAATAAAACGGTTTGCCAAGACTAAGGCATCAGTTATGTCCTTCGCCGTCATGATGGCATAGCCAATAAAACCATGAATTGAGATGCGCATTTGGTTGCCCAAATGAAAACCTAGAGTTGGCTCACCAGTTAATCGTAGTGCGTGCTCTACCAATTGATTGGCGATGGGTGTTGGAATACGGAAATCTGGTTCAGCCAATTGTTCGCTGTTTAATCCGAATGGACTAAATAATGTTTCTGCAGTGTAGCCCCATCGAGAGACCACATCTAAAAGGAGCAATCCATACACTCCGGGAATACCCTGATCCTGACGGGAATTAATTGTTTTCATAGCGTTCCGTTGCAATGCGGGTTTTTCTTCTGTTCAAGGTTATATTGGCATGATTCCGTGTTGTATCCCACAAAAATTGTTGGACAAACTGACTAGGCTCAACTATTTATAGCGGCCTACCTTAGCGTTGTAAAGTAGGCCGTTAAGGATTAATTCGGTTTAAAATCTTTGGAAAAGACCACAATTTTGGTCGTAGACATATAAAGAACGTCATTGTGCTGATTGAGCGCTTGCGTAACATAGGTCACAATGCCGCGGTCTGTCTTACTTTTCGACGGAGTAATTGCAGATATTTCAACTTCTACACGAATTTTATCCCCCGGACGTGTTGGGCGCGGCCAACGCAGACTTGATTCAGAGCCAATTAAGCCATAAGCCACAAGGAAACATTCAGTCCATAAGCGCATTGTTACAGCAGCAGTATGCCAACCACTTGCCGCTAGCCCTTGAAAGATCGGGTGCTGTTGGGCTTTGACTTCATCTGTATGAAATTCCTGAGGATCAAAAGCGTTGGCAAATTGCTTGATTTCTTCAACAGTCATTTCATATTCACGACTGCTAAAGTGATCACCAACTTTAAGGTCTTCCAGATACAGCATTTTCATCTTCCTTTGATTCTACTTTATGTTGTTCTATTAAAAATCCACCGGTTTGACGCTGCCACAAGTGTGCATAAATACCATTCAAAGCGACAAGCTCTTCATGGGTGCCTTGCTCAGCAATACGTCCTTGATCCAAGACAATCAATCGATCCATTTGCGCAATTGTTGACAGTCGATGCGCAATGGCAATCACAGTTTTGCCTTGCATCAAATCATCTAAACTCGATTGAATCGCAGCTTCGACTTCTGAATCGAGCGCACTTGTGGCTTCATCTAAAATTAAAATTGGTGCGTCTTTTAAAAATACTCGAGCAATTGCAATACGTTGACGCTGACCGCCAGATAATTTAACACCACGTTCACCAACAAATGCGTCATAGCCACGTTGACCACGTAAATCGATCAATTGAGGAATGAATTCATCAGCTTTCGCTTTGCGTACTGCATCATACATTTCTTCATCAGTCGCATTCGGACGGCCATATTTAATATTTTCTTCAACCGTGCGATGCAATAACGAGGTGTCTTGGGTCACCAAAGCAATATTTTTTCTCAAGCTATCTTGAGTAATATCTTCTATATTTTGGCCATCAATCGAAATACGACCATGATTGATATCATAAAAGTGGAGTAAAAGTTGAATTAATGTCGATTTTCCGGCACCTGAACGCCCGACTATACCGATTTTTTCACCTGGTCGAATGGTTAAATTAAATTGATTGATGACCTTTTTATCATTATAAGCAAAACTGACATCTTCAAATTTAATTTCGCCTTGCTGTACTTTTAAGTCGGTTGCATCAGCTTTATCTTGAATATGAATTGGGCGGCCCATAGTTTTCATCCCATCTTGAATGGTCCCGACATTTTCAAATAGGGCAGATGTTTGCCACATCATAAACTCGGAAATACTACTGAGTTTTAAAATCATGGCGGTCGCTGCTGCAATGACCCCAAGCTCAGCTTGACCATCCATCCAGAGCCAAACGGCTGTTCCAAGTACGCCACCATATAAAACAATGATCAGCAAATTCGTCGCGATGTTGTATTTTGCAGCAAGTCGCATTTGCTTATACACCGTCACCATAAATTCTTTCATTGAGGCTTTGGCATATTGGCTTTCACGGCCCGCATGGGCAAATAATTTCACTGTTTGAATATTGGTGTAGGCATCGGTGACACGACCAGTCATTACTGCGCGTGCATTGGCTTGTTCATTTGAAATTTTGCTTAATTTTGGGATGAAATAGCATGCAGAACCAATAAATAAAGCCAGCCAAAGTAATAATGGAACAATCAACAGTGGCGATATAGCACCTAAAATCACGGTGATCGAAATCAGGTAAATGAAGACATAGGCCAACATGTCACCAAGAATAATCCAAAACTCACGTACAGCCAGTGAAGTTTGCATGACTTTGGCAGATAAACGACCTGCAAAGTCGTTGTGGAAGAAATCTAAACTTTGTTTCAGTAATAAGTTATGAAATCTCCAACGTAGGCGCATTGGAAAGGTGCTATATAGAATCTGATGTTTAATAATGGTTTGAAGGCAAGAAAAGAAGATATTTGCCAATAAAATAAAGCTTAAAATGGTCAGATTCGTCTGGTGCTGCTGTAAAAAGGTTTCAGGTTGAGACTTACTGATCCAATTGACTAATTCGCCAATTTTGGAATAAAGCAGTGCTTCAAAACTCGCTACACCTGCTGTACAGAGTACCAATAACAATAGGTATTTTTTTACACCCGTCGCAGCTTGCCATACAAAGGGGAAAAATTTTGTCGGCAATGGTTTATTCAAGTCCTGTTCAGGATAAGCGTCAACTAAATTTTCAAACCATTTAAGCATGCAGATAACCTGAGAATTTTGCTGTAATTAATCTTTCTTTCTTCAGCTCTGAGTGTAATGGATTCGCTGGTTTTTCTCCATTTTGATTTGTTTATTTACTTAAAAGCTTGGCTGCAAAAGTTCATAGAATTAAAATGTACAACCCGATTACGACCTTGGCGTTTTGCTTCGTATAGAGCAATATCGGCTTGTTTAATTAACTGATCAAGTTTGGCGTGGTTAGGGTCAATTTTGGAAACACCAATGGAGATCGAAAATTTCACCAATTGACCATCTATATAAAACTGGTATTGTTCCATTTTATGTCTTAACCGTTCAGCAATTTTTAATGCATCTTCTGGGACGGTATAAGGCAAAAGTACAATAAATTCTTCACCCCCGAAACGCGCCAATATATCGTAAAAACGCATTTCTTTCCGTGCAATTTCAGCAATTTGGCATAATACTTGATCGCCGACATCATGTCCGTATTGATCGTTAATCGCTTTAAAATGATCGACATCAAAAATCAAAAGACTGGTACAGACCGTCATAGGGGTTTCTTGGATTTTTTTATTTGCAGCATGTACAAATTGGCGACGATTGCTTAACTGGGTTAATTCATCCGTATGGGCAATTTTGCGCAGGGTATGAAAGTTCCAGTCATCTAGCAGCGCTCTTAGAAACGTTTTACGAGAGTTGAGCGTAGAGTTCCAGCAGATATACATACTGAACAGCAGCACAGGAACGTACACCAATAAAAATATTGTAAAATCACCAAAATCATTAATGCGCCATGCGCCAAAAAGGATCGCTGCCGAGATCATGGCAGAGGTGATGATCGAAGGGCGAAAATGCACATGAATACTTAAATTACCCAATACAATCAAAATAATGGCAGCATATTGATAACTATGCACCAGTTCATTTTGCGACTGAAGTAATATCTCAAACCAGAGTATCGCTGAAAGGCAAGTGGAGAGTGGCAAAATCAAATCGAGCAATTTAATCTGTTTGATATATTTAAACAGAACATAGTTCAGGCTAAATGCACCAATAATGGCAATGATACGAATCACACCTGAAAGCATTTCTACGTCTGGCAGCACATAGTGATCTGCCCAAAAATAGATTAAAAAGGCCAATTGAGCGAAATAGTTGACCTGTTTTAAATAGTCTTTCTGGTTATAGTACAAAAACTTGTAATAAGCATTTTTAAACTGTGCCGGAATACGTGCAATCGGGTCGGATAAAGCACGCTCAATACGGACACGATTCTCTAGGTCACATGCTTCTGCCTGTATGAGCGTATGTTTGGCAGAAGTGCGATTCATCGATTCAATGAGTAATTGTGATTCGTTTTTAACTGATTTCTGAGAAGGTTGATTGAGGCCTTCCATGATCAAGTTCCTATTTTAGAAGCGTTTTTATGCAACTGTTAACAAATAGTATCTAAAATTGTCTACATTTGTATAGTATTTGTTTGGGTTTTTTTAATTACTGATGTTACGCAGTAACACCAGAAGCGTAATTTGATTTAAATAAAAGTATGATACGCGGTAACGTCATCCGCAAGTGTTTGAGACAGCACTTCTTCTAATCAAAAATGTTTTTGCGATACTTTGAATAATTTGACGCTAGTGAACGAGTTTTGCGGATGACAATGGTTTTGGGTGCTTTTGCCAAAACAAAAGTACCTCCAGCCGAAGGCTAATCCCTTTATTCACCCCCTAGATGTAAGACTCCGTCGAATAGAATTAAAAATCATTTTTAAAATGTGAAATTACTGTTATGTGCGTAACATCAGTTAATTATTTTTAGTTGTTTCAGATGCATTATATTTTTAGGAAATTATACGATCAGCGCATTTATCTAGCCTGCTCTAAATCCTTGCATTGCGCGATAAACAAGCACTAGCAGATGTCGAATAGCTTTTAAAGAAAACGCCCCCAATATATATTCAATCGACATTGTGAATTCTTTAACCTAAAGAATTTCTTCTTCAAATATACATGGGGAGATGCGCAATTAAGTCTTAGCTTTTATCAACATTTGGTTGAACGAGGGCTTTAAAATCGGCACTAGAAGGGGCTTGATAGATTTTAAGACCAAACTCAGGTGTGATTGCAATCAGATGGTCAAAGATATCAGATTGAATCGCTTCATAATCTTTCCATGCAATGGTTTTACTAAAAGCATAAATCTCTAAAGGTATGCCCTCACTCGTGGGTTGTAACTGACGCACCAAAATCGTTTGGTGTTGGGCAATGCCTGAATGCTGTTGTAAGTAGAATTCTACATAGGCACGAAAGGTCCCAAGATTGGTTAAACGGCGCTGATTATATTTCGATTGATTTGAAAGTTGCTGATTAAACTGAGCAAGCTCTTCATGCTTATGATCAAGATATTGATCTAATAATAAAAATTCTTTGAGTTTGTTTTGCTCATCCTGAGTCATGAAATGAATAGAGCTTTGATCAATATAAAGCGAGCGTTTGATGCGGCGCACACCAGACTGTGCCATACCACGCCAGTTTTTAAAGGTGTCAGTCACCAGTTTATTGGTTGGAATCGTGGTAAAGGTCTTATCAAAGTTCTGCACGGTAATAGTATGTAATGACATATCAATGACATCGCCATCCGCATTAAGCGAAGGCATCTCAATCCAGTCACCAATTCGCACCATGTCATAAGAAGAAATTTGTACCGAAGCCACCAGTGACAAAATGGTGTTCTGAAAAACCAACATGAGCACGGCCGCCATAGCACCAAAGCCTGCGAGTAATGTAAATACATCTTTTTTCAAGAAAGTACCTAAAATCATCAGGCCACACACCAAAAAAATAATCAATTTGACCAACTGCAAATAGCCTTTAATCGGTTTGTTTCTAGATTTTGGATTACGTTGGTAAATCAGATTAAAAATATTTAGTAATTCAGAAATGGCTAAAGCAATGGTCAGGAAGATAAAGGCCTGACAAGCCATTTGAACGATTGAGATAAACTTCACAGATAAATGTGGGACTGTGGTTATGCCATTTAAGATTACAATTGCTGGAACAATGTTGGCAAAGCGTTTAATCACACTATGTTCTGACAAAATTTGACTGTGGCTAAAGGCCATTTTAGACACGAGCTTACGAATACCACGTACCACAATTTGCTTGGCGATAAAATTTGCGATAATGGCAAAAATAATAATAAGACTGAGCGAAGTCAGCATTTCTAGCCACGGATATTGATCTGACCAGTCTTGAATATTTTTAATGAACTGAAATTTTTCCAAAATTATCCTACTCTTATTGAAGTAAATGAAAGGTTTAATGATCAAACTATTGTAATTATGATGATTATATAAGCAATTTTATACTCGTAAACTTTACGGAGTTACGACATGTATAGTCCATAATGTTACTTATTTTGTGCTAAAAATGATTTTTTGAAGGTATAACCTAATTGATGAACTAAAATAAATAAATGTTGAGCTAAAAAAAGCCCCCTAATTAGGAGCTTCATTAGCGATATGAAATGCTTACCACATTAAATCATCAGGAATTACATAAGCTGCATATGGATCTTCTTCATCCGTGGTTTGTTCATTGACTTCAGAATTATTCACAATAATAAAGCCTTCCATTTTCGCATTAATACGGTCGGCTAATTCTTTTGGTAAAAAAGCATAGTTGCTATTTTCACGTGCAATAACAAGACTGCCAGCAACCAGGGCATTATAAATTTGCTGATTGATATAAAGCTTTTTAATCTTGGCATCATCGATAAATTGATAGGTCGATTCGCCATCGGTATCACGAATTTTATGCTGATTAATCATTTGCATGATGGCAGCTTTTAATTCTTTTTCTTGCAAAACGGCTTTACGATCTTGCTCTAAAGCATGATCTTTGGCCATTTTCTGCTGCTGATCTTGCTCAATTTTCGCCTTGATTTCAGCATCTTTACTTTCACCAGTACGTTTTTCATGTACGGCTTGTTTAGACAATTTTTTTGCCTTTTTATTATCGACCAGACCTGCTTTAAGCAGTTGCGCCTGTAATGCATTTTTAACCATAGTACGTTCCAACTAATCGTGTATATGTCGATAATGAAAATAGATGATCCAATATACTGCGCTCATAACTACACTGAGTGCGGCAGGAATTAGGAATGCGTTTAATTTTAAATAAGGATAAAGCCAACTGGCAAGTATGCCACCAACGATAAATCCCGCCAAAATTAATAAATGTAAGACCACACGTTTCGACTCAACCGGAAGTCCACGGGCTTTATAACCCAAAGCCAAACCTAAGTCCGTCAAAATACCAGAAAGGTGTGTGGTACGAATAATGGTACCTTTATAGTGGCTAACCATTGCATTTTGTACACCCATCGCCACACATGCCCAAAGCAAAGCGTAACGTGGAAAATAGGGCAATAGTAGCCAACACAGGACAATAAAAAAAGCCACCAAGCTTAATGGGACGCCATAACGTCTGGTTAAGCTAAAGTGACTATTTCCAAGAATAAGCCCACTATAAAATGAGCCAATCACATAACAGAGTAAGACTAAAATCAAATAAATAATCGTATTTGGCTGCCATGCAATGAAGGCCATGGCTAACATACTGACATTACCCGTCATGTGAGATACCGACTGGTGCAAGATCGTCACCAGGCCGAGTACATTAATCATTCCTGCATTCACTGCGAGAAAAAAAGCACCCAGTTGTATCCAAAGCGGTAAAGTCTGAAAAGGCATGGCCTCGCCTTAAAAAGTATCCAATATCAGGATATTATCTTAAACCACGGTCTACTGCAGCTGTAAATAATACGTCAGTCGAAGAGTTTAAAGCGGTTTCAGTTGAATCTTGAAGTACGCTAATAACCATACCAATGGCTACAACTTGCATCGCGATATCACTTGAAATACCAAACAGGCCACAAGCCACTGGAATAAGCAGCAATGAACCACCAGCAACACCTGAAGCACCACATGCAGAAACGGTAGCAACGACTGATAAAATCAACATTGTGCTGAAATCAACAGAAATGCCCAAAGTATGAACTGCTGCTAGTGTGAGGACTGTAATTGTGACCGATGCACCTGCCATATTGACAGTTGCACCTAAAGGAATTGCTACGCTTGCAGTTGACTCTGGTACACCAAGACGCTTCGCAAGGTCAAGGTTTACAGGAATGTTTGCAGCAGAACTACGCGTAAAGAATGCAGTGATACCACTTTCACGTAAACATTGGAAAACCAATGGGAACGGATTTGAGCGGGTCATAAATGCCACCATTAGTGGATTGATGACCAAGGCAACAAAGAACATGGTACCGAGTAATACCGCAAGTAAGTGCGCATAACTAACAAGCGTTTTTAGACCTGAGTCGGCAAATGTAACAGCAACCAAACCGAAGATACCAATAGGTGCAAAGTTAATCACTAAACGGATCACTTTATTCACTGCATCAGCAGCGTCAGATAAAAAGACTTTGGTGTTCTCTGATGCATGACGAAATGCAATACCTAAGGCAACAGCCCAAGCCAAAATACCAATGAAATTTGCTTCAGAAATTGCTGTAACAGGGTTTGCGACAAAACTTAATAATAAGTTTTTCAATATTTCAGCAAGACTGCCTGGCGGCACAAGGTTTTCTGCAGCAACATCAAGAATTAATGTACTAGGGAATAAAAGGCTTGCTACTACTGAACTTAAAGCAGCAAGGAACATACCAATAGCGTACATCAACATAATCGGTTTAATGTAAGAATTACTGCTACCCACTTTGAAATTTGCAATGGATGACAGTACAAGTACAAAGACCAGTATCGGTGCTACGGATTTCAATGCCTTAATGAATAAATCACCAAGCAAACTTAAATAGGGTGCAACGCCCGGAGCCACAACAGCAACCAATACACCTAAAATAATGGCGATAATAATTCGGGTTACTAAACTCAAGCGTGTAAATGCTGAAAACATAGGAGAGCCTTGTCAGAATTACAATGACAAAATGATGAAAATTAGTGCTGTATTTTATACGAAAATATAGAATGCTTATAAAATAATTTTATTTAAAAATAAATCTTTGTT
Source organism: Acinetobacter sp. YH01010 (assembly GCF_013420775.1). Taxonomy (NCBI): domain Bacteria; kingdom Pseudomonadati; phylum Pseudomonadota; class Gammaproteobacteria; order Moraxellales; family Moraxellaceae; genus Acinetobacter; species Acinetobacter sp. YH01010. Next base: position 21,934 of record NZ_VOYF01000007.1, on the reverse strand, counting down.
TTTTATAATCTATTTTTGTGTATTAAAATGTAAGCCTTTCAAAACTCACTGTTTATCAAATTTGGTTTGATTAAACAGTGAGCGAATACACCTTTAAATTTGGTATTCAGAACTGGCTGTAGCAAGCTCTGTCATGGCTTGATAATGGGTGAGAAAAATTTGACCACTCAAATGAGTGAGTAATTTTGAGTGCTGCAATTTATCCATGACAGGACCTTTGACTTCAGAAAAATGCAGTCGAATATCTAATTTTGATAATTCAGCATTTAACTCTTCCAACATTTCTAAGGCACTTAAGTCAATTGAACTGACGCTTGAGCAATTGATAACAACATGCTCTAGGTCAATATTTTGACTGACTTCATTGATCAGGAAACCTTTAAGCGTATTGGCATTTAAAAACGAGATATTTTCATCTATACGGAGCGAGAGTATATGTGGTGCGGTATAGACATGATGACGCTGTACATTACGGAAATGCTGTGTGCCCTCAACCAAGCCGATCACCGCAATATGTGGCCGACTAATACGCCATAACAACAGAATAAAGGTAGAAATGATGCCAATAATGAGACCCGTAGAAATATCGATACACACCACACCGAAAAAGGTCACCCACATCGCAATACCATCAGCTTTTGAATAACGCCATGTATCCACAAAAGGTTTAAAGTCGACTAATTTCCAAATAGAAACAATAATTGTGGCCGCCAAGATGACTAAAGGTAAGTCTTGGAAAAAACCAGTGAAGTAAAGACTGACAACGATAATCAGCAATGACGACAACACGCCAGCCATCGGGGTTTTTGCACCTGCATCTGCATTAACAACTGTACGCGATAAGCTACCTGTCACAGGAAAGGCAGAGCTAACCCCAGCGCTTAGATTGGCTAAACCTAAAGCGATCAACTCTTGGTTACTATTGAGTTGGCTGCGTTGTTGTAAGGCAGTGGCTTGGGCAATAGACAGTGACTCAACAAAACTGATCATGGCAATCATTGTTGCACCGGGCAGTAAGGTTTGTACCAGTTCCCAGTTCCAATGTGGAAAGCTTAAGGGTGGAAATCCTGAAGGAATTTCACCGACGGTTTTAATGCCGACATTTTGCAGGTCAAATAACATCACCGATGCAATTGAGATCACCACTAGTATCAATGGAAGTGCTTTACTTAGAAAGGCAGTAGAGCCGAATCGAGATTGGATCGATTGAGTGGCCAACATTTTTGGTACATAGATTAAAAACAGTATGGCCAGCACACCAAAGATGAGTGAAGCAAAGTGAGTTAAACTCAGGTATTCCCACAGACTTAAAACAAACTCAGGGATGTTGTTGGCTTTTAGCGGGACATCGACGAGAAACTTAAACTGACCTAGTGCAATGAGCAGAGCCGAAGCAATAATGAAGCTTTTAATTACTGGATGACTGATCAACTGAATTAAAAAACCGAAACGTAATACACCTAGCAGCAGAGAAATCAGCCCGACCATTAAGGCCAAAAGTGTCGCTGCTTCAATATAAACAGGCGAACCGACTTCAAACAGCGGATTGAGCGTGGCGAAGGTCATCATCGAAATGATTGCCACAGGGCCTATAGATAAGGTTGAACTTCCACCAATGAGGGCGTAGACAATCATCGGTAAAATACTAGCATATAAACCCATGATTGGGGGTAAACCTGCCAGCATGGAATACGCCATACCTTGAGGGACTAACATGGCAATAACGATCAGCGAAGCAAGTACATCAGATTTAAATTTCACAGTGCTGTAGTGCTGTAACCACTGCCAAGCAGGAAATTTCTGTAAGAAATGAGGTTTTAAATCTGACATAAACTTATCTAAATCACAATTTCATATATATTATGCATAAAAAATGCTAAGAAGTCTTGTGCAATAAATTTTGACCGTACAATATTGCAGGAAATTTAAGGGGATATTTAAGAAGCCATCATTTTAAATGAATTAATGAAAAGGATAAGCTGTTTTAAAGCTTAGGATATTCGAAATAATTATTGATATTTAAAAGAAGTCTGGAGGGTAAATTAAGGTATTGAATTGCTGTCCATTGCGATAATTCATCTATAGTGGTGCAAGAACAGCATGTCTGGCTTGAAATTTTAAAATAACTGAGTGTTATTTATAAGATTGGTTGCAATACAATTGGTAAAGAGTATTGAGAACTTGAACTAAATTTGCATCTTTAATTGAATAATAAATTTGCTTTCCATCACGACGCGTGGTCACAACATCACTTTTGCGTAACATCATCAGTTGTTGTGAGAGGGTTGGCTGTTTAATATCAGTGATTTCTTCAATCTGAGACACATTCAATTCTTGCTGTGCTAGATGACATAAAATTAGTAGACGATCCGTATTTGCCAGCGACTTTAAAACGCCCACGACTAATTCGGCAGAATCACGCATAGTAGTGATTTCCAGATCGGTATTCATTGGATATGTCCATACGATTAACAACAGCTCAAGTATACGGATATCGCGGCTTAATACATTGAATAAATAAGACAATTTCTATGGTTTTTTATGAAATCAAATATCATTAATTTTTATAAGTTTAAATTTAGTTAATCAGTTAAATTTATTGCTTGATTTTAGTGCAAGCTTTCACAAAATGCACATAAATATAAGACATTAGCTTAAAAAATCATGCACACTTTGAAAATAATTGTATCATCTAAAGATCGTATTCAATAAATACACAAGGGATAAATAGTCATGACAACAGATTCAGCTTTTCCAGCAACGATTAATTTAGGTATCGCAGTATATAGTAATAACGCTGAAGCGATTGGTAATACACCTTTAGTTCGTATTAATCGTGCGATTCAGTCAGAAGCAACGGTCTTGGCTAAAGTTGAAAGCCGTAACCCAGCATTTTCAGTGAAATGTCGTGTAGGTGCAGCTCTCATTGCAGATGCAGAAGAAAAAGGTTTATTAAAACCGGGTATGCATATTGTAGAACCTACAAGTGGTAATACAGGGATTGCTTTGGCATTTGTTGCAGCTGCGAAAGGTTATGCAATTACATTAACCATGCCAGCAAGTATGAGTATCGAACGCCGTAAGGTGTTAAAATCTTTTGGTGCAAATCTCGTATTGACTGAACCTGCTAAAGGCATGAAAGGTGCAGTCGAAGAAGCACAGCGCCTCGTTGCCGAACATCCTGAAACGTATTATTTACCACAACAGTTTGAAAACCCTGCAAACCCTAAAATTCATGAATTGACCACTGGCCCAGAAATTTGGGAAGCAACTGGTGGTAAAGTGGATATTTTAGTATCGGGTGTAGGTACAGGTGGTACGATTTCTGGCATTTCAAGTTATTTTGAAAAAGTGAAAAATCAGCCACTTTATTCTGTTGCGGTTGAACCGGCTGAATCTCCGATTATTGCCCAAGCGAAAAAAGGCGAAACACTGACTCCTGGGCCACACAAAATTCAGGGGATTGGCGCTAACTTTATTCCGGGTAACTTAGATCTAGACCTTGTTGATGAAGTGATCGGTATTGAAAGTGCTGAAGCGATCGAGTGGGCACGTAAAACGGCTACTCACGACGGTATTTTAGTGGGTATCTCTAGTGGCGCGGCAATGGCTGCGGCGGCAAAACTTGCTGCACGTCCTGAGAATGCAGGCAAAACCATTGTGGTCATTTTACCGGATGGTGGTGAACGTTACCTTTCTTCCGTTTTATTTGAAGATATTAGTGCTGACTAATAGGTCTGACATGAAAAAAAGCCCATTCATTTGAATGGGCTTTTTTATTGATGATTTTGCTATTTGTACGTGTCTTAAGACGCGTCGTGATCATCGTTTTTGGGATTTTGTTGTTTAGTTTTTCGTTTAGGTGGTTCATGTCCTAACTTTCGAGCGATGTATTTAAACAGGAAGCCTAAGAGTATGCATATCGTGACAGCAGGGATAACCACTTGAGTGACCCAAACATCAATATGATCCCGACTCCAACTTAAAATTAAAAATAAAAAAGCACACAAATATGCGCAGTTAAAGCAAATGTTCGACAGTTTGTACATGCGAAAGAGAGTAATTCGTTTGGCGGTCACGAATCTCTATCTTACTGAATAATGAGGAAATGTGTAGTTTTAATATCAGAAAAATAAACTAATTGAATAATCATTATTCAATATTATTGATTATGTTTTTAAATCTTCGCAATTCTTTATACCTTAAAGAAAAGCCTTGCTGTGAGTCAGAAAAACTTGACCTTCCCATTGTGGTAAAGTTTAAGCTATAGCCTAAAACAAGCACATATGATTGGGATGTTGCCATGACAGATTCGACAGAACGCAAACTTTTTGATGGCATACTTGCTATTGAAGGGATGACCTGTGCTTCTTGTGTGGCACGGGTGGAAAAAGCCTTAAAAAAAGTCGATGGCATCACTGATGCTCAAGTGAATTTAGCCACTGAAACAGCACATGTTCAGAGTGATAAAAATGTGGATTATTCTGCTGTAATTCAGGCCGTTGCAAAGGCAGGTTTTGGCGTTGCACAAAAGCAGATTGAACTTGAAATTGAAGGAATGACTTGCGCATCGTGTGTTGCACGTGTTGAAAAAGCCTTAAAGACAGTTCCAGAAGTCATCGATGCAAAAGTGAATTTGGCAACTGAAAAAGCCACAATTACGGCATTGGCATCTGTTGAAAATTCTGCATTGGCGAAGTCCGTAGAAAAAGCAGGTTTTCATATTGCACAGCCCAATATTGAATTAAATATTGACGGTATGACCTGTGCTTCATGTGTAGCACGGGTTGAAAAAGCCTTAAACGCTGTAGACGGTGTCAGTAAAGCAACGGTAAATTTAGCCAGTGAAAAAGCCTTTGTTCAGGCGCCAGTTTCAAAAACACAAGAATTGATCGCGGCAGTAAAAAAAGCGGGATACAATGCGACCGTTGCTACGCAGCAACAACCGACAATGGCAGAAAAAAAAGCCGACGAAGCTCGGTTACTCAAACGTGATTTAATCATCGCATTGGTACTCGCTGTTCCTGTTTTTATCTTGGAGATGGGATCACACATGATTCCAGCTTTTCATCATTTTATTGCACATAATTTAGGGACACAAAATAGTTGGTATATTCAGTTTATATTAACTACTTTGGTGTTAATCCTACCCGGAAGACGCTTTTATCAGCATGGCATACCAGCACTTGCGCGACTTGCCCCAGATATGAATTCTTTGGTCGCAGTCGGGACTTTATCTGCTTATAGTTTTTCTTGTGTTGCCACGTTTGCTCCGCAATTATTACCGCAAGGTACCGTTCATGTGTACTTTGAAGCAGCCGCAGTAATTGTGGCGTTGATTCTGTTGGGTCGTTTTATGGAGGCGAAAGCCAAAGGTAAAACATCGCAAGCTATTCAATACTTAGTCGGCATGCAACCCAAAACAGCACGTGTAGAGCAATCTGGTACCTTTATAGATTTGCCGATTAGTGATGTTGAAACAGGTATGTTGATTGAAATACGGCCTGGTGAACGTTGCCCAGTCGATGGTGCTGTAGTGTCTGGGAACAGTTATATTGATGAATCCATGATCAGTGGAGAGCCGATTCCTGTCGAGAAAAAAGCCGGTGATCAAGTTGTCGGTGGAACCATTAACCAAAATGGGGCATTGAAAATACAAGCCACTGCGGTGGGTCAAGATTCTGTTTTGGCACAAATTATCCATATGGTCGAACAGGCTCAGGGTTCAAAATTACCAATTCAAGCTTTGGTGGATAAAGTCACTTTATGGTTTGTACCAGTGGTGATGGCGTTGGCCTTGATCACCTTTTTAGTTTGGTATGTTGTAGGACCTGAACCGAGTTTAACCTATGCTTTAGTCAATGCTGTAGCAGTACTGATCATCGCATGCCCATGTGCAATGGGTTTGGCAACGCCAACATCTATCATGGTCGGTACAGGGCGTGGTGCAGAACTTGGAGTTTTATTCCGTAAAGGTGAAGCCTTACAACAACTCAAAAATACACAAGTGGTTGCAGTTGATAAAACAGGGACTTTGACGGAAGGTAAACCGAAACTGACTGATTTTGAAGTCACTGAAGCTTTTGATAAAGATCGCGTATTTCAGTTATTGGCCTCTGTAGAGCAGAAATCTGAACATCCGATTGCCTATGCCATTGTACAAGCTGCGAAAGAGATGCAAGTGCAACTTTTAGAAGTTGAACAGTTTGATTCCGTGACTGGTGCTGGGATTCAGGCGGTTGTTGAAGGACAAAGCATTTATATTGGTGCAGATCATTTGATGCATAAACTTGGTTTAGAAACACAAATCTTTTCAGCACTGGCAGAACGCATGGGCAATGAAGGGAAAACCCCGCTATATGTATCGATCGATCAACAGCTTGCTGCCATTGTTGCTGTAGCCGACCCGATCAAAGCTACAACCTTCGCAGCCATTCAAGCTTTGCATGATTTAGGGCTGAAAGTGGCCATGATTACAGGCGACAACCGACATACTGCTTCTGCCATAGCACGACAGTTGAAAATTGATCATGTGATTGCTGAAGTGATGCCAGATCAAAAAGTGCAATCTGTACAACAGTTGCAAAAAGAACATGGTGTTGTATGTTTTGTTGGCGATGGTATTAATGATGCGCCTGCACTTGCGCAAGCAGATGTGGGCATGGCGATTGGTACAGGGACAGATGTGGCGATAGAGGCCGCGGACGTTGTGCTTATGTCGGGTAATTTACAAATGGTACCGACAGCAATCGCACTGAGTACTGCGACGATGAATAATATTCGCCAAAATCTATTTTGGGCATTTATTTACAATGCAGCATTGATTCCTGTCGCTGCAGGTGTGTTATATCCATTCTTTGGCATACTGCTTTCACCTATGTTCGCAGCAGGTGCAATGGCACTTTCATCGGTGTTTGTTGTGTCAAATGCCTTGCGTTTAAAAGCATTTAAAGGGCCAGTTTTTCAGGAGTCTTGAGATGAATATTGGACAAGCAGCGAAAGCTTCGGGCATTTCTGCAAAAATGATCCGTTATTATGAATCGATTGGGCTGTTAAATAATGCGCAGCGCACCGATGCAGGTTATCGAATTTATTCAGAAACCGATATTAAAACCTTGAGTTTCTTGAGACATGCGCGTGATTTAGGTTTTTCTTCTGAACAAATGAAAGATTTACTTGGGCTTTGGAAAAATCAAAGTCGGCAAAGTGTAGAAGTTAAAGCATTGGCGTTAAAACATATCCAGACCTTAAATCAAAAAATCGCAGACTTACAGGCCATGGTTGAGATCTTGCAACAGTCTGTCGATGGTTGTGCCGGTAATGATCAAGCCGATTGTACGATTTTAAATCAAATCGAAACGGGCATGGCTGAGTGTTGTCATACATCGAAGAATTAAACTCGCTTGACCTTACAATCGTGGCAAGGTTTATAGTGTTGTTATTAGAAAAGAAGGATGAACAGCATGAAATTTCGTATTGATAATATGACATGTGGTGGTTGCGCACGTAGCGTGACAGCAACGATTAAAGACTTAGATGAAAATGCAACGGTTACTATTGATGTAGCAACAAAATTAGTTGATGTTGAATCTAGTGCCAGTGCAGAACAATTGATTAGCGCTTTAACCGAAGATGGTTTCCCACCTGTGATTGCATAACTTAGATATTGTGCAATATATAAAAAAGCCGAACAGTTGTTCGGCTTTTTTATTTCTCAATCAATTTTATACGGCTGAAATTTTATCTGGCGTCATCAGCGCCTGATTAATATATAGCTTGATTAAACGCTCACGAGAACCGATAGATTTTTGATAATGCGTCGAATTGAGGAGTAGGGACGCACCATAAGTGACCGTCCAAATATAGGATAAATAATCACGAATCGACATTGCGCTTTCAAGTGATTTTAGATAATCACTGGTCATATCCTTAATTTCAATAATACGTTCTTCACGGACACGATAGAGCTCTTCAAATAACTCTTTTAATTTACGTTCATTATTGGTTAGACGTTCTTCAATGACATGTAATAATATAGTTCGATTAGAATTCAACATATTATAAAGCATATATTGTGAAACATAAGTTTTAATATCATGATTATATTTTTTTGAAATTTCTAATAATCGTTTTTCATTTAAGATAATCAGTTCTAAATATAATTGGTTTTTACTTTTAAAATGTTTATAAATCGTGCCTTTGGCAATATCTAGTTCACAAGCTAACTCACTTAAGGTGATGTCTTGATTATTATCTAATAGCAGGGTTTCTGCCATGGCTAAAATTTTTTCCTTGCGAAGGATAAAATTTTGTTGGCGTACTGAACTCATGATACCTGTTCCATAAACAGCTTGAGGGTGAACAAGCCTAGCTTAAGCTAAATCTTGTGAATCTTACATTCCACTATGGTCTCAAATATTACATAAATTGGTTTAAAAATAAACACATTAGTAGAGTGCGTAAAGCATATAGAATTCATAGCATAAAATTAATGTCAATAAAACTGAACCCTTGAGGTCATTTTTTTGAAATAAAATTCCATTTTTATTTTTTTTAATTTATTGTCTTTTCGCTTTTACAACAAAAGCAGCATTTAACAAAACGGTCTTGGTTGTTATGTTATTAATACAACCTAAATTAAACATGATTATGGGTACTATTATGTTTGGTTTTAATCAATTACCAATTATAAATTTAGTCAACTCAATAAATTTATTTAAGTGTAATAAAATAATGCTGCTCAAAATATCAGGTGGTTATTTTTCACTTGTCGGTAAAAACACATTATCTATATTCTTTTTAGATATCTATCTGAAAAAACAGATCTTTAAAAAAATCCACACAAAATTGATTTGATGATTTTGTGCGGGAGCGTGCAACTTTAAAAAAGTACTTTGTCAAAGACGCTGACAAAGCCTGTAGAAAAGGAAAGTACAATGCCAATATACAATGCGCCGTTAAAGGACATGGACTTCATCTTAAATGATGTATTCAATGCAGATGAGTTCTGGCAGTCAAATGAAAACTTAGCTCATATTGATATGGCGACTGCAAATGCTATTTTAGAAGAAATGGCTAAGTTTTCTAAAAACGTTATTCTAGACTTGAACCGTACAGCCGATGAAGAAGGTGGTGCGCAGTTTAGTAATGGTGTTGTTACTACGCCTACAGGGTTTAAAGACGCTTTTAAACAATTCGCCGAAGGTGGTTGGGTTGGTTTAGGCGCTTCTGAAGAATGGGGCGGCCAAAACATGCCGAAAATGTTGACGGTACTTGCTGACGAAATGATTTGGAGTACCAATCCATCATTTATGTTGTATCCACTACTGACTGTGGGTGCAGGTATGGCGATTAATGACCGTGCTTCGCAAGAGCAAAAAGAAACCTATCTTCCAAAATTTTATACGGGTGAATGGTCAGGCACTATGTGTTTAACTGAACCACATTCAGGGACTGATTTGGGGATCATTAAAACCAAAGCAGAGCCGAATGAAGATGGTTCATTTAACATTACAGGCACGAAAATTTTCATCACCAGTGGTGAACATGATCTGTGTGAAAACATCATCCATCTTGTGTTAGCAAAAACGCCAAATGCACCTGCGGGTTCACGTGGTATTTCATTGTTTATCGTTCCAAAATTCCATGTCAATGCCGATGGCTCAGTCGGTGAACGCAATGCTGTTTCAGCGGGTTCAATTGAACACAAGATGGGTATTAAAGGTTCTGCAACGTGTGTCATGAACTTTGATGGCGCCAAAGGTTATATCGTTGGTAAAGAAAACGAAGGTCTTGCGGCGATGTTTGTCATGATGAACTATGAACGTTTATCGATGGGTATCCAAGGGATTGGTGCTGCAGAATTTGCTTACCAAAATGCTGCACAGTATGCGACTGATCGTCTACAAGGTCGTTCTGCGACAGGTGTGAAATCTCCTGAAAAACCAGCAGACTCTATTTTGGTACATGGTGATGTACGTCGTATGTTGTTGAATGTACGCGCCAACAACGAAGCATCTCGTGCATTTGCTGTGTATGTTGGTCAGCAACTGGATATTACAAAATATTCAACTGATGAAGCTGCTGTGAAAAAAGCCAATGACCGCGTGGCTTTATTGACACCTATTGCAAAAGCCTACCTAACAGATACAGCCCTACAAGCTACTTTAGAAGCGCAAATGTGCTTTGGTGGTCATGGCTATATCCGTGAATGGGGTATGGAGCAATGCATTCGTGACTTACGTATTTCACAGATTTACGAAGGCACAAATGGCGTACAAGCGATTGATTTAATTGGACGCAAAACTACGAAATGTAATGGTGCATTTATTGCCGATTACATTGCTGAAATTCGTGACTTTGCTGCAACCATGGCTGATTCAAAAGTTAAATCTGCAGCATTGCAAGTTTCTGACGAAGTTGAAGCATTAACGCAATTCATTATTGAACAATCTAAGACCACCCCAGACTTTAGCAGTTCGGTGGCAGTCGATTACCTGCACGCTGTTGGTTTACTCAGCTTTGTGTATATGTTTGCGCGTATTAGCAAAGCTGCTGCTGCAAAACCAGAGAGCTTCTTCCAAAACAAACTGGTACTCGCAGATTTCTATGTTGAGAAAGTTCTACCTGACCTTGCTGCCCGTGCTCAACGCATTAAAGCAGGTTCTGAACTTATCATGCAGCTATCTGAAGAATACTTCACCGCTCAATCTTAAGGTTTCATCGAAACCACTGTGAAAAACATTAAGATGGAAAATCTGAGGAACCAGTCATGGTTCCTTGGGGTTAAAAGATTTAAAACAGGATGAAATAAGAAATGATTGTAATTGTAGATGGCGTACGTACAGCGATGGGTGGTTTTCAGGGTTCACTTTCATCTTGTACAGCCCCAGACTTAGGTGCTGCAGCGATTCAGGCTGTTGTTGCACGTGCAGGTTTAGAACCTACAGATATTGACGAAGTTATTTTTGGCTGTGTATTACCGGCTGGTCTTAAACAAGGTCCTGCACGCCAAGCGATGCGTCAAGCAGGCTTACCAGATACAACGGGTGCCACCACGATTAATAAAATTTGTGGTTCAGGCATGAAGGCGGTGATGCAAGCAGCTGATGCGATTAAAGCCGGTTCTGCTAATATTGTGGTTGCTGGTGGTATGGAGTCGATGTCAAATGCGCCATATTTACTTGAAAAAGCGCGTTCAGGCTATCGTATGGGTCATGGTAAAACCACAGATCACATGTTCCAAGAAGGCTTAGAAGATGCTGAGACAGGTTTATCGATGGGTATTCTGGCACAAGATATGGCAGATAAAAAAGGCTATACCCGTGAACAGCAAGATGCTTTTGCCATCAACTCACTCAATAAAGCCGTTGCCGCGATTCAAGGCGGTTTCTTCAAAAATGAAATCGTGCCAGTTACTGTTAAAAGCCGTAAAGGTGACGTCGTTGTTGACACAGATGAACAGCCATTAAGTGCTAAGCCTGAAAAAATCCCAACACTGCGTCCTGCATTCAAAAAAGACGGCACGATCACAGCTGCCAATGCCAGCTCAATTTCTGACGGTGCATCTGCTTTGGTGGTTACATCAGAAGAAACGGCTCAAGCACGTGGTTTAAAACCACTAGCAAAAGTCGTTGCTTATGCCACAAATTCACAGCATCCGTCAGAGTTCACGATTGCTCCAGTCGGTGCTATTGAGAAAGTGCTTGCACAAGCGGGTTGGGATGCACAAGAGGTTGACCTGTGGGAAGTCAATGAAGCATTTGCTATGGTTACAATGCTGGCGATTGATGGATTTAACTTAGATGAAGCAAAAGTGAACATTCATGGTGGTGCTTGCTCACTTGGTCACCCACTAGGTTCATCAGGTTCACGTATTATTGTGACGCTGATTCATGCCTTAAAACGCACTGGCGGTAAAAAAGGTGTCGCAGCACTGTGTATTGGTGGCGGTGAAGCAACTGCAATTGCGGTTGAACTGATTTAATTTGCCTCAATTTATATAAGTAAGCTTTTAGATAAGTACGTTTTTAGATAAGCAATAACAAACGCTATCTCAGTTCGCTGGGATGGCGAAAAAAGATGTTTATTTTGAGATATTTATTTTTTGAGATTTAATTATGAATGGTTTAGATCGCATTCGCTTACTCTCCCTTCGCGACAAAGTGATGTCTGCTGAAAAAGCGATTGAGTTAATTCAAGATGGTTCAGTGGTTGGTTTAAGTGGTTTTGGTGGTGCAGGTGAGGCAAAGACGGTTCCTTTGGCGCTTGCAGATCATGCAGTTTCACATCCTCTTCGTATCACTTTGGCAACGGGTGCTAGTTTAGGAAATAGTATCGATGGTCGTCTCAATGCGGCACATGCGATAGAACGTCGTTATCCGTATCAGGCAGATCCTGGTTTACGTAAAGCCATTAACGCTGGCGAGGTCATGTATATTGACCAACACTTGTCTGAAATGGCTGACAATATTCGTCATCATAATTTACCGCGCATTAATGTGGCCGTTATTGCAGCGACTGCAATTACCGAAGATGGTCAAATTATTCCGACAGGTTCATGTGGTAACTCAGCCAATTTCATTGAAATGGCAGATCATGTGATTATTGAAATTGATAATACGATTAACCCAGTGCTAGAAGGTGTACATGATATTTATGTGCCGAAAGCGCGACCAAACCGTGGGCCAATTCCACTGACTCAGGTCGGTGAACGTATCGGTACGATTGGGATCAATGTCAGCCCCGATAAGATTTCAGCTATTGTGTTGAATGATCTGCCAGATACCCAGTTTAAAATGGATGAACCTGATGCTGAAACCCTAGCGATTGCTCAGCATCTGATTGATTTCTTTGAAGGTGAAGTCGCAGCAGGGCGTTTGCCTGAAAATTTAGGCCCGCTACAGTCAGGTGTGGGTTCGATTGCCAACGCTGTATTTGCCGGTTTTGAGCATTCGAATTTTCATGATTTGGAAATGTATTCAGAAGTACTACAAGACTGTACTTTCCAGCTAATTGATTCTGGAAAAATGAAATTTGCTTCAGGCTGTTCAATGACGTTGTCTGAGCCTTGCGCACAGCGCGTGATGAACAATTTTGATCAGTACAAAGACAAAATTGTGTTACGTCCACAAGAGCTATCCAATAACCCTGAAATCATTCGACGTTTAGGCATTATCGCGATTAATACGGCGCTTGAGTTTGATATTTACGGAAACGTAAATTCGACCCATGTGACGGGTACCAAAATGATGAATGGTATTGGTGGTTCTGGAGACTTTACTCGTCATGCGCACATTGCCATTTTCGTAACCAAGTCGATTGCAAAAGGCGGTGCGATTTCATCTGTAGTCCCAATGGTGAGTCATACCGACCATACTGACCATGACGTTGATATCGTGGTTACAGAGCAGGGCTTGGCAGATTTACGTGGTCTTTCACCACGTGAGCGTGCACGTAAAGTCATTGAAATCTGTGCGCATCCAGATTATCGCGCAGCATTGTTGAGCTACTTTGAACGCGCATGTGAGCGTGGTGGTCAAACGCCGCATATTTTAAAAGAGGCTTTATCTTGGCATGCCACTTTTGAAGAAACTGGTTCAATGCGTCAAATCGTATAAATCTAAAGATTGAAAATTTTTAAATAAGCCCATGATCAAGTGGGCTTATTTTTTATGAAAGACTACAAATGTTTCAAAACATGACAAAAGAAAAACAGCAGCACTTGGTTTGAAACTTTTGCACAACACGAACGGTCTTAAGTTCTGTTCAAGGCTTTCTATAATGCAAAATTCATTGACAAAGAAGGTCAGTATTTTGAAAAAGATTCAATTTTTTTTTGCGATGTTGTTCGCAGTTCTCCTCACTGCATGTAAACAAAGTCCAGCGCCTGATTATGCTGGAACATGGCAAAATACCGCAGTAGATCCGCAACTTGAAAATGCGTTGATTATTAGTAAAAATGGTGAAAACTATTTCATTACCAATACTTTAAAAGATAAACAAAGTGGTAAATCTGAAAAGAAAAATCCTGTACCTGCATCTGTCGCTGAATCTGGTTTACTCGCTTTAAACTCTGGGACAGGTGCTGTTGAATTTGCAATTGACGAAAAAACTGGAAATTTAGTCGGATCTGGATCAATTTATAAAAAAGTAAAATAGATCAATTATCTATTGATGCAAAAATATCAAAAGCAGCCTCTAAATTGGGCTGCTTTTTTTAACTCTAAAGCGAATGATTGATTACTAGTCATTAGTTTAAGACAGAAGAGAAATCATGGATAAAGTAATCCGCTTTATTTTTGATTTGCTCAATTTCGTGCTCTGAATATGCGTCATACACGGCAACGACTTCAATGCCTGCGGCATTTGCGGCTTCTACACCAATGAGCGAATCTTCAAAAATTAAACATTCTTCAGGTTTTACTGCAAAATGTTCAATCGCCTGTAAATAGACTTCAGGATGCGGCTTAATATTTTTGACACTTTCACGGGTCAGGATCAGATCAAAAGTATTTTCAAAATGCAGCTTTGGATAAATGTTGATATTTTTTTGATATCGATAAATATTTTGCAAGCTGGTCGTGGTGGTAATTGCCACCTGAATACCTTGCTGAATGAGCTGTTGAACAAATAACGCTGCATGTGGTTTAAGCAAGATGATATGTTCTAAAAAATGCTGTGAAATGGCATATCGTTGCTGTTTGATTTGATCAGCCGTGTGTTGTTCAATTTTATAAGTATCTTTTAGATAGTTACAGTACATTAAGTAAGGGTCTGCGGTGTTTTTAAATAATTGCAGCTGAATGTCACGTTCACGTTGAATGAAATCCAATTGGATGGTTTGTCCAGTTAACTGTTGAATCAAATCTGCATCGACCTGATTCCACACGCCAACAGAATCGATAAGTGTGCCATCTAAATCAAAACAAACCAGTTTTTTTCCTTGAAGCATGTTGATATCCAAATTCGAGCTATGTCTATTATGCGGACTGATTGGAGTGTTGAAAAGCTGAACTCAACTGAGCAGGCTAAACTGGCGTTTCATCTGCAATAAAAGTAATATTTCGTTATTGGCTTTTTGTATAATTCAGCAGATGATGCACAGCATAACTTGCAATATTTAATTAGGGACTAAATCTTTCGTGTTTGAATTGGACTGTAAACTTCTTAGCATTTTTTTTCATGTTTATAAGTACAAAAATGTGTCGCAAGCTGCTGAACACTTGCAAATGAGTCAGCCTACAGTCAGTAATATTTTAAATAAAATACGACAGCATTATAACGACCCCTTATTTTTACGTATCGGCAATGAAATGGTGCCTACGGAGTTATCGCGTCAATTATTTCCTTTAGTCAGCGAAGCCTTGAGTAAAGTTGAAGCCATTAATAATTTTACGATTAATTTTGATCAAGCTATTTCAGATCAACAATTTACTTTGGCCATGACCGATGTTTCGCATTTGGTTTTATTGCCTAAAATCAGCCAATATCTAAAAAAACACGCGCCACAAATACGTCTGAATGTACGCCCGATTACCACTGAAACCAGTTATCAGATGGCGAATGGTGAAATTGATTTAGCACTGGGGTTTTTACCGCATTTGGAAAGCGGCTTTTATCAGCAAAAACTGTTTGAGCAATATTATGTGGTGATTGCAGCCAAGGACCATCCACGATTAACGGGTGACACCATTACAACTGAGCAATATTTATCAGAGTCGCACATTGATATTGATGCAGGGATGGGGCACTACCATATTGAAAATGAGCTGCTTAACCTTGATTTAAAACGTGATATTTTGATGCGTTTACCTAGTTATTTAGGTGTAGGCTTAGTCGTGCAAGACACTGATGCGATTGCTACTGTGCCGTATTACTTGAGTGAAGTATTGCTTTCGCGCGGCAACTTAAAAATATTTGACGCACCGATTGCATTTCCAACCTATGGCGTGAAGCAATATTGGCATATGTCTTGCCATCATAAAACCAGCCATCAATGGCTACGTCATATGTTCCATGAGATATTGGTAAAATAATTTTTATGCATTACATAAAGCCCAAAAATGATTTTGGGCTTTTTTTTTGCAATTTTTGCAGCAATTTTGTGCATGGGCTGCACCCGATTTGGTCATGCTATAGCTCAATACTATAAAAAAGTCTAATAAATAGCAGTATTACGTTTATATAAATTGGTAATACTAAATTGGCACAGCCTTTGCATTTCTACATACATCATAAAGTGATCTAGGGTTCCGATACATGAAGTTTCATGTAGGTCTGCGACCGAGAGTTCACGGCTTAAGTTGCAAGCTCAAGCTACACGGAGGGATAAAAGCCCGGGAGGTAAATAGTTAAGAATTAGGCAGAGGCTGCAATGAGCACAACACATTATCATGATGATAAAGCACTATGGACTGAACTTTTACCGGGTGGACACCACTGGTCAGCGCGTATTCAGCGTGGGGCAGTATTACAGCTTAAATCGCTAGGGCAAAATGCCAATGTGGCATTCTACTGTGTAAATAGTGAAGATAAGCTCGAACGGTATAACATGCCAGACAGCTTAAAAGGGCAACATACGGCATTTTTAAGCACTGGGCATATCCTTGCATCGGACCTTGGTCGCGCGATGATTTCCATTGTCAAAGATGACCACGGTTGGAATGATGCATTTTGTGCACCATGCAATGCACAGCAAATTGAACAACAATTTGGTTCAAAAACGTTTCAAGATGCACGTAATGATATGTACCGTAATGGCAAAGACAGCTTATTGCTTGAAATGACCAAGTTTGGTTTATCTGCAACCGACTTAAGTTCAACACTTAATCTCTTCTCTAAGGTTGCGCCTGATGATACAGGTAACTTGTCTTATATCGACTCCGATAACACCGATCAAATTATTGAACTGCGCTTTGAAATGGATTGTTTGGTCTTTTTATCTAGTGCACCACATGCTCTAGATAACAGCACGGAATATGCACCTGCGGATGTTCAATTGTCTTTATATAAAGCACTTCCTTTAGGCGACAGCGACGTTTGCCGTGATTCTTGCCCGCAAAATCAGCGTGCATTCCAAAATAATAACCGCTACTACGCTTTAACTGCTTAAGGGGAATGATCATGACTGCACTTGTCAACCTAGAAAAATCAGTGCTCAGTGAAGTATGTCCTGCCGGTGAAGCGTGGATGTGCGAGGTTAAGAAAGGGCAATATTTCCGTATTGTTGACCTTGAAGGCAACCAAGCGGTAGATACCTTGTTTATTTCTGCACAGAATCCTGAAGAGCGCTATAGCGCAACGGATACCTTAGCCATTAACCAACAGATTTATTTAGAAAAAGGTACAGAACTTTATACTAATTTCGGCAACAAAATTGCCACCATACATGACGACAACTGTGGCCGTCATGACACCTTAGGCGGTGCATGTTCATGTGAAAGCAACACTGTTCGCTATGCACATGACAAATTTCCAATGCACAGTTGCCGTAATAATTTCATGATTGCGTTGTCACAACATCCGATTGCAAAAAAACATGGCTTAAACGTGCGCCATATCGGCCCAAATATTAATTTCTTTATGAATGTTCCTGTGACAAGCGAGGGTCATTTAAAGTTTGATGATGGTATTTCTGCACCAGGTAAATATGTCGAAGTGAAAGCGGAAATGGATTTAATCGTCCTCATTTCCAATTGCCCACAACTGAATAACCCATGTAATGCCTATAACCCAACAAAAATTCAATTGATCATTCGTGAAGGCGAGGAGTAATACCATGTTCAATAAAGTCCTCATTGCCAACCGTGGTGCAATCGCTTGCCGTGTGATCCGTACACTGAAAAAATTAGGCATTCAGTCCGTTGCAGTGTATTCAGAAGCAGATCGTGATTCTTTGCATGTGACCTTAGCTGATGAAGCGGTATTTATTGGTGATAGTCCTGCCAGCCAAAGCTATTTAAATGTCGATAAAATTTTAGAAGTTGCAAAGCAAACAGGTGCAGAAGCGATTCATCCCGGCTATGGCTTCTTGTCTGAAAATGCAGAATTTTGTGATCTGTGTGAAGCGCAAGGCATTGTATTTTTAGGGCCAAATTCGGCGCAAATGAAATCCTTTGGCTTAAAACATACCGCGCGTCAACTCGCGATTCAAGCCAATGTACCACTTCTTCCGGGCAGTCAGCTTTTGGCAGATGAAGCTGAAGCACTGCTTGAAGCCAATCGTATTGGTTATCCTGTGATGCTGAAAAGTACCGCGGGCGGTGGCGGTATTGGTATGCGTTTGGTGTGGAGTGAAGAAGAGCTGAAAGATGCTTATTCTACAGTGTCATATCTTGCCCAAGCCAACTTTAAAGACGCAGGTTTATATTTAGAAAAATTCGTACAGAATGCCCGTCATATCGAAGTGCAGATTTTTGGTGATGGTAATGGCTTAGTCTTGGCACTTGGCGAGCGTGATTGTTCGGTACAACGTCGTAACCAAAAAGTCGTGGAAGAAACCCCAGCACCACATATCAATGATGAGCAACGTGCCTATATTCAATCTGTCGCGATTGGATTGATGAAGTCGGTGAGTTACCGTTCGGCAGGTACAGTTGAGTTTGTGATGGATACCGACACACAGGAATTCTATTTCTTAGAAGTGAATACCCGCCTGCAAGTTGAACATGGTGTGACAGAGCAAGTGTTTGGTGTAGACCTTGTGGAATGGATGGTGACTCTCGGTAGTGGGGATTGGATTGCACCAACAGCACAACTTGAATCGAAAGGTCATTCAATTCAAGTACGTTTATATGCAGAAGACCCAATTAAAAACTTCCAACCGAGTGCAGGGCTGTTGACCTATGTCGATTTTGATCCGCAGGCACGCAATGAAACTTGGGTAGAAACCGGTTCAAATGTCTCATCATTTTATGACCCGATGATTGCGAAAATCATTGTCACAGCGGATGATCGTGACTCTGCAATTGCTGCAATGACCGAAACACTCGCCAAAACATCGGTTGCAGGCATTGAAACTAATCTTGAATATCTACAAAATATTATCAACTGCGATGTATTTAAAGCCGGTACGCAAACCACACGATTCTTAAATACATTTGAGTGGAAAACCCAAAAAATTGAAGTGTTGCAATCAGGCATTCAAACTTCTGTGCAAGATGTCACAGGTCGTTTGGGCTATTGGGATGTGGGTGTGCCACCATCAGGTGCGATTGATCCGCTGTCACTTAATGTTGCGAATCAATTGTTAGGCAATGCATATAACACGGCAGGGCTTGAATGCACTTTGCAAGGCCCAAGTTTAAAATTCCACTGTGATAGCCAAATTGTATTGGCGGGTGGTGATATGCCATCAACGCTTGATGGTATGTCTGTACCAATGTGGCAAACCGTGAATGTGCGTAAAGGTCAGATTTTAAAATGTGGAAAAATCGCCACAGGTTGCCGTACCTATATCGGCATTAAAGGCGGTTTGAATGTACCTGAATATTTAGGCTCACAAGCAACCTTTACCCTTGGTCAGTTTGGTGGTCATGCTGGTCGTAATTTATTGATTGGAGATATGTTGCCAATCATGGCATTTACATCTGAACAAGTGACAGCGCTTGCGCCTGAACAAGTGCCAACGTTTAGTCATGAATGGGAAATTGCGGTGATGTACGGCCCGCATGGTGCACCAGACTTCTTTACTAAAAAAGACATTGATACCTTCTTTGCCAATACTTTTGAGATTCACTTTAACTCAAGCCGTACAGGTATTCGTTTGATTGGTCCAAAACCTGAATGGGCACGTGAGGATGGTGGTGAAGCCGGTTTGCATCCATCGAATATTCATGACAATGCTTATGCCATTGGTGCTATCGACTTTACGGGTGATATGCCGATTATTTTGGGTCCAGATGGTCCAAGTTTAGGAGGCTTTGTTTGTCCTGCCGTGGTGATTAATTCTGAGCTTTGGAAACTTGGTCAATTGAAAGCAGGAGACAAAGTCAGATTTATACCTGTGAGTTATCATCAAGCGAAACTTTTAAATGAAAAATATCATGCACAATTAGAAGCATCTGATACGCAGGCTGTAGCTTTTGACGAATCGTTCTATCCTGAACTTTCCACCTTAAAAAATGCGGTGCTTGACACTTTAAAAGGTCAGAATGGCTTGCCGGATGTGGTGTATCGTCCTGCTGGCAACAACTACATGTTGGTGGAATATGGTGAGTTGGTTTTAGATCTGAACTTACGTTTCCGTATTCATGCACTCATGCAATGGGTTGAAAAGCAAAATATCACAGGGATTATTGATCTCACACCGGGCATTCGTTCGTTACAAATCCATTTTGATTCGATCAAGCTTGATCAATTGGATTTATTGCGTTTGCTACAAATCGCTGAAGCTGAACTGCCTGATGTGACCCAAATGCAAGTACCGTCACGGACTGTGTATTTACCACTTGCTTGGGAGGATACACAAACCCAGCTAGCGACAGAGCGTTATATGCAAACCGTACGTCCAGATGCGCCATGGTGTCCTGACAATATTGAGTTTATCCGTCGTATTAATGGTTTAAAAGACAAACAAGCGGTCAAAGATGTGGTTTATGACGCGAGTTATTTGGTCATGGGTTTGGGCGATGTGTATTTAGGTGCACCTGTGGCAACACCATTAGATCCGCGTCAACGTTTAGTGACCACCAAATATAACCCTGCACGGACATGGACGCCTGAAAATGCTGTCGGTATTGGCGGTGCATATATGTGTGTCTATGGTATGGAAGGTCCGGGAGGCTATCAGTTCGTGGGTCGTACTACGCAAATGTGGTCTCGTTATCGTAAAAACCCTGACTTTGAGCAAGGTATGCCGTGGTTATTACGCTTCTTTGACCAAATTAAGTTTTATGAAGTGTCTGAAACTGAACTTATGCAAATGCGTGAGGACTTCAAAGCAGGTCGTTTAAAACTGCGTGTAGAAGAAGGTGTACTCAACCTAAAAGAATACAATGACTTCTTGACTGAAAATGCAGAATCAATCTCAGCATTTAAATCCATCCAACAAGCCAATTTTGATGAAGAACGTCGTCGTTGGCATGAAGCTGGGCTTGCAGAATATGTGTCTGAAAGTTTAGATGCTGTAACCGATGATAGTGATATTCAAATACCTGATGGTGGCTGTGCGGTAGAGTCTCACATGCCGGGCAGTATTTGGAAAATTGAATGTGCATCAGGTGATATTGTGGAAGAAGGTGCTACGCTTGCAGTGATTGAAGCAATGAAGATCGAGATTCCAATTATTGCACCTGAACGTATGCGTGTAGATGCGATTACCATTGAAAAAGGGCAAACGGTGAAAACGGGGCAAGTGTTGTTTACGTTAGCGCCAGTGTCTTAAAAAATCCTCCCTAACCCTCCTTTTTCAAAGGAGGGAATTTCCCCTCTTTATTAAAGATGGGTTAGGGGAGATTTAAGAATTACACTTTTCAATATGTTTGAAAATTCGGATGCATAGATCCTTTGCTTTTGGTGTCAGTTCCCAATCAGGATTTTCATCAAAATATTTGATGATTTCACGACAAAAATCTAGTTTATATTTAATGGTTCCTACACCTGTACCATCGGCAAAAGCAGTTTTTTCAGCAGAAGTTCTTGGATTTCGTATTTGATCATCCAATAATTTTCCTATGCCATAATCTTTATGATCAAAATAATCTAATGAATTAATTCCCTCTAGCTTTTCGATATTAAATCCTTGAGAGGTCTTCCAGAGGTGGATCAGGAAATTTGAACAACACTTATAAGTGATATTTTGCTCCCCAAATGATGTTATAAACATCAATATATGGAGTATTTTATGGCACGTAGACCAAGAAGAAATCATTCAAACGACTTTAAGGCTAAGGTAGCACTTGCTGCGATCAAAGCAGAAAAAACACTTGCTGAA
>NZ_VOYF01000071.1:0-1030 GCF_013420775.1 Acinetobacter sp. YH01010 | reverse complement strand
GCAAGGTGTTAGACCAACTAGCATCAGAAGTGAACTTCGTCTGGAATTATGTCAATGATTTAGGGTTTAGGCATTTGAAGCGGAAAGGTGAATTTCTCTCTGCTTTTGATATTGCCAAATATACGAAAGGCACATCCAAAGAATGTAATTTACATAGTCAAACCATTCAGGCTGTAACTGAAGAATTAGTCACCCGAAGAAAGCAATTTAAAAAGGCAAAGCTGAAATGGCGTGTCAGCAATAAAAAATCAGCAAGGCGCTCTTTGGGATGGGTTCCCTTTAAAAAGGTGGCTATCAAATATGCCAATGGATATGTCCAGTATGGAAAACACCAATTTAAGCTTTGGGATAGCTACGGTTTAAGCAAATACACGTTAAAAACAGGTTCATTTGTAGAGGATAGCCGTGGGCGTTGGTATGTATGTCTTGTTGTTGAATCGCCTAAGCAAGATAAATCGACAGCAACCAAAGCGATTGGTATTGATCTAGGCTTAAAAGATATTGCCACCTGTTCTGATGGCACAGTAATTTCAAATCCAAAATTCTATCGAAAATATGAGCAGAAATTAGGTATTGCTCAGAGAGCCAGGAATAAGAAGCGTGTTCGTGCATTACACGCCAAGATTGCAAATAGTCGAAAAGATCATTTGCATAAAGCAAGCACCAAGCTTGTGAATGAAAATGCATTGATTATTGTAGGTGACTTGAGTGCTAAAAAATTAGTAAAAACCAAAATGGCAAAATCTGTTTTGGATACAGGATTTTCTGCACTAAAAACAATGCTCAAGTATAAATGCGAGAACGCAGGCGTATTGTTTGAAGAAGTCCAAGAAGCCTATACCACCCAAATCTGTTCGTGCTGCGGTGAGATCACCTCAAGTAGTCCAAAAGGTAAGACAGATCTTGGAATAAGAGAATGGGAGTGCATGAGCTGTGGTACAGCTCATGATCGAGATATAAACTCAGCTCTAAACATTCTTGCGCTTGGGCATAAGCGTCTAGCTGTAGGAATCACCCTCTTTTAAGGGGG
>NZ_VOYF01000006.1:0-188636 GCF_013420775.1 Acinetobacter sp. YH01010 | reverse complement strand
CCAGTAATTCAAATTATTTTTAAACTTATCAAATAAAACCGAACTTAATCAATTTAACCAAGTCATTGTTTTATCAGAAGTTTTAATCTTCATCACCGCCGATGGATGTGCATTCTACAGCATTTCAGAACCGTTGCAATACCCTTTTCCATTTATTTTTAATTTTCCATTACGTTTGTTTATTTATTCTACTAAATTGAGTTTTTTTACTATTTTTTGAGCATAAAAGGGACAATATTTCCATATTTGTCCGTTAATTTATCTTTTTCATTCTTTTCTTGCCATTTCAAAGCTCGACAATCGACATATTCACAGTATCCACCTTCCCCACACTCAATTTCGTCATTGATTTTGATTTGATAGTTAAAGCTTCCTGCATAACCTGCGCCGAGTCCAAATTTAAAATCCCCACGGCTCTGCGCTTGTACATGTATTTTCATTTTGTCATTTTGGTAAATCCATTCAAATTCACGTGGCAAATACATTTTTTGCAAATTGGGGGTTTTAACAACGGGATAAACGCGCATGACTTTAAAGAACACACCTTGGTCTGCCATGAACACTTGCTGCTGATTTAAATCTCTTAGATATAAACGCGAACTCAAAATATTGTTATAACGATCTCGCGTTTGCATAAAGATAATTTGACGCTGTCGGCTAAGGTTGATTACCTGATGGGTATAAAACGCTAAAGGTAAATATGGAAACTTGCGTATTTGTGCATAAGATAATACCGCCAACTGATTTACATCATACATCTGGCCCTGAAATTTGATTTGCCCTTCACATTGGCACATCACTGACCAATATTCAGCAAGACCCAATCTTAATTTAATTAAACACGAAGAAATATCGGTAGTTTGCACGGACAAATCTAAACTGAGTTCAGTATCTTCTCGATGGATTTGAAATACCGCACCATCCCAACCAATCAGTTCTTTGTCTCTAAATTTAAAGACGGTCTCACTCAGACTACAGTCGTCTTTGATGGAATATGATTGTAATTGCCCAACTATATGACCACTCACACTGGTCATTACTGTGGCTGTATTGAGTTCGTCTTGTTGAATGGACGCAGGATTTTGAAAAGCGGGAATCTGAGGCTGCCCGAGCCAACTCATAAAGTTAAGATAATGTAAGGGCGCAGGAAGATTCGGTAGACAAAGTCCATAATGGACTGAAGGATATGGCATATTCGGCGCATGTAGATTTATTTTTTTATGTTGTAAATCTGGAGCTTGATTCAGTCGTCTTGATTGATCCAAGAAATCTTGAAATATCTGCATATCAAGCTCCTTTTCATTTTTATTTCATGTTTTAACTCATGCTTCAGCCTTTTTTGCCATTAAGGTTGTGACAAAGCCAGACAATGCATAAATTACTGAAATAATTAAAATACCCATTGGAATATTATACGTTACAGCAGCTAAAACAAAGACTATGATTGGTAACACCGCAAATGGAACACGGCGACGATCCACCGTTTTAAATGAATAGTATTTTACATTTGAGATCATCAATAGACCCACTGCAATAATCACTACCGCATTAAAAATCTGAATACCTATTTCGCGTAAGTCGAAGACCGCAGGGATATCCATACCTACCCATACCAATGAAATAATCATAACGGCTGCGAGTGGACTTGCAACACCAATAAAGTAACGTTTATCGACGACCCCAATTTGTACGTTAAAACGTGCCAAACGGAAGGCTGCACATGCGGTGTAAACAAAACATGCTGCCAGGCCAATACGGCCTAAGTCATTTAGACTCCAGCTATACATTAAAATGGCAGGTGCAACACCAAATGCTAGCAAGTCTGATAAGGAGTCAAACTGTTCACCAAATGGACTTTGTGCGCCGATAGCACGTGCGACACGTCCATCCAAACCATCAAATAATGCTGCAAGAAAAATAGCATAAATGGCTTGTTGAAACTCACCATTCATACTGGCAATTATTGAATAAAAGCCGGATAACAACGCTGCAGTTGTAATCAAGTTTGGCCACAGATAGATCCCACGACGTTTCACTTTATGCCCTTCATGGGTATGCTCCTCTTCTTCAACTTCAAATGTAATGCCATCAAATGCATTTTCATCCTTTGAAGAAATTTCCCGCTCAGGTTTATTTGTATTTGTCATTGTTCGATCCTAACTGTGACCTTTCTTTTTCAAGTTTAAAATTATTCGCCAACCAACCAACGTACGGCTGCATGACCACCATTTTCATTCATACGAAGATGTGGGAACAACCATTGTAATGCTTCGTCCGCATCTTCAGAGAATTTCCAAGGTGGGTTAATCACCAATAAACCACAACCATTTAGACCGACTGGAGTGTCATCTGGCCATACACAAATTTCGCAAACCAACTGACGACGAATGCCGGTTTTGTACATTTTCTTTTCAAAACGTTCAATCATCGCGCGGTCTTTAATTGGATACCATACCGCAAAAACGCCTGTCGGCCATTTTTTATAAGCAGCCACCAACAATTCTACAAGCTGTGGAAAATCTTTACGTTCTAATTCGTAAGGCGGGTCAATCATGACCAAACCACGTTTTTCTTTTGGTGGAATTACACCCAGTAAACCTTCGTAAGCATCACGCTCATGCAAGCCTGCACGTTTATCAAAAATATTGTGGCGCAATTGTTGGAATACATCACGCTGCATTTCAAAAATCGTTGCTTTATCAGTTTCACGCATGCCTTCAAGTGCAAACCATGGAGAGCCTGGATAAGCACCTTTACCAAAGTTTTCACGCATTTTTTCAACAACTTTTAAATATTGTTGAACACCTTCAGGCGCATTGCGTTTAATCGAATCATCGAGCTTAACTAAACGATGAATACCATTTAAAAACTCACCTGATTTCTGTGCTTCAGAGGTCGAAAGATCATATTTACCCGCACCACCATGTGTATCTACATAGCGATAAGGTTTATCTTTTGCATTCAGTCGACTTAATAACTGAAGCAGCAAAACGTGCTTCATCACGTCGGCAAAGTTGCCTGCATGGAAATGGTGACGGTAATTCATGTTTCTTTAATTCCTGATATCAACGGACATTTTAGCATGAAAAATAGTTTCATTCCGATGCTATTCTTGCTCTAGAATACGTCACCTTTTTTTCCACAACTTTATGGTTCGTATATGGAAACAGCCTTTCTCCCAAAGTCTTGGCCGGTTGATCAAATCCTCGATGATTTAGATCAACACGGGTTTAGCATTATTGATGACGCTTATCCTGCTGAATATATACATGCACTTGTTGAAGAATGTATGTCAAATTTAAATAAATTTAGGGATGCAGCCGTACAAAATGGGGTCATCAGTAAAATTAGAAGTGATCATATTTTATGGATTAACGACACCTTAGATGTCGCACAAGAACACGTTCAAGCGTTAGAACATTTATCAGAACAATTTAATCGCGCATTTTTTTCTGGCATTCACGAAGTCGAAGCACATTTTGCCTGTTATAACGCAGGTGAATTTTATGCTCTGCATAAAGATAATCCTCAAGGCAAAAATGGACGTGTCATTTCAGCGGTTTATTATTTACATGAACATTGGCAAGCCGACTGGGGCGGTGAATTGCGCTTACAAGATAAGAATGATGTTTGGCATATTTTAGAACCTAAACCGAATCGCATTGCATTATTCCAAAGTGACCTATTACACGAGGTACTCGAAGCTAAACATCAACGTTTATCGATTACGGCTTGGCTACGTAATGACAACTCGATGTGGTAATTCGAGATTCCTCCTTTAAATCCCTTAAACTATCCTCATATATGAGTCATTCATAGATGAGGATGTACCCGATGCGTCAAAACAGTCATAAAATTATTCAACGTATTGGCGAAACCGATCAATTATTTCTACAAGGCAACAGCCCTGAACTTGCCCTTGAGCGTGCAGACTTACGCCTGCAATTGGTTAATTTAAGTAAGAACCATCAAGAACAAGTGTATTTTCTGCAAGAAGCCATTGTTCTACTTGAGCAAAGCCGGATTGAATTTGAAGAAATGTCGATTGAGCTATACATCAATTTGTCTGTGCATTTAGCCAAAGCCTATATGGTATTTTTTGAAATCACCAAAGAGCAGCGCTATGCCCTGATTACCCAGCAGATTATGAAACCGATGTCCAAAGCTGAACATGGCGACATCTACTTCTATTTGGCCTATGCCTCTGCAGTAAAACAAGAACCTGCGTTAACCCGCCACTGGTTATATAAATACAGCAAATCTCAAGAATTCAAACTCACCACATTACTTGAGCATCCTGCATTTAATCCTTATCGCCAAGAAACTTGGTTTTTAGAATTACGCCAAAGTAAACTGCACTAAATAAAAAACACCTCCGAAGAGGTGTTTTTTATTTATGGAGAAGTGAAATCTATGCTGGTTGTAGCTTATATGCATCCATATGCAACTGTTGATTCAGCTCATCAATCCAAATGGCCCAATCATCATCTTGTACTAAATGGCTGATTAGAAAGTCGCGCTGTGCTTTATTCCAAAACGGCGCATCATGTAAATTTTCACTTGCGGCAAGCTGATGCGTACGTACGTATAACTCGATCGCAGCTGGACTGCTGGCTAACCCCAATTGAGAAAACAATAAAGCTAAGGATGGTTTATTTTGATTGAGCATCTCGCCCTCCTTATCAACTAATCTGTCATTTATTATTTAATTAACTTATATGATGCAGATAAAAAAACCTAGCGTTAAAACTAGGTTTGTTGTTTCAAATTGTATTTAGATTTTGCATGATCCGGAAAGCTTATGTTCTGTATGCAATTGTTCATTTAAAATATCGACCACTATGGCCCAGTCATCATCTTTTTTCCAATGACTGATAATGAAGTCACGCTGTGACTTCGTCCAAAATGGCGCTTCATGCAGTGGAACATCCATGGTGATTTGATGCGTTTCGATAAATTGATCGATGCCTTCCGGAGTTGCATCCAACCCCAATTGTTCAAAAAATAGTTCCAACGTCGGTTGTTGATCAAACATTGCCGTTCTCCTCAAGCCAATAACATTTCTCCCATCTTTATAGTTATCTGTTTATTTGACTTTGTCAGTTGCAACAGCATCTCAACGTGTTATTTTTTGTTCAAAATTCAAGCGTGGTATTTTTCGGACGCCATAAAAAAAGCACCCCAAATGGAGTGCCTTTTTATAATTTAATTTAAAAAATTAAATTATTTAACCATGTCAGCAACTGCTGCACGTTCTTCTTCAAGCTCGTTTAGAGTGAAGTTGATACGTTCACGGCTGAATTCGTCGATTTCAAGACCTTGAACGATTTTGTATTCGCCGTTTTCAGTTGTTACAGGGAAACCGAACATTACGCCTTCAGGGATACCATAAGAACCGTCAGAAGGAATACCCATAGTTACCCATTTGCCGTTTGTGCCAAGAGCCCAATCGCGCATATGGTCGATTGCAGCGTTTGCAGCAGAAGCAGCAGAAGAAAGACCACGCGCTTCGATGATCGCAGCACCACGTTTACCAACAGTTGGAAGGAATACGTCTTTGTTCCAAACAGCATCGTTGATTTTGTCTTTTAAGCTTTCGCCGTTTACATTTGCAAAACGGTAGTCCGCATACATTGTTGGAGAGTGGTTACCCCAAACTGTCATGTTTTCGATGTCAGAAACTGCAACACCAGCTTTTTGAGCAAGTTGAGTTAACGCACGGTTGTGGTCAAGACGTAACATTGCTGTGAAGTTTTTCGCTGGAAGATCTGGAGCAGATTTCATTGCGATGTAAGCGTTAGTGTTTGCAGGGTTACCTACAACAAGAACTTTAACGTCACGGCTAGCAACTTCGTTAAGTGCTTGGCCTTGACCGATGAAGATTTCACCGTTTACTTTAAGAAGGTCAGCACGTTCCATACCAGGACCACGTGGACGTGAACCTACAAGAAGAGCGTAGTCAGCATCTTTGAATGCAACTTTAGGATCATCAGTACCGATCATACCTTCTAAAAGAGGGAATGCGCAGTCATCAAGTTCCATCATTACGCCTTTAAGCGCTTGTTGAGCTTTCTCAACTGGAATTTCTAATAATTGAAGGATAACTGGTTGGTCTTTACCCAACATTTCACCGCTTGCGATACGGAATAATAAGCTATAACCGATTTGACCAGCTGCGCCAGTAACGGCAACACGAACTGCTTGCTTCATGTAATTATCTCCAATTGAGGAAGGTCATAATGATTAAATAGCTGTTCTATCTAATCTTAATAATCATAAACGGCAAAGATTGTACTCCAATCTTTTGACGCTTGCATGTAAAAGAGAATGCTTTTCAACAAAAGTATGATAGGAAATATAAATAAAATGCCGAAAAAAGCTTAGAAAGAACCTTTAATTATGAAAGTTGCAGGACAATTTCCGACGATAGTCGTAGGGCAACTTTTGTACTGACCATTGTTTTTATAGCAGATTTTAATCTCAGTCAGTAGGCTACCACCACGGGTTTGCATACAGTTAAATTCAATACTTTGTGATACCAATCCGCTGTTCATACGCAACATTTTATTACGCAAGACATTGGCTTGAATGGACTGGGTTTCTTGGCTAGTCAATTCATCTGGAATTTTTAGTTTATCTGCATGATTAATAATGGTTCTGAAATACTGGCTGGCATTCATTGGGACACAGCCGCCTGTATTGTGCCAAAGCGCCACGCGAGCATTTTCATCAGGCATAATCCGTGCAACCACTTTCGCTTGCAACGGAGAAAGTTTAGCTGAACTATTGGTCGTGCAATCACGTGTAGAGGTTTCTGGATATAGACCCGTGATATTGAGTGAATACCCTTCTAAACATTTACGTTTTTTACTTTTTAATGGGTCATAGGCGCAAACAGCAGGCACCATTTGCACATCCATCACATACCCTTTTACAACCGGTGCAGCCGAAAGCATAGACATACCAAAGCCTGCACCACTGCCGATGAGCAGTGATGTCAGTATTCGATAAGCAGGTCTAATGTCCATTTTCGGCATTCATCATTTACCCATATTGCGCCTAAAAACAGGCGCATCTTGCTTTAAAATTTATTGCGCATTCCGTAATGGAATCATTTGCATTCTTTTTTCAATCGATTGTGGCCCCTGACCTAATAAAA
Source organism: Acinetobacter sp. YH01010 (assembly GCF_013420775.1). Lineage (NCBI taxonomy): Bacteria > Pseudomonadati > Pseudomonadota > Gammaproteobacteria > Moraxellales > Moraxellaceae > Acinetobacter > Acinetobacter sp. YH01010. Next base: position 181,477 of record NZ_VOYF01000006.1, on the reverse strand, counting down.
GGCCGTAATGGGTTGCATTGGTCATCACATGTTTTACATAGTCTCGAGTTTCCGTTAATGGAATCGATTCCGTATATTGATCCGCTGCAATTGCTTGATATTCAGGCTGCCAGCGTCGAGCACGATTTGGACCCGCATTGTAACCTGCGGTCGCTAAGACTGGACTATTACTCAATTGACGTTGAATCATCGATAAATAGAAAGTGCCATAACGAATATTGGTATTCATATCCGTTAATGCAGCGGGGTTATAACTCTCCCCCATCTGACGAGCCACCAATTTTGCGGTGTCTGGCATAATTTGCATTAAACCACCGGCACCGACATGTGAACGTGCGCTAGTGACAAACCGACTTTCTTGACGCATCAAACCATAAGCCCATGCAGGGTCAATGCCGGCATTACGACTATGACTCACCACATAATTTTGATGCGGCATAGCATAACGTAAAGCATAATTGTGCTGTTTAGTGGTTCGATCTGCCGCATAAATCGCCCGATCATACCAACCCATATCGGTTGCACGTTTAGCTGCGGCAAGAATCATGCCATCATCATGCTTTAAATAGGCTTGACGCACTGCCCAGTTCCATTCACGGTTAATATAGCTGTCAGATGCATTAATATTGCGCAATGCAAAGGCACGACGGAAGTGAATATCCTGACTGAGACGCTGCGCATCTTGTGACGAAGGCTGCACATTTGACGGAATATTGTTATAAGACTGACCAATTTTGTCACGTGCTAACAAATTATGGTAATCATCGCCAACGGCAAGCTTGCGATAAATTTCTTTTGCCGCACGTTTAGATGAGGCATCTCCACGTTGTTCAGATGCTCGTGCTAACCAATATTGCCAACGGTCTTCTTGCTTTTGCGAAACGCTCATCGCATCAATTGCACGAATGACACTTTCCCATGCGCCAAAACGAATGGCTTGTCGCGCATAAATCTCGGCTTCTTCTGCACTAAAAGGCAGTCCATAACTCAAATCAAGATAATTTAGAACTTCACGGTTGAAATTGTTTTTCATCACCGTTGTACCACCGATATACCCGACACTACGGTATAGGGCTTTTTGTACATCGGCTGGTGTGCCTTCTGCTGCACGTTTCACCGAAGAAATCGCGCCATTTAAGTCGCTATCGGCCAAGCGACCCATCGCATAAATCAGGTATGCATGATCTTCAGCTGTGGCTTTGGGTGCAGACCATAAATAATTCAGTGGATTGGCTTGAATCGTGTTGAGTTGCGATAAATTAATATTCACGCCAATGGTTTGCGCAGTCGCAATCGCTTGCCCTGACTGTCCGGCTCTTAACTGCCCCCACATCCGTTGATGGCGGTCATCTTGAGTCATTAAAGGACTTGATAACATCATACGGCCCAAGCCAGTACACGAATCAGGTTGTGAGTTTGTGGTCAACCATACATCTTTAAATTCTGCATAAACCAGTGGATCGCCTGACTTGGCACGAACTTGGGCCATGGCACAGGTTTCAGCACGGTCAGCATTAGTCACATATTGCAAGACAGGCTGTGCTGTAGCGAAATCGGCTTGTTTGACTTTTTCTTCAACATAATCTGCGGCTAATTTTTCTGCCATTGCCGAGTTTGGATAACGCTGTACAAAATTAGTAATCGCACTTGCAGGCTGTGAAGCCAAATTGTTATTGAGCAACCAATATTCTGGGTAATAGCCCAAAACATCATTTTGCATGGATGATTGGTATTGTTGTAACAAACCTATATTGCCTGCATTCGCAGCACGTAAAGCATCGTTAAACTGCTCATCTGCGGCTTGGGCAAACGCAGAAATTCCGGAGAGTCCCACACTCAAAGCAAGTAATTTAGCGTAATTTTTCTGTTTAAAATTATGTTTTAACATCCACTTGCCTTCTTTCATGTCATTCCGCCCGGTTACAACACATCGAACTTTATTTAGGAATTAGTTTAATAATTCTAAACTCTGCATTGTGTTCTGTTATGTAACCTTATGATTAGCCAATATTAATTTTCAAACATTTTTACTTCATAAATCAATATGGCAGAGTTGTAATTTTAGGCTGTAAGTTTCTAGTGAATTACTGCTAAAATATTGCCCATTCTTAAAATCCCCTTTTTTGACCTCCGCAGCTGCACAATTCGACTGATTGAATTGTCTGTCAGCCACGTATGGTTATTGATTTTCATAAAATTCCTTTAGGAGCCTACATGACGGTTCAAACCTTCATCCCCAATAGTGCCCAAGCTGCCCCAGATAACACTGTTACCCAGCCACAGCACACCCCAGCTCAAGATGGAGCAGTGAAAAAACTGTACATCGAAACGCAAGGGTGTCAGATGAATGAGTATGACAGTCAACGTATGGGCGACCTTTTAGGTGATTCTCACGGCTATGTGCTGACGAACGACCCTAAAGAAGCCGATATTCTCCTGATGAATACCTGCTCTATTCGTGAAAAAGCACAAGAAAAAGTATTTTCTGAGTTAGGCCGTTGGCGCAAGCTGAAAGAAAAAAATCCAGATTTGGTAATTGGTGTCGGTGGCTGTGTTGCTTCTCAGGAAGGTGACAACATTCAAAAACGTGCACCGTATGTTGATATGGTCTTTGGTCCACAAACCTTGCACCGTTTACCGCAAATGTTAGATCAGCATACTGAGCAAGTGGTCAAACCGAAAAAAGAAAAAATTCAATTGGTGGATATTTCATTCCCTGATATTGAAAAATTCGACTTTTTACCTGAACCGCGTGTGGAAGGTTTTAAAGCCTTTGTTTCTATCATGGAAGGCTGTTCTAAATACTGTTCATTCTGCGTGGTTCCTTACACCCGTGGTGAAGAAGTTTCTCGCCCACTCGATGACGTATTGGCTGAAATTGCCACTTTAGCTGAAAAAGGCGTACGAGAAATTTCATTACTCGGTCAAAACGTGAATGGCTACCGTGGTGAAACCTTTGAAGGTGAAATCTGTACCTTTGCAGACTTATTACGTTTAGTCGCTGAGATTCCGGGGATTGGCCGTATTCGTTACACCACATCGCACCCGCTTGAATTTAACGATGACTTGATTCAGTGCTACCGTGACTTACCGCAAATGGTTTCTCACTTACATCTACCAGTTCAAAGTGGTTCAAACGACGTGCTACAAGCCATGAAACGTAACCACACGATTGATGTTTATATCGATAAGATTGCAAAATTACGTCAAGTTCGCCCTGATATGCATTTATCTAGCGACTTTATTATTGGCTTCCCAGGTGAAACTAACGAGAACTTCGAAGAAACTTATCAATTTATCCAAGATATGGACTTCGATCATTCATACAGTTTCATCTACTCAAAACGTCCAGGTACTCCTGCTTCAGAACTTGAAGACACCACCCCTGAAGATGTGAAAAAAGAACGTCTTGCCAAAGTTCAACAATGGATTAAACAATCGAGTATTGATAAAACTGATGCCATGCTAGGCACCATTCAACGTGTCTTGGTTGAGTCTGTTTCTGACAAAGATCCGAACTTGCTGATTGGTACTGCAGACAATACACGTTTGGTCAGCTTCATTGGTGATCCTGCATGGGTTGGGCGTTTTGCAGAGATTGAAGTGACCGATATTAAAACTTTGAAGTTTGTTTATGGTGAACTCTTGAATCTTGAGCCTGACGTGGCGTAATGTAAGCTTAATCGTCAGACCAATTTAAAGGAATTCTCTTGACTGCAGCGATTCGACGTACTGTAACTTTTGCTGGTATTCCACTTGACCGTTTACAAAGCATGCTCGGTGCCTATAACGGTCATCTCAAACAAATTGAACAACGTTTAGATGTCAAAATTTCTCATCGCGCAGATGCTTTTTTTGTCGATGGGGAAATCGATGCGGTTGAGAGAGCCGAAAGCCTCCTTCACCGTCTTTATGAAGAGTCCGAAACCAATCCACAGATTAGTGCTGATATCTTACACATGATGATTCAAGGCAGTCAGACCGACCGCGAAATTCAGGAAGATTTTTCTGAAAATGAGCACACCGGTTTAGATAATGTTTATCTACAAACTCGTAAAGGTCGGATCAACCCACGTGGCGCCAATCAAAAACGCTACGTGCAACGTATTTTACAAAGTGATATTTCTTTCGGTATTGGCCCAGCGGGTACAGGTAAAACTTATCTCGCGGTCGCCGCTGCTGTAGATATGCTAGAACGCAACGAAATTCAACGCATTTTATTGGTTCGCCCTGCGGTTGAAGCCGGTGAAAAACTGGGGTTTTTACCCGGTGATTTGAGCCAAAAAATTGACCCTTACTTACGTCCGCTATACGACGCTTTGTATGAAATGCTCGGTTTTGAAAAAGTCGCAAAACTGATAGAACGTCAAGTGATTGAAGTTGCTCCTCTGGCCTACATGCGTGGTCGTACCCTAAATCATTCCTTTGTGATTTTAGATGAAGCACAGAACACCACCCCTGAACAAATGAAAATGTTCCTCACCCGTTTAGGTTTTGGTTCTCGTGCGGTAATCACTGGCGACATTACACAGGTCGATTTACCTCGCGGTCAACAATCTGGTTTGGCACATGCCTTACGTGTGATTGAAAAAATCAAAGAAATTCATATTACTCGCTTCCACTCTCGTGACGTGGTACGTCATCAATTGGTTCAAAAAATTGTTGAAGCCTATGAGGGATGGGACAGCGAACAACATCGCCTCACGGCTGAACAACGTGCAGAACGTAAAGCACGTCAGGAGGCCTTGGTGGCGGACAATGATGCTAAAGCTGATGGGCAGCATCAAGACGAAAACATTTAAGGATTCATTTTGAAACTTAATCTCTCCTTGCAGCAAAATTTTCAGTCACCTGAATTGGTGGTGAAACGTGCGCATATCAAAAAAGTCGTGGAAACGGCTTTACGTCATATCGATACACAAAGTGATTGTGAGATCGGTATTGCATGTGTGGACAATGACGAAAGCCACAAATTGAACTTGGAATATCGTGGTAAAGACAAACCGACCAATGTGTTGTCTTTTCCGAGCGATCTCCCGGATGAAATGGCGGCAGTTTTAGACTCATTTCCGATTGGCGACTTGGTGATTTGTATTCCTGTAGTTCTTCGAGAAGCACAAGAACAAAGCAAAGCACCCCTGACCCACTTTACGCATATGCTGGTACACGGTACGTTGCACCTGATGGGCTATGACCATGAAACCTCTGATGAAGATGCTGAAGAAATGGAAGCGTTGGAAATTGAGATTTTAGCCAAATTGGGGTTTGATAACCCTTATCTGGAAAGAGATTAAGAACCAAAAAAGCGAGCTACGGCTCGCTTTTTTTATCGTCATAAAAACCAAGGAAGGAAAGATATGCAATATGTCGTGATTTTTAAAGCACGCATTCGTACGCTTGATGAATTGTATTTTTCGACTGCACAGCAGCTTAGAGACAAAGCCTTGACACACTTTAACTGTCAACATTTTGAAGCGCTAACAGAGGCTGAGCATGAAATCGCCCTTTCCTACTGGAATACCTTAGAAGACATTCGAGCTTGGCAGCAAGATGCACAACATCTGGTGGCGCAGCAATTGGGGAAAAACCAATGGTATGCAAGTTTTAGCGTCGAAATCTGCGAAGTTTTGCGACGCTATCACAACTGAATTTTAACGAACCTCAAACTCTGCTTCTGCAGGATCGAAGCGCCAAGTCCGCACAATACGAAGTTCTGAGATGTCTTTCATTTTGGCATCAAACAAACCAAAAGGTGCCGCCTTACGCACAGAGGTTTTTGCAGCTTCGTCCAATAAGCTTGAACCTGAACTTTCGATCAAACGAATGGCACGAATCCCGCCATTACTGTTCAAAATAACCATTAAGCGTACTTCACCTCGTAGCTGCTGCTGTTTTGCCGCTTCAGGATAGTAACGGTTACCGTAAAACTCGACTTTTTCACGAAACTTTTCCATATAGGCCGCAGAAACATCTTGCTTGGCTTGAATACCATCTATGGTTTTAATTTTTTGCTGACGGCTAAAGTTTTGCTGACGTTGTAAATATTGAGCTTCGATACTCGCCACCATCGCAGCCTTGGCCTGAAACTGACTATTCAACTCCTCAACAGCTTTTTTGCGACTGTTTTCTTCCGCTTGTTTTTGCCAACTCAAAGTTGTCATCAACACTTTATCTTCAAAACTGAGCTCTTTTTTTTGTTGCAGTTGCTCTAAAGCTTCACTTTTTTGCTCACCGGCTTTTTGTTCGATCATCGGTGCAGGCATGTCACTCGACATCCGATGTGACTCACGGAATGTCCCCGAGCCCTGCTGATCGGCTTGCGCTAAAAAGTCCGCATGTTCAATTTTTTCCGTCGTAGGACGTAAAGAAACTGCAATTTCTTTGGTGTTATAATCCGCCTCTTGGGGCATGGTAAATTGCATGGTTAAAAAAGCCAAATGCAACACAGCAGCAAACGCCAATGCAGTTGCAAATATGGGATCTTTCCACCACTCTTTCATCAAGGGCATGAACGTTATTTTTTTCAGCATCACATTAAACCGACAATTTGCCGCATTCCCCAAACTGCTTAAAACAGTATAAAATAAAACTCGTATTCATTTTTTGATGAAAACGAGAAATCCATCAACACATCGATAATGCACAATTAAAATCATGAAAATGGTGCAATTTATTTTGCTAAACTGCAAGATCAAAACCTTGTGTTTTTATAGAAATCGACAAGATAAACATCGTTAAAAAACATAATTTGTCAGGATGCACTTCTTATGCAAACGCTAGTTTCCAATATCGCTAAACGTATACGCCAAGTGTACCAAAAAGCTGAAGGATTTATTGAAGATGAGCGTGAATTCCCAATGTCTCAAGTGTTTTTAAATGCGACATTTCAGCGCTTTGTCACCGATAATGTGAAAATGCTCAAAGACTTGCATGCTGACCTGCATGATGACTGGCTTCGACTGTATGCCACATTGGATTATAACGGGCTGATCATAACACTCTCTGTTGATTTAAAACTGGTACAAATGGAACTCAACAAACAAACCCAATTGATCGTATTTGAACAAATTAGTGATACACAAGTGATTGAAGCAAAGTATCCAAATGTTCTGTATAAGATGGGCGTGCGCATGGCGTTATGGTTCTATCAAAAAGTACTCAACCAAGATCCATTGGGTATGATTTTGGAAAAGCTCAATGTGATCAAAGTTAAAGATGATTTACTGTATTTAGACCTGAATCGCTGGCTCGGTAAAAGTCGATCGATTATCGACACACTGGGCAAAGTCCATGTCAACCATGCTGTTTTACGTGAGGCCGAATTGGTGGTGATTGGTAATGTTAATTTAACAGCATTGTTCACCAAAATGTCGCAAGAACGGATGGAAGACTGGGATGATTCAAATTTAAAAGACGATGAAGTCACGCCTATAAAGCAAAAGGAAAGCTAGACTTATCCTGTACTTAGGCATCTTGAACCTATAAAAACGCTACACAATATATACATTAGGCACGGATTTGTGACGTGATTCTCCACAATCCAGCCGCATAATAAACATATCAGGTGGTTTAGCCCACCGCACTTCTATTGAATAGGAAAACCATACTTATGGCACATTCAGTTTTGAAAAATTTAGGTCTTGTTGCTGGGGTATCGACTACACTGCTTTTGACTGGTTTCTCAAGTCAGTCATTTGCCATGAGTCCATTCCAAGCAAGCTACCAGTTTAATTACAACGGCAAAAACTTGGGTTCTGCAACACGTACCCTAAAACAATCTGGGAATAACTGGACGTATGTTTTCGCAGCAAAAGCTGGTGCGATGGCCTCTGCAACTGAAACCAGTCGTTTTAGTTTAAATGGCAGCCAAATTCACTCGAACAGCTTTAGCCGCAGCAGCAAAATTTTGGTGCACAACAACACCATGAATATTAATTTTAATGCTGGCGCAAAAACCATTAATACCAAAAAAGATGATAAAGCGCGTTCATTTGCGTGGAAATCAGGTGTGTTAGATGAACTCAATGCTGAATTGCAAATTCGTGAAGATTTAAAAAATGGTGGTTTGAAATCGAATTACTACATTGCCGATGCCAAAGAGGTTGAAGCTCGTAAGTTCGTGAAACAAGGCACTGAAAAAGTGAAAACCACTTATGGAACTTTTGACACCGTGAAAGTCGTGATGCGTCATGATAAACCAGGCCGTCAAACGACTTTCTGGTTAGCACCAAAACTAGATTACCTACCTGTCAAAGTTTCCCACCAAGACAATAAAACCTCTTACGGTTTATTGTTAACGGGCTATAAAGGTGCAACAAATTAATTGATTTGATCAATTTCGCTTGCATTTTTCACGGTGCTTTTTAAAATACGCTTTTGCTTTAAAAAGCACCTGCCCCTCGAGGATTCTCCCGTGCACGCTCTGGAACAGAAAATCTTAGCTGAAGGTATCGTTCTCTCTGAAGAAGTTCTGAAAGTCGATTCTTTCCTGAACCACCAAATTGACCCTGTGATGATGCAGCAAATTGGTCAAGAATTTGCCCGTCTTTTTAAAGATGCTAGCATCACAAAAATCATTACGATTGAAGCATCAGGTATTGCACCTGCAGTAATGGCTGGTCTTGAACTTGGTGTTCCTGTGATTTTTGCACGTAAATATCAATCTTTAACCTTAAAAGATGATTTGTATCGCTCAAAAGTGTTTTCTTTTACGAAACAAACTGAAAGCACTATCGCGATTTCTAAAAAGCACATCAATGCTGAAGATAAAGTTTTAGTGATTGATGACTTCTTGGCCAATGGTCAAGCGGCTTTAGGTCTTGCAGATCTTATTCATCAAGCAAGTGCTGAAGTATTGGGTATCGGTATCGTGATTGAAAAATCATTCCAACCTGGTCGTGATATTTTGCTTGAAAAAGGCTATCGCGTTGAATCATTGGCACGTGTGAAATCACTGGCGAATGGTACAGTTGAATTTGTTCGTGACTAAGTTTGCGTTCAAAAGAAAAAAAGAACACATCAGGTGTTCTTTTTTTTGCTAAAAACTTACGATTAAGGTGACGTAGAGCGTACTTTTTAACGCCTTGGTTACAAGCAGACAAAACATCTGTGCGCAAAACTCGATAAAATTCAGGAAAATCGTTGCATTTGATCAAATGGGTCAACTACTCATCTGTCAAATTACATTATGCTGCACCATAAATTCGGCCACTTTATTTTTTAAGGCTACGGAAAGTTATGAATACAGAAGATCAAAACATGGAACCGACAGTTAAATGTCCAAGATGTGGATCAACCCATATTGAAAAGCGTAACCATGAACAAAACTTACAAAAAATTGGTGGGGTTTTACTCAGTGGTGCAGGAACTGCTGCAGGGACTGTCGGTGGTGCGGCATCTGGCGCATCTATTGGTGCTGCGATTGGTGGTGTGACTGCAGGCCCACTTGGCGTGATTATGGGCGGAACCATCGGTACTTTTGTTGGTGCAATTAGCGTCGGCATTACAGGCGGTTTTCTAGGACACCGTTTTGGTAAAAAAGCCGGCGTGATCGTCGATCAAAATATTTTTCTCGACTACCAATGTTTAGACTGCAAACAGCGCTTTGAAGTTGAGCAACAGCCTGAAGACGCTGCAAAGACTTCGGATCAAGACTAAATTGGATATAAAAAAAGAGCGCATCAGCGCTCTTTTTTTATAGGTTATTGTTTTTCTAATATGTATTTCTAGTCTATTGAAATGCTATTCGAAAACCATGGCGAATCAATTATTTTGAAGCATCAGTTAAAGATTTTGATTCTGCTTTGACTTGATCTTGTTTCGCCAAAAATTCTTTTTCTTCAGCTTTTTTCTCTTGCGGGAAATCCATACTGTATAAACTGGCATTGCCGTACACAAGGAAGATGCAGCCAATACGGAACACAGGAAAGTCATTAGAAAATTAACAATAGACATCACCCCCCCTAAAGAAGAAATTTAAATACAAATCATGTAATCAAAAAATAAAAATAACGCGCCCAACGAGACAGCAATATTCGACTCAAGGCCATCACTGAGCAGGCTGTATTTAAAAAATTTCAATATATTATTGATATTATTTATTTTTAATATTTCAGGAATAGTTCGACAGATTTATTTTTATATTTTGGGCGGTATACAACGTCATAAATAAAAAGACGTCACACGTAAATAAAGCAAGAAAAGTGCAATATTTAAACCTTTTCTTGCCCGTTCGCTACAAAGTTAGCGCAACTTCCTAGAGCAAGTAAGTATCAAATCAACTTTTTGACGACTTCGCCTAGGCGTTTACCCAGCTCTTCACACAAGTTACGCTCATCTTGACTCAATGACTGATCATGGCGTGGACCACTGACATGGCTTGCACCATAAGGTGTACCACCCGTTTTGGTATTCGATAATGCAGGATGGGCATTAGTTAAACCCATAACCATCATTCCGTGATGAAACAAAGGCGGCAGCATGGTCAGCAAAGTACTTTCCTGTCCCCCATGCATTGAACCTGAACTGGTAAACACACAGGCAGGTTTGCCATGTAATGCGCCATTGAGCCAAAGCGCTGTGGTTTGATCCCAGAAATATTTCATTTCCGACGCCATATTACCAAAACGTGTTGGCGAACCAAGGGCTAAACCTGAGCAATGCGCTAAGTCATCTAAGCTACAGTAAATATCGCCTTCGGCAGGAATACTGGGCTGCACGTCAGTCACCACAGTAGATAAATTTGGAACGGTTCGTATTTTTACTGCCATTCCAGACGCTTCAATTCCATTGGCAATTAAATGTGCCATCTCACGTGTTGAACCATATTTGCTGTAATACAACACCAGTACATAAGCTTGCGTCATTTTTATAAATTCAATGAAAAAAGAAAACTATACGGTATTTTTCCTATTTTTTGGTTAAGCTAAGTGATGAAAATTGCATAAACATGACTAAAATAACTCGAGACTTGAACGAATGATCGAAGCATTTTTAAAAAAACTTCCCTTTTACGACAAGAAATGGTTTCAGTTTGTTTTATTTGTCATTCGACGTTTTGAAGCCGATCGCTGCCGTGAACAAGCAGGATCATTAACCTATACCACCTTGTTTGCAGTGGTACCCATGTTGACCGTATTCTTGGTCATCATCTCCTCAATTAAAGCTTTAGAACCTGCTCGTCAACAGCTTCAACAATTGATTTATAGTAATTTCCTACCGAAAACGACAATTGCTTTTGATAAAGCACTGAATGCATTCACCGATAAATCCAGTAACCTGACTGTTATTGGTGTACTGTTTTTATTCATTACCACAGTTATGATGCTGACCAGCATTGAGACAGTATTTAACCGAATTTGGCGGGTGCGTGAGACACGTGGCGGCATTATTGGCTTTATGCGCTATTGGACTATTATCTCATTAGGCCCAATCTTATTGGGTAGCGCATTTGTTGTGTCATCTACCTTGGCCTCTATGAATGTCCTCAGCAATAATTTTGCCGGCTATGAACTGGATGGGGCTTTTCTGCTGTGGATCTTGTCTTTTTCATTGACCATTTTAGGTTTTTTCATTCTGTATTGGACGATTCCCAACCGCAGTGTGCCGATTAAGGCGGCGCTGATCGCGGGTGTCTTTAGTGCCGTGGTATTTGAATTACTCAAAAACCTCTTTGGTTTTGTCATGTCAAATTTCACCAGTTATCAAATCGTTTACGGTGCTTTTGCTGCAGTGCCAATTTTCCTGCTTTGGATATTCCTTTCATGGAATATCGTACTGATTGGGGTAGAAATTAGTTATGCACTGACCGCTTTCAATTCGGGCAACGACCAAAAACGTCATCCTGTTATTATGTTGATGGATTTGCTTGAATTATTTTATAAAAAGCAAAAACTCGGTCAGAGCGTGACAGAAAAAGAAGCGCTTGAGGTTTTAGGGCGTGATGAAATCGGCCGCCTGCCAAGCTATATTTTATTGTTTGAAGAGCAACACCTGATTAAACGTACAGATGATGATCATTATGTTTTAGTTCGTAATTTAACCCAAGTGGACTTTTGGAGTTTTTACAGTAAGCTGCCCTATCCGCTCCCTAAACGGCAAGATTTAGGTCGCGTCGATCCAGATGATGTTTGGATGGAAAAAATTGGGCCGCAACTGGTCGAATCGGATGATTATCTCGCGGCCAAACTCTCGATACCGCTTGCGACTATTTTTGAAGAAAAATAACCGTATAAATTAAAAGGGAGAACTGCAGTTCTCCCTTTTAATTTATACATGATATTAGATCGCTGTGCACTGATGTCCCATCAATTTAGACAACCACCGATGCAAGGTTACCGTCATCACTCCAACCATTACTAAGGCCGTTCCCAAAATAAAGTTCAGTTCAATCGTTTCGTTTAAGATCAATACGCCAAAGACCAGTCCAAAGATTGGGGTAAGGAATGAAAAAACGCCCAGACCATTGGCCAGATATTTACTTAACAGCCAAAACCAAAGCATCAGGCTAAAAAATGAAATAATGAGCACATGAAAAATCATACTGCTGATGGACAACACCGTCCAATGTACAGTCATTTGTCCTGTCAGCCACGCCACGGGTAATAAAAATACACAACCACCAACCAACTGATAAAACAAGGTCTGAGTCGGAGGTGCATCAGAGAGTTTGGTGAGTCTTAATGAAATGGTGGTCAAGGCCCACATCACCCCAGCAAGTAATGCCATCGCATCACCCAACAGGGCTTGAGTGTTGACTGTAGTACTACTTTCACGTCCCATAAACGACAGTACTATTCCTGAAAAGGCAATAAAAATACCGACCCATTGGATCGCTGTGAGTTTTTCTTCAGGCAACTTCCAATGTAAACCTAATGCCACAAAAATCGGTGCGGTATAGAGCAAGACAACGGTATGTGATGCAGAGGTATAGCGCAGGGATTCTGCCACTAAAATAAATTCGGCTGAAAATAAAAACGCCAACCAAATACCCGGCAGCAAGTATTCGCGTGTATATAAATGTGTTCCCGGCTTGAGACGAATCAGTGGAAAGACCAACAGCGCAGCCAAACCCGATCGAATGGCAATTTGCATGATCGGCGCAATATCAACCGCGGCCAATTTCAAAATGACCTGCTGAATCCCTAAAATCATGCACAAAATAATCATCAGGCCAGAAGCTTTTGCATCTAGCGCCTTACGCTGTTCCACACTATTTACTCGACAATACGATAAGCAACACTATAGAACTGTCAGAAATAAAATATATACTTCAAAATAGACAAGTGATCTTCTTATTCAGGCAAAATTTCTCATGCGTCATAAAGCTCGTGCAGATCATACGCAGTTGCAACAACTTCCCACCAACGATGAAATTCAAGCAGCACTGTGGATCAGTTTTCGTGACGATCCTGCACTGTCTGTTTATCCCGTTCATGGACATGCTTGGGGCGAGTTTGTCTATGCCTTTAATGGCGTAATGGAAGTGAACATCAACCAGATAGACTATATTACCCCACCACCTTATGGCATTTGGCTTCCCCCACACTTAGAACATAGTGGTTTAAATCGTACTGCAGTTTCACATGGCACCTTATATGTACATGAATCTCTATGCACCCACTTGCCGAAACAACCGGGGATTTTACTCAGCTCACCTTTAGTTACAGCGATATTCAGCCATTTGCGTCTGTTGCATCAACAAGCCGATCTCATGGAAAATACGGCCGAGTATCAACGCTTACTCCATGTGATCTTAGATCAACTGCATCAAGCCAAATTGGTCAGTAGCTATTTACCGCATTCGGAACACCCTGCCCTCAAACAGCTGCTTGATTATTTACATCAACATCCTGCAGATCAGAGCACGCTTGAGCAATTGGCAAAGCGGATAAATATGACGGAACGTACTCTGGCGCGTTATTGTCAAAAAGAACTTGGGATGTCCCTGCATGAATGGCGACAACGTCTCAAAGTCATGAAAGCCATGTCCATGCTCAACGCAGGTCAAACCGTCGAAAATATTGCTTTAGAACTTGGTTATGCCAATGCCTCGGCGTTTATAAATATGTTTAAAAAATGGATGCTTTGCACCCCAGATCAGTTTAGGAAATCCGCTTTAAAACCCTAAATGTGTTTAAATTTAGCTATAAGGGTCTCTATAAAGTGATTCAACAATCCGTTAAGATCAAAAAATCTACGAAAATGATAATAATTCCATTTCAAATGAATAAAAAAACCATTTTAGCGCTGTGTTTATCTGCCGTATTTTTAACGGCTTGTAGTTCCAAAGAACAGCGTGAATTTAAATCTGCACTCAAAATAGCTCAAAGTGGTGATGCGACTGCGCAAATGAAAGTGGGTGATTTATACCTCACTGGAACGGGCACAGAACAAAATATCGAACAAAGTGTACATTGGTACAAAGCTGCTGCGGATCAAGGCACTACGGACGCATTCGCATGGTTGATGACTCAAGCCTACCAAGGAAACCCGCATGCAGATCAAGTGATTCGAAAGATGCAGCAAGATGGCAATATTTTCCTTGCACACTGGGTGCTAGACCTTGCAAAAAAGACTCATGATCCTGCTGCTGAATATACCGTTGGTTGGATGTACGACACGGGAAAAGGCTTAATTCAAGATAAGCACCAAGCGCAAATTTGGTATGAAAAAGCTGCCAAACAAAAGAATGTCGAAGCAATCAAAGTCTTGGGAAATCAACATTATTTTTCTGAACATCCTTCGTCTACACCCGACAAAGCAGCTGAATATTTAAGCTACACCGCAGAACAAGGGCAAGATGCTGACGCGGCGATGAAAATGGCACATTATTATCATTATGATATTCGAGATGGTGAAAAAGCGCGACAATGGTATGCCAAAGCTGGTGCATTGGGAGACACCGACTCACAGCATATGGCAGACACCTATGAAACATGGAAAGACACTGGTCCTTTATTTACAACCCAATGAGCCACCACCATCAAGCAGTACTGAATAGATCAATCAAAAAAGGCTGCATTAAGCAGCCTTTTTGTATGTCGTTCACAGATTATTTGACAAAGGTTGTCCAGACATAGTCCTGATTTTTGCCTTTTAGGGTCATTTTCAACTGCTCACCTGACTGTAGTGCCGCGACACCTGCAGGCGTACCCGTCATGACCACATCACCCGCCTCAAGACTAAACACTTGGCTAATATCGGCCAACAAAGTACCCACATCAAAAATCAGCAATGCAGTATCACCGTTCTGACGCAATTCATCATTGACATGCAAGGTATAATGCACATCTTTCCAATCTTGAACCACCTCTTGGACATCGACCCAATCCGCAAGGATGCAAGAACCATCATAAGCTTTGGCACGCTCCCAAGGCTGACCTTTTTTCTTTAAGTAATCTTGTAGATCACGCAAAGTCAGATCTAGGCCCAAAGTCACAGCTCCAACTGCTTCTAAGGCTTTGAGAGGATCAGTTTCAGCCGATAAAGGGCGATCAATACGTAAACTTAATTCGCATTCATAGTGGCAACTGCCCCATGCAGGATTCCATGTGATGCCTTGCTCTAATGCGGTTAATGCACTTGGCGGCTTCATAAAAAGCACAGGACGGTCAGGAATTGCATTGCCTAATTCTTTGGCATGATCTGCATAACTACGACCGACGCAAACAATTTTAGATGGACGTGACTGCATACTACTCCCTCTTTTGTTATGAATAGATTGTCTTAGTGCTGAAAAGTATTGCTAAAAATCGCTTGGTCCGCAGTATCTTTAAATGCACTTTTCGGCACAATAATCACGGTTTTATTTTTCAGCTCAAGCATATAGGTCAATTTGCCTTCAGCAAAATTGGCCACTTCAACATAATGGAAGATATTCTTACGACCATTGGCATGAATTTCTGCATAGTCTTGAAATAAATCAATACCTTGTTCACTTTTTCCTAATTGGTATTTTACAAACTGGCGTTTAAACATCATCGGTAAAAACCAATAACGCATGATACCTTGAAGAAGTAAAAAGAAAGCACCCAGCCCAACATAGTAGGCACCGACACCATTTACACCTAAGTAAAAACCCCAGATGATAATCCCAAGGCTAATGGCTGGCGTTAAAAAACGCGTAAATTGCTTTTTGCCAAAAGTAGCTAGTGCAAAACCATCCTGTGATTCTTCTAGATTTAAAAAATAGCGCAGCGATAATGCAGGTAGATTTTCAGACATAAGCGTATGAATATTTAAAAATGAATTGCGCTAAATACTACACCACAATTCAAACTTGCTTCATGCTTTTTAATGATCGGTTGTAACACATCACTACTTCCCTTCCCTCTAGAAATACGTTAAAAACAGCAACAAATAAAAGATTGCATACGCAGGATGTGACATGCAGATAACAAAAATAATCATGATGCTAGTGTTTCTGAGTGGACTGAGTATATCGACCAGTTGGGCCAAATTCGTTCAATGGCAACCCCAGATCCCTAGTAGTTTGGACTTATTTAATGGCAATGCCAAAGCCTTGGCAAATCTTGCCGGTGATCACATCGTGATTTTTGCACATCCTTCACAGCAAATTAGTCTACCCACGATGAAAGCAGGACAAAAAGTCGTTGGTAAATTTCAAAGTGCCGCAGTGGTTGTCCCAACCAACAGTAAAAATGTCGCCAGATTACTCAGTAATTATCCAAACTACGCCGGCTTATTTCCCACGCTAAAATCTGCTGAGGTTTTGCAACAGCAAGGTTCAACCAGCCAAGTTGAATATCGCATCCACATCCCGACGCCGATTCCGGTTTTAAACTTTAAAGAAACTGTGGTGATGCAGCACCAAATTCAGCACAACAGCATTAATAGTTTGGTTCTAGAAGCACCAGTGCCCTTTGGTGCAGGGAAAATTGAATGGTTTGAGATTGATGCACAACACACCTTGATTAGTGTGACCCAATGGGGCGATTTAAATCAGCCCAAAGGTTTTTTGTTTAGCAAAATATTAAATGCCTTACCCGATGCCAAATTAGGGATTCCTGCGGGAGCCAATGGTTTTTTACTCGAATCATTACAGCGCCGATTTAAAGCCTTTAGTAGTGAAACTCTCGCTGCAAATCAATTGCCTGAACTCAAATTGAATGCCTCTCAACTCGACAAAATCACCCAATTAAGTCAAAGCTCGAAAGAACCTGTGTCCTTTATTTTGACAGCGCAGCGCGTTCCCTTTGGGCAAAATTATGAATTCATGCGCTTTAGCACCAGTTTTCAATATTATGCACAAGAGCCTTCGAGCTTACAGCGCTGGATTAATGTGTCTTCGTTCAAGCACTTATTTCCAAGACAAGTCAAACATATGCAAGTGCAGAAAATTAATCCGCACCTCATGGATGCCGACTATAAAATTTCGGTGGGTTTAGGTGTGATCAATATTCCCTTTGATTTTAAGATGCGTTTTAACTATCCCGACTTACTGCAAAATCAATATACCGCAACAGGTGGGGACTTAAAGTTTGTCCGAGGTGCAATGCATATTCGCCCCTTACAACAAGGGTCGTTATTACAATTGACCAGTGCGGTGAAGATTGATGACAAAGCACCGTTTTTACTTCGTGCTATGCGCAGTATGCCGTATCACGACATGTTACCGGCTTTAGGCGGAAATACGGTCTTTGCACTCAAAGTTAAACAAAAGCTAAGTTAGAACCTTGATTGATGAACTGAATTTATTGTTTTTAGCTATATTTCAGACACAAAAAAACCGCAACATGTGCGGTTTTTCAATCTTGATCAAGTTGGTGCGCTCAGAGAGATTCGAACTCCCGACCCCTTAGTTCGTAGCCAAGTGCTCTATCCAGCTGAGCTATGAGCGCGACGTCTTGATGAGGCTCATTATACGTGATTTTTATTTTTTGTTAAGAGCTTTTTCATATAAATTTAACCAAACGCACAGCAAATAAACAATTACCCTTTAAACACGCTAAAAATCAGCTAGATTTACTTTTTTAATGACTTTTGCATCACAAGTTTGGAATTTAAACTTAGCAATACTCACGTATAAATGCTCAAGATAGATAACAAGTATATCGCCATCATTGAATCGCGGCTTTAACTCACCAACTTTTCTTTATCTTAGCTTTAAAAAATGCATCGCCATGAACATCTGAAATGAGGGTTTATCTGCTGAAAAAAGCAAAATCAAATTTACTGATGGGTCGTCTTATAAAATACAACGCTTTATACAATCTAAGTAAGAGACAAAAGACAAAAGACAAAAGACAAAAGACAAAAGACAAAAGACAAAAGACAAAAGACAAAAGACAAAAGACAAAAGACAAAAGACAAAAGACAAAAGACAGGCTGCATCAAAACGATAAATCACAGGCACAAAAAAACCACAACATGTGCGGTAATTTGTTCAAGTTGGTGCGCTCAGAGAGATTCGAACTCCCGACCCCTTAGTTCGTAGCCAAGTGCTCTATCCAGCTGAGCTATGAGCGCGTAACTTGTGTCGTCTTAAAAGACTACGTTTTCAGATTTACTTATTGGTGCGCTCAGAGAGATTCGAACTCCCGACCCCTTAGTTCGTAGCCAAGTGCTCTATCCAGCTGAGCTATGAGCGCGACATAAGTAAATCGTGGCGGTGAGAGAGGGATTCGAACCCTCGATACAGTTGCCCGTATGCATCCTTAGCAGGGATGTGGTTTCAGCCACTCACCCATCTCACCGTAACGTGCCGCCATAATACAAAGATCATGATACGACTGCAAGCACAGTCGTTATATTTTTTTCATTTTTTTACTCAATTAGATATTTTTTAAACGATTTTCAAAAAATTAGTGCAAAATTAGTTCAGCACACACTGCTGTCCCCTACATTTCAGCTTTAAACATTATAAAATATCGGCATAAAACACTTTATTGCAATCAATTGCGTGCAGTATCTGCTTGCATGACTTATGCTAATCCTAATCTTCTGATTTGAAGCCAAATACATATGAAAAACTGGGTCGACCCTGAAGCAAAAGCTGAAGCCGAACGTTATGACAATCCAATTCCAAGCCGTACTCTAATTCAAGAGACGATTGAACAACTGAAAACTGCAATGTCGCATGCCGATCTTGTAGAACATTTTGAAATTGCCGATCAAAAAAGTATTGATGCACTGAGTCATCGTCTGATTGCGATGGTTCGAGATGGTCAGTTGATGAAAGATGGATTTAAGTTCCAGCTTGCAGCTGAGCAACCGACTCATGAAGCAACGGTTTATATCAACTCAAAAGGTTTAGGCACAGCCAATATTAGCGGTGAAGATGACCTTTTACTTCCTGAACGTGAGTTGCGTCAGGTGTTTAATGGTGACCGTGTTAAAGTCCGCCAAACATCGGTAGACCGTAAAGGCAAGGCATGGGGCTTTATTACTGAAGTTCTACAGCATCGTGTCAAAGAAATTATTGGTAAAGTGTCTGAATATGAAGGTGAATATTTTATTCAACCGGCAAATCCCAATGCACACCAACCGATTACTTTAGAAAAAGAATTAATCGAGCATGCCAAAGTCAAACTCGGCGACTCTGTGCGTATTGCGATTGACAGCTACCCAACCAAAGAAGAATTTGCGACAGGTCATATTGTTCAGTCGATGGCAGATAAAGCAGACACTGAAATTATTATTCCGCAAACCATTTTAGAGTTTGGTTTACCTTACGAATTCCCTGAAGCGGTACAACAAGAAGCCAACAGCTTTAAAGAGCCATCAGAACAAGATCGTGAAGATCGTGTCGACTTACGTGATTTAGCGCTTGTCACCATTGATGGTGAAGATGCCCGCGACTTCGATGATGCCGTGTATGCGGAAAAACGTCCGGGTGGTGGTTATCGTGTTGTCGTGGCAATTGCCGATGTCAGCCATTATGTACGTCCGGGTAAACCGCTCGATGACGAAGCTCAAGAGCGCGGTACATCGGTGTACTTCCCTCATTTTGTATTGCCGATGTTGCCTGAGGCGCTGTCGAATGGTTTATGTTCTTTGAACCCACACGTAGACCGTTTATGTATGGTCTGTGATTTAAACTTATCTCGCGCGGGTCGTGTCACTAAGTTTGAGTTCTATCCGGGTGTAATGCATTCAAAAGCTCGTTTGACCTATACTCAAGTGGCCGAATATTTTGAGGGTAATAGTCAAGCCATTCCTGAAGACCGTGATGTACGTAAATCGGTCAATACCTTATTCCAATTGTATCAAGTGTTGAAAGGCTTACGTGCTGAACGCCACGCGATGGAATTTGAAACCGTTGAAACTTATATGACCTTTGATGAGCTAGGCGGTATTAACGAAATCCTACCGCGCAGCCGTAATGATGCACATAAGCTAATTGAAGAATGCATGTTGTTGGCAAACGTCGCAGCGGCAGAATATGCATTAAAAAATGAAATTCCAATGCTGTACCGTGTGCATGAGCCACCTGAGTTTTCACGTATTCAAAAGGTTCGTGATTTTGTGAAGTTATTGGGGCTGCCATTCCCTGAACAGCCGACTCAAGCTGACTATCAAGCCGTAATCGATGCCACCAAAGACCGTATTGATGCTCCAAGTATTCATGCCGTTTTACTCCGTTCAATGATGCAAGCTTATTATGGCGCGAACAATGCAGGTCACTTTGGCTTGGCTTATGAAGCGTATACGCATTTCACATCTCCAATCCGTCGTTATCCAGACTTGTTACTTCACCGTGCCATCAAAGCACAATTAAAGAAAAAGCCTTACCCAATTTCTGGTGCTTCGCTGGATGATGCAGGTGAACACTTCTCTGCGACCGAACGCCGTGCGGATGAAGCTTCACGTTCTGTCACTACATGGTTGAAGTGCCATTACATGCAGCAGCATTTGGGTGAAGAGTTTGTCGGTACCATCAGTGCAACTGCTGAATTTGGCCTGTTTGTAACGCTCAAAGACTTATATGTTGATGGCATGATCCACGTCAGCCAATTGGGTGATGACTTCTTTGTCTATGACCAACCGAGTCAGAGCTTAATTGGTCAATCTCGAGGTCAAGTTTTCAGTCTCGGCGATGAAGTGAAAATTAAAGTCGCTGGTGTGAATCTAGAAGAGCGCAAAATCGACTTTGAATTGATTCAACAATTGAGCCATGCAGGTCGTGCTATTCGCGCGCGTGCCCCTCGTGTTGCAAAACCTACAGCCAAAGAAGAAGTCTTTTCAGAACGTAAAACCAACGCTGCTGAAGATGGAGAACAGCCCATACGACGCAAAAAATCGAAATCTAAGCCCAGTTCATTCGGTAAAAAGCCTGCTAAAAAATCTGCAAGCAAATCTGAAGCGAAGGCTAAAGATAAAGTGAAGAAAAAATCAAAACCGAAAAAGAAAAAATCCAATGCAAAATCATCTGCGGATTAAGGTTTAAATCAAGAGCGCTTCGGCGCTCTTTTTGATTCTTCAGGTCAGTGAAGACTTCTCGACCTCTGCAGAAGATGAATAATTCCTGATTTAGTCTTGATTTAACCCGCAACAAACCCTACATCTATAAATAACTCAGGATTTATATGAAGTAGAAAATATGACTTTAGAAAAGGCAACTTTGCCCGTTCCTCAATTTGATCAAATTACCTTAGATCAACTCAAAGAAAAAATTCAAAATGCGATTCAACACGGTCAACAATTTCTAAATGAACTGACAGTTGTTCCAGATTCGGTACAAAAACAACTAAATACGTTAGAACAGGTCGATGACCTTGAAAATAATATGAGTGAAGCTTGGGGCGTGCTGTCGCATCTAAATGCCGTGATGAATAATGCTGAAACTCGTGAACTTTACCAATCTTTACTACCCGTCCTGAGTGAGTACTATACGCAGCTAGGTCAACATACAGTGTTGTATCAAACGTATCAGCATGTACATGACAACAGTGTTTTCGACACGCTTCCTGCAGCACAGCAAAGCGCGATTAAACTTGCGTTACGAGATTTTAAACTTTCAGGCGTAGCCTTAGAAGGTGAACCGAAAAAACGCTATGCAGAAATATCTGCACGACTTTCACAGTTATCATCAGACTTTTCCAATCACGTATTGGATGCCACCCAAGCCTACTTCAAACCTTTAACTGAAGCGCAGCTCAAAGGACTACCTCAAGGCAGTATTGAACTTCTGAAACAATATGGTCAGCAACGCGAACTCGAACAGGCTGTAGCCACACTCGACTTCCCGTCTTATATTGCCATTATGACCTATGCAGAAGACCGCGAAGTGCGTGAAGCGCTCTATAAAGCCTATACCACACGTGCTTCTGATCAGGCAGACTCTGCTGAATTTGATAATACAGCGGTCATGGAAGAAATCTTGAAGCTACGTCAGGAAATGGCAAGCCTGCTTGGTTTTAACAACTACGCCGAATTGTCCTTGGCAAGCAAAATGGCACCCGATGTAGCGACTGTAGATCAGTTCCTGATTGAATTGGCAGAACATGCGCGTGAACCAGCAGAGAAAGAAATCGCTGAACTGAAAGCCATTGCAGCGCAAGACGGTATCACTGAGTTACAACCGTGGGATGCCACTTTCTACTCAGAAAAACTCAAAGTTCAACAGTTTAATTTGTCACAAGAAGACCTGAAGCCCTACTTCCCTGCACCTAAGATTATTCAAGGCTTGTTCAGCATTGTAAATCGTCTCTATGGCATCAATGTAATCGAGCGTGAAGCGCCTGTTTGGCATCCTGATGCACGTTATTTTGAACTTGAAGATCAAGGCAGCGTGATTGGCGGTTTTTACTTTGACCTGTATGCACGAAGCGGTAAACGTGGCGGTGCATGGATGAGCGGCTTCCGTTCACGCATGCAAACTGAAAATGGTCTGCAAAAACCAATTTGCTACATGGTCTGCAACTTTACCCCACCTGTCGGTGAGCAAGCTGCTTTACTTACCCATGATGAAGTAACGACGTTGTTCCACGAATTTGGTCATGGCTTACATCACATGCTCACTGAAGTCGATAATATTGCTGTGGCTGGTACACATGGCGTGGCGTGGGATGCAGTAGAGCTACCAAGTCAATTCATGGAATTTTGGACTTGGGATCAAGAAAGTTTAGATTTACTCAGTGAACATATCGAATCAAAACAAACTTTACCAGCCGATCTGTTAAAAGCACTACAAGATGCGCGTTTCTTCCAGTCAGGGATGCAAACGTTACGTCAAATTGAATTTGCCATGTTTGACTTAAATATCCATAAGGCCAACCCTGCTTTGGACGCTGCAGGCATCCAACACACCCTAGATGATATTCGTCAAAAATATGCAGTTGCACCCACTACTTCGTACAACCGTTTCCAACATGGTTTCAGTCATATCTTTGCAGGTGGTTACGCTGCTGGTTATTATTCATACAAATGGGCAGAGGTTTTGGCAAGTGATGCCTTCGACCGATTCGAAAATGAAGGAATTTTTAATACTTCGACTGGCAAGTCGTTTAGACAATTTATTCTAGCAGTTGGCGGAAAAGATACGGCACTTGACGCATTTATCAATTTCCGCGGACGCGAGCCAAAAATAGATGCTTTGCTGCGTCATCAAGGTTGGACGAACGCATCTAAAAACGCTTAAACTAGGGACCTTAGTTAGATTCAAGGTAAGTATGATGACCATTAAACGACGCTTCATTGCAGGTGCAAAATGTCCAAAATGCCAAGCGATGGACCGGGTTGTCATGCTGACCTCTGGCGAAGACGAATGGATCGAATGCATTGATTGTGGTTACAGTGAAAATCGACCGACTCATGTCGATCAACCTGAACAACCCGCCGTGCCAGACGATATCGGTGTGATCCAATTTAAGCCACGTCAGCCTAAATAAAAATTAAGGTCAAGCAATGACAGAAGATCAAAGACATAATCCAAAATTGTTAGTTGGAATCATTGGGGGCTTAACGTTATTGATTGCTATCTTTTTTGCATATCAATGGTTAAGCAGCAGTACAGCAGATAAATCTGCACTTCAAGAAGAACTGGTCGCTGCACCGGCTAAACCGCCTGTTGCAACCCCTGTCCAATCTGAGACTGAAGCATCAGTCCCTGCCGCAGAGACTGACACCATTAAATTGGTCGAAGAAGACATTTTAGATGCAGCTGTGCCTGAAAATGCCTCTTTAGCCAAAGAAGAAATTGCCAAATTAGATGACATTCAACAACAATTGAATGATCAGGAGCAAAGTTTAAAACAGCAACATTCAGATGCAGATGAGCTGATTAAACTGAAAGAAGAACAAATTAAATTACTCGAAGCACAGTTAGCGCAACAAGCAAAATAACTGACTTCTGCTACACCATGCGTACTTATAGGCTAGAATATCATCAGATTTTCTAGCCTTTTTGTTATGTCCACTACTACACCACAGAATATCCCCAAAGCAATTGGCTTTCTCATGCTGTCAGCGCTGCTTTTTTCCATCATGGGGGTTTGTATACGCTACGCATCTCACACGGTAGATAATGCCACCATCGTATTTTTTCGAAATGCGGTTGGCTTATTGATCTTTCTCCCTTTGATCCTGCAAAAAGGGAGCACATTTTTTAGAACTGAAAAACTGTGGATGCATACATGGCGTTCAATCGTAGGCTTGGTGGCAATGTATGGCTTTTTTTATGCCATTGCACACTTAAAACTCTCCAATGCCATGGTCTTCACCTATTCCTCACCGATCTTTATCCCCTTAATTGCATGGTTATTTTTAAAAGAAAAAATGACCCTGAGTATGCTCATTGCCGCAGTCATTGGTTTAATCGGCGTGCTCTTCGTCGCAAAGCCCGATGCAGGAATGTTCAATCAGTTATCACTCATCGGACTGAGCGCAAGCTTCTTGGCAGCCATGGCATTTGTCACTGTCCGTGCGCTTACAGCAACAGAACCGCCTGAACGCATTGTGTTTTATTTCTGCTTTTTTGGCACA
Source organism: Acinetobacter sp. YH01010 (assembly GCF_013420775.1). Lineage (NCBI taxonomy): Bacteria > Pseudomonadati > Pseudomonadota > Gammaproteobacteria > Moraxellales > Moraxellaceae > Acinetobacter > Acinetobacter sp. YH01010. The sequence continues at coordinate 156,532 of NZ_VOYF01000006.1, read as the reverse complement.
CTTATTTCCATGATCCCAATGTTTTGGCTCTGGCGTCCCTATAGTTTAAAAGAGTTAGCTTTTCTGATTACAGCGGGACTTTTGGCCAATATCAGTCAAATTTTTATGTCCAATGCCTATAAGCTCGCACCCGCAGGTCAAATTGGCCCCGTGAACTATATCACGATTATTTTTGCAGGTATTTGGGGCTTTGTTCTTTGGCAGGAACTGCCAGACATTTACAGCCTATTCGGCTTTGCTTTTATATTTTTAGCGATTTTGCTCTGTAGTCCAATCCTACAAAATAAGTTTAAAAAGTCATAAAGATTCAAACCATTTACCATCAAATGCACAGCCCCTTATTCAATAAAAAAGCACCCGAAGGTGCTTTTTTAATGCTTCAAAATTAATTTATTGATACCAACCAAACAGCTTAAAGAAATACGGCAGATACGCAATAATCAACATTGCAGGGAACAGCACAATCAGCGGCAAAATCCAACGTTCATAACGGTAATAAAACGACAAGTGACGAACTTCAGCATCCGCTTCATTGACTTCAGCATCCCCTATCGACTGTCGGGCCAAGAGGTGGTTCAATGCAACTGGAGGCGTAACATAACCTAGCTCAAAACCAATGAGTGTAATCATCCAAAAATGCACAGGATGAATACCGTATTGATAGGCTACAGGAGCAATAGTTGCAGAAATTAAAATGACTGCGCCAAACGGATCCATAATCATACCCACAAAGACCATCAATCCGACAATCAATGTGATAACCAAAAAAGTACTGCTGATATCAGTTGGGAATAAACTCATGACTTCAGTACGCTCTAGCAATCCACCAACGCTTACCGAAAGCGCCATCAAAATAACCAAAGCACCGATATGTCCAACGGTTTCACTGGTCGAAATATGCATCGACTTCCAAAAACCAACTTGACGTAGAATCTGCATAGAGCTGGATTGAGCCACTGTATGATTCGCAGCCTGCCCATCATCTGTGCTATTGCCATGTAATCCTTCACGGTATTCTGCATGTGCAACCTGTGCGCCGGCTAAAGCAGGTTCAGCATTCGCACTATAATTTGCTGTTAGTGTTTCATCCCAATGCCCAACTGCTGACAATGGTGCTGGCTGATGACGTAATTTATCCACTAAAACGATCATCAGCAGAATAACAGGCATCATGACTGGTGCAGTAAATTCATTTAAATCTGTATTCAATAAATATTTATAGAACATCCAGATCAGCACGAAAATCACAATATAAGGAATAACGGCTAAGAAGGCACGTCCTGACTGCGGCGCTGCCACATTGGCTTGAGCAATACGGAACTTATGTTCTGCAAAAAATAACGACACAATTAAAAACATCGTAGATGTCAGCAAGAACGTATAAATACCATATTGATAAAGCAGATCCGTGGTCACTTCTTTATTTAGCGATGCAACAACCACAATCAATAAGCATGGACGTAAAACCACCCCAAGCGAACCGGACATTGCTGTTGCAGCCAAGGCAAATTGACGGCGTCCGCCAGCGTTCCACACTTCCTTATAAATAATCGCGCCTGCCGCAATGACAAAGATCCCCGATGCGCCAGTATAGGCTGTAGGCAATGCTGCTGCGATTAAAATCAGCCATGTTAAAGTCTCAGGAGCTAAGTTCCATGGGCGTAAAATATTCAAGAATAAATCTACGACACGGGTTTGCTTCAACAACATACCCGCCCAAATGAATAACGCTAGATTCAGGAAAATACTTGAAAACTCGACCAATTGCCCTAAATAGATGCCTTGCCCCATCGGGTAGTCCATAAAGAAGATAAAGGCGATACCTGTAATCAACGCCATATACGCATATAAAGGCACGCTTAGGAACGCGAAACTAAGACTACCGCCCTCTTTGGCATCTTTTGGCGGACTAAACAATTGCAAAACACTGATCAATGTCAGGATTGAGAACAGCGTCATCCACATCCAATAAATCAGTTCAGTTTCGGTGGTCATTGGAACTCCCGAATTTTTCACTGAATTGAATTGGCTGATACTTGAGTAGGTTAACAGTCCATTACCGAAGCTCATCATCAGGCTATAAACACGATAATCCTTCTTGGTTGCAGGACCGCGTAGACCAATATGATGAATTTTCAATGTCGCACTAATCGCAGCTATAACCACCATAAAAATCAACAAAATGGCGCGATTTTCAGTACCAAATTTAAAGATACCGAAGAAGCTTGTTTCAAAATTACGATAGGCGCGAATACTCGGATGCTTCTCCATATGTTGCATGGCTTTATCATAAAATTGATACTTTTCTTCACACTGCTGCACACTCGCTAAAATAGACGAACGAACGTCATTCTCAGATGCCGTACCAAAAAAATCAGCAAACTCATCTGCTGCATTGGCTTGCATTTGAGTTTTCACCAACGCATCGACATTCGGGTTACGGTCACATTCAGGCTTGGCAGGCTCAGCCCTTAAAAAAGAGTACTGCATACCTGTTGCAGGGTCACCATACAGTCGCTCTCCCATACGGAGCAACTGCCCATGGATCATCTCCCCTGTACCGATAATTAGTGTAAGCAGAAGCAAGATCAATACGACTAGAGTCGAAATCCATTCTGTCCAGACATAACGTAACAGACCAACGATGCTGGATCTGTTTTGTGCATCATTTTGCATGAGTCTTCCTATTTTTATTTTGGAGCCTAGCTAGACTAAGCACCCTCTTCCTTATCGGTTCGAGAAGTTCCTTTCCCTGACCTAACTGTTTTATTATTACGTTTAAATTTGCATCAATACTCAAAACATTAAAATGACAATATGTATTTTCTTTTCGGTTTTTTTTGTCAACCCAATCACCTAAAGTGAGCTAACGATCCCAGAAATAATTGCCAACAAGATAGAACAAGGCGATGATAATGCCCCAAATCACCCCCAATAAATGTGCTTCGACTAAAATGGGGCTTCCAATTAATTCAGCCGTTCCCGTATTGCCCACGGTATTTTCCCACACCAATTTTGCCAAAATCAGCAACAATACAAAGGCTGCAAAATTTCGCTCCCGTCGATACATCAAATGCACACAAGCGACCGCGACATAGGCACCATGCAAGACACCAGATAATCCGGCATAGGCTTCAATATCGGGTAAGAAAAAATAGAAACTTAGACTGATTAAAGGAGATAAAATCAATAAAATGGCAACAAAATGCCATGTCGAAACTCGTGGGAAAATAAACGGTAAGCAAATAAAGGCCAATATATTTAAAACAAAATGAATCCAACCGACGTGAACCCAATGTGCGGTCCATAAGCGCCAAAAATCATGAAATAAGTCATCTTGCCAATAGATAAAATAATCTTTAAATACCTGTAGCGAGGCACAGATCGAAACGAATACGGCAAGAAAGACAATTTTCGGTATTAAAAATTGTAGTTTCATTTTCGCTCCTCCTGTACCTCACTTTTAAACGCTATTGCAAAGATTAATTTGCAGCTGTGCCACTGGTTTCAATATCACCACTAAACAAATCATCGAGTTCAGAACTATTGGCACTTTCATCCCAGAAATGTTCCATACCATCATCAGCCGTACGAACGCCTGTATGTTCAGTCCAATAACGATCTGAAATCCCTTTCACCATGCTTTCAGCCATACTATCGATGAGTTTAAATTGTGGGTTAACAGGTTTTTCATCACTACGCGCTTGTGCAAAGGTACGTAAGGCATCACGGATTTTCGCATCATCGCCACTGGCCTGTGCAGCAACGGCATATAACGCATGAGATAGTCTCACGCCTTTTTGCTCACCAATTTGCGCGGATTGTTTTAAGGTTTGGTATGGATCAGGTTTTCCATCTCCAGCACCCGGCAGTAAAGTCCAGATCACAGCGCGGGTTGCATTTGGTGCGCCCCAGAATTTTTCATTATTCAGACACACCATACCGCGTTCAACAATCGCAGCAATGTCTTTAGGAACGTTTACCGCCCCACCTGAGTTAATATCATTGGTCATGGCCTGTAAGCCACTTAACATTCCCAACATATACACTGTTTGGTCAATGTCGCTGTTCATTTTTGGACAGCCTTCACCTAGACTTTTCTTATACTTCTTTTCAAAACGATCTTGAAATAATTGATAGCCGGTATATTGACGCTGTGCCGCAAGTGCCGCCCAACGCTTTTGCTCAACACGGGCATCCTGTGCTTCGGTTACTTGGTTAGCTTTAGATGCACGTAAATAACGTAACTCTGCATCCAAGGCTTTTTGTTCTGCACAAATCCCTGCTGCTGAATACATCAACACAGCCACACGTGTTGGGTCTGCGCCCATATCTTTGGTGGCCATAATGGCTGGGGTTAATGAATTACCTGAATTACACACCATTTCAGCATCTTCCATGGCTAAAATTGGTGGCACAATATGTTTTTCGGTAAATCCGAGTGCAACATTAGCACCGGTTTTTACAACCTGTGAACAACCCGCGAATAATGTACTTGTTATTGCTACAACTGCCACACCCTGGCATATTTTTTGGACGCTCGACATTTTCCTGTCCTCTATAATTGTGTTTATGTCCATCACGACAAACATATCAGAAGCAAAAAATGAATAAAAGAGTATTTGCTCTAATTTGAACGACACACTGTGCCATGAATCACGCTGAATGCAATTGACTGATTTTTTAGAAAGACTAAATTTTAGGCAAAAAAAAAGTAGCATAGCGACGGTTCGGCACATGCTACTTATTAACTGTGAAAGCGTTTGACTGCTTATTTTTGAGTTAACTGTTCCTTCAGCACTGTTCCTAGTCGTCCTATAACAATTGCTAACACAATCGCTATTACCAGAAACATCCAAGTTGGCATCATCATGATGATTTCCTTTAACGGCTGTTGGTAAGGCTAATATATAGGCAGAGAATCACCGCACAGCTTAAAATTGTCAGACAATTTAAATATTTTGCCAATAAAATCCAATCCTGTCAGACAAGATTATTTTACCTGCAATATAAGATAATGAAATATTTTCATTTTATAGAATTTTAAAAATACAGGCTGTCTAACAATTAGATCATTTTGGCCAATACTTTGAGTGATTTCCACTGTTTCAATGACAATTGATCGCGCCAAATAATCACCGGTTTTGCACGCGCATGCATAAAATACACCACGATATACATTTGATGATCCAAAATATGGCTAATTTGAACGCGTTGCACCGGGCGGTTCAGTCGTTGCAAAGACCAATCAGTTCCATCCAAATAATCTAGACTGGTGACGTGTAAATGCTTACGGAAAAACAGAACATAAACCACTAGCCCGATGAGGAAAAATATCCCCCAAAGCATGGGTGTTAGTAACTGATAAAGCAGCGTCATCAATACCGCAAAAATAAAAAACTGAAACGCATGCGATAAAAAACTGCGTTTCAGTTTGAATTGCCGATTATCCATGAACGTAATGTTTTAATTTTTGAATAAACGTTTTTAATTCAGGACGTGGCGGTTCACTAACTTCCATAAACCAATCCAACAAATCTGGATCTTCTGCAGCAACGAGTTCTGCAAACATGTCTTTTTCAGCTGCATCGGCTTGTAAATAGTAATTTTTGACGTAGGGATCAAAATAAACATCAATCTCTTTTAAACCACGACGTGCGCGGTAGATCACTTTACGCTCTTCTAAGCTGATTTCATCAGTCATTGTCTTCCCCAATCGTTGAACCCGTCTAGTGTAACTCATCCACCCCATTGAAGTGGAGTGTTTTCAAAGATTGATCGAATGCTTCATCGCAATTCTTGCTTTTGAATGTTCTGCACATTGCAGTCACACGCTGCATCTTATAAGTTGAAGACAAAGCCATAAAAATGAATAGGATATTCAAAATGCAATCTGGAGCGATTCGCCCACTCAACAACATGCTGCCACGTCAATTATTTAATGCAGAACATGATGCATTTCGTGAAACAGTACGAAAATTTTATGAAAAAGAAGTCATACCTAATATCGAAAAATACGAAAATCAGCAACACGTTGACCGTGACTTATGGAATAAAGCCGGTGCCATGGGCTTACTTTGCCCGACCATGCCCGAAGCTTACGGTGGCTATGGTGTAGACCGACTCTATAGCATGATTCTGATTGAAGAGCAGGCCTATGCTATGGACTCCTCTACTGGCTTTTCACTGCATTCCGACATTGTGGCCAATTATATTCATAACTTTGGCAATGAAGAACAAAAGCTGCATTGGCTGCCGAAAATGGCTTCTGGCGAAACCGTGACTGCCATTGCAATGACCGAACCAGGCACAGGTTCAGACCTACAAGCGGTACGCACAACCGCTACAGAAGATGGCGATGACTATATTATTAATGGGTCAAAAATCTTTATCACCAATGGCTATTTATGTGACATGGCAATTGTGGTCTGCAAGACAGGTAATAGTGAAAAAGGTTCAGCTAATTTATCGCTAATTATCGTCGAGGCAGATCGCGTCGGTTTTAGCAAAGGCAAACCTTTAAATAAAATTGGCATGAAAGGTCAGGATACCTGTGAACTGTTCTTTGACAATGTCCGCGTCCCTAAAAGCAACTTACTTGGCATGCAAGGTATGGGCTTTATGATGCTGATGAAGGAATTGGCTTGGGAACGTATGTTGGTCGCGATTATTTGCCAAGCCGGTGCAGAAGCAGCCTTTGCGCACACTGTTCAATACACCAAAGAGCGTAAGGCATTTGGCAAGACCGTATCTAGTTTCCAAAACACCCGTTTTAAATTGGCAGAACTACGTACTGAGATCGATTTTTGTAGAGCTTATCTAGATCGCTGTATGGAACTACAACTTGAGGAACAGCTCGGTATTGACGCTGCAGCCGCTGCTAAATACAAAATTTCAGAAATGTTTTCCAAAGTTGTGGATGAATGTCTGCAGTTGCATGGTGGCTATGGCTATATGCTTGAATATCCAATTGCACGGGCTTATATTGACAATCGAGCCAATCGTATTTATGCCGGTACCAATGAAATTATGAAAGAGCTGATTTCCCGCTCTTTATAACAACAAAGCCCATCATCTGATGGGCTTTTTTCATTCTTTCGATATCAACTTAAATCATTCACAAAATCACAGATCAGTGCAGTGACCAAAGCAGGTTGCTCTTTGTGCGGCATGTGATGAAGCCCTTCCAAAATCTCTAGCTCGGTATCGCCTTGTATACCCGAAAAAAGTTTCTGAGCTTGTGCTGTCGTCCCGTATTCATCCAGTTCTCCATGAATGATCAAGCTTGGACACTGTACTTTTCCAACATAATGCTCGAGGTTCCATTGACGAAAACTCGGTGAGAGCCAAGTTTCAGTCCAAGCATCCAAAACCCATTGGGCTTTATCCCCATGGTATTTAGCCAAGCGTTCAAGCTGTCCAGGCTGCGCAAACCCTGTTTTAGCTTCACGTATACCCGATAATGTGAGTTCTTCCACTTCATACTGTGCTGATATAGTAATCAGACCTCGACATTGTTCAGTATATTCACTGGCAATCACAACAGACATTCCTCCGCCAACACTATGCCCCATCACGATAAACTGTTGAATAGAATAATGTTGAAGTAGCACCTTAAAGCCCTGCTGTGCTTCGGCATAGACAAAATCCGTACTTAATACATCAGGGTTTGCTGACGAACGACCAAAACCCAATCGATCATAAGCAATGACCTTTCTGCCAGACACAGAAGCCAATTGCGCAGGAAAATCACGCCACAAATCCACACTCCCCAGTGAATCATGCATCAATATAATCGGGGCCAAAGTTACATCTTTATCTGCTGTTTCGGGCTGCCAAGCTTTGGTATATAGCTCATAATCATTTAATTTTATAAATTCTGAATGTTCTTGAATATTCACATTAACCCTGTGTGCTTTTCCTTATTTTCAACATGATATATTTTTCAACAAATAAAGCGCATCAAATAAAACCCTAAAGTCACTCATCTAAAGCAAAAAAAAAGGAGCATGATGCTCCTTTTTCTATAACTGCCTTAAGAAACTAATCTGGGTTTAGCCGCCACTTGATCTGACTTTTTTTCAAATTTCAGCACTCCATCTTCAAATGAAGCATGCTTTAATTCTTTACGATCTGCCAAATAGTTATTGCTGACTTTCCACGGTGCATGTTTACCCTGTTTTGGCATCACATCTGCTGCACGTGCAATATAGCCTGAAGTCAAACTTCCCATTACGGTATCTTCTAACAACTCGGTCGCATCGCCTTGTGGAATCACTTGGTTATAACCATTTTGATCCATATAGTTAATCAATTTACAGATGTATTCAGAAGCAATATCGACTTTTAAAGTCCATGAAGCATTAATATAGCCAATAATCATCGCCATATTGGGTACATCACTGACCATAACACCACGATATAACATATGTTTTGAGGTATTCAGTGGCTGTCCATCGATTGTGGCACTAATGCCGCCTAAAATTTGAATGTTGAGACCTGTAGCAGAAATTACTACATCTGCATCAAGATGTTTACCTGATTTCAATTGAATGCCATTTTCAGTAAAACTTTCAATTTGATCGGTTTCAACAGATGCACGGCCATCGCGTAAAATTTTAAACAAATCACCATCTGGCACCACACAAAGGCGCTGATCCCAAGGATTGTAATCTGGGGTAAAGTGCTTCATATCTACTTTACCTTTCAACTGCAACTCAATTGATTTTAATAAAAATTTACGGAGTAATTTAGGTTGCTTTTGTGCAACAGCATAAACAGCCCGTTGGACACCGATATTTCGTGCACGGGTCAGTTTATAAGCAACATCTTCAGGCAATACTTTACGCATCTTGTCATAAATGATGTCAATAGAAGGTACTGAGGCAATATAGGTTGGAGAACGCTGTAGCATGGTCACATGCCCAACACCGCCTTTTGCCATAGCTGGTACCAATGTAATCGCTGTTGCTCCACTGCCAATAATCACCACTTTTTTGCCTGCATAATTAAAATTTTCAGGCCAATGTTGTGGATGAATGAAGGTACCTTTAAAGTTTTCCTGCCCTTTAAACTCAGGTTGGAACCCTTGGTCATAATTATAATAACCTGTACAGCCAAAGACGAAATTTGCAACCCAAGTTTGTTGTTTCTTCTTCGCATCTTCAATAACAACAGACCATTTACGAGTTTGTGAGTCGTAATTTGCACTCACAACACGATGTTGAAAATGAATTTTTTCTTTGATTTTATATTCGTCAATCACTTCAGAAAGGTAGCCTTTAATCGAAGACCCATCAGCAAGCACACTAGATTTTTTCCACGGCTTAAAATTAAAGCCAAAAGTTGACATGTCCGAATCAGAACGAATACCCGGATATTTAAAAAGATCCCATGTACCACCGAAACTTTCACGACGTTCAATAATTTCAAATGAACGATTTGGACATTTTTTTGAAAGATGCGCAGCCAAACCTACACCGGAGATCCCTGCACCTACAATGAGAATATCAACTTGTTTTTCCATGTTGTTCTTTTAACCTATCTTAGATTTATATTTATTAAATCACATTTTTGACAATGCACAATGTCAAGTTTAAGCAAAAGGCGATTTATTTTTATCTTTTAAGGACAAATTGAATTATTGTCTAACAATATACAGCCAACATAAAACTGCAGGCATTAAAAAAGGTCGGTTAAAAACCGACCTTTTTTAGAACAACGTACGCTGCTCTTCACGAAATTAGTTAACTTCGCGATCTACTAGCTCAACGTAAGCCATCGGTGCAGCATCACCTGCACGGAAGCCCGCTTTAAGAACACGTAGATAACCGCCGTTACGCTCTTTGTAACGAGGGCCAAGAACGGTAAATAATTTACCAACAGTTGCAGCTGAACGAGTACGAGCAAACGCTAAACGACGGTTTGCTACAGAATCGACTTTAGCTAAAGTGATTAAAGGCTCAGCAACACGACGTAATTCTTTTGCTTTAGGAACAGTAGTTTTAATTAACTCGTGTTCGAACAAAGAATTAGCCATGTTTTGGAACATCGCTTTACGATGACTGCTTGTACGGCCTAATTTCACACCACTATTACGATGACGCATGGTGATAGTCCTACTTAATTAACGGCTACGATAAGCAAAGCGATCGTCCATGCGGAGGCTAGCCGGTGGCCAGTTCTCTAAACGCATGCCCAATTGCAAGCCTTTCGATGCCAGAACATCTTTAATCTCAGTCAACGATTTTTTACCTAAGTTAGGAGTTTTAAGCAACTCAACTTCAGTACGTTGAACAAGATCGCCAATGTAGTAAATATTTTCTGCTTTCAAACAGTTAGCAGAACGAACAGTAAGCTCTAGATCATCTACTGGACGAAGCAAAATCGGATCAACTTCTTCACGAGGCTCTTGAGCAACTGGTGCTTGATCTTTCTGAAGATCAACAAAAATTGCAATTTGTTGTTGCAAGATTGTTGCCGCTTTGCGGATTGCTTCTTCAGGATCAACAGTACCGTTGGTTTCAAGATCAATGATCAGTTTATCAAGATCAGTACGTTGTTCTACACGAGCGTTTTCCACTGTGTAAGACACACGTTTGATTGGGCTGTAAGAAGCATCTAATTGCAAACGACCCACTGGGCGAGTTTCGCCCTCAGGGAAGCGTGAATCAGAAGTCTCATAACCACGACCTTGAGAAACTTTCAGGCGCATTTTTAATGAGCCAGAAGCACTTAAAGTACCGATCAAATGTTCAGGGTTAACCACTTCAACATTGTGTGGTAAACGAAGGTCAGCGGCTGTAACGTCGCCAGGACCTTGTTTTTCCAATGTCAGATAAGCTTCATTTTGATCGAACAGCTTAATAGACAATCCTTTTAGGTTCAGCAAGAGCTCGACGATGTCCTGCTGCAAGCCTTCCAAAGTACTGTACTCGTGCTCGACACCTTCAATCTCTACTTCAACCACGGCTGCGCCAGGTAAAGAAGACAAAAGGATACGACGTAAAGCATTACCAAGAGTATGACCAAAGCCACGCTCTAATGGTTCTAGAATAACTTTTGCCGAGGTCCCGCTTGCCGCTTCGACCTTAATCGCTTGCGGAGTTAGAAACTCATTTGCAGTACGCGTCATTATTGCTACCTCAAGGATTATTTAGAATACAATTCTACAATCAAGCTTTCGTTGATTTCAGCAGGTAAATCAGAGCGATCTGGTGCAGCTTTGAATGTACCTTCCAATTTAGAATGATCAATTTCAATCCAAGATGGAATGCCACGTTGAGTCGCTAACTCAACTGCGTTTTTAATACGCAATTGTTGTTTAGCACCTTCGTGAACCGCAACAACGTCACCAGCTTTAACTTGGATAGACGCGATGTTAACACGACGACCATTTAAAGTGATTGAACGGTGAGATACAAGCTGACGAGCTTCTGCACGTGTAGAACCAAAACCCATGCGATAAACAACGTTATCTAGACGGCTTTCAAGAAGTTTCAACAAGTTTTCACCTGTTGCGCCTTTAACACGAGCAGCTTCTTTGTAGTAGTTACTAAATTGACGCTCTAAAACACCGTACATACGACGTACTTTTTGTTTTTCACGTAATTGTAGTGAGTACTCAGATTGTTTGCCACCACGAGCGCCACCATGTTGGCCAGGTGCTTTAGCAGCTTTTTTTGTTTTGACGTCAAATGGTTTAACGCCAGATTTTAATTGCAGGTCTGTCCCTTCGCGGCGAGAGAGTTTGCATTTTGGACCAATATAACGAGCCATGAATGTTTCTCCTTACACGCGACGTTTTTTAGGTGGACGGCAACCGTTGTGCGGGATTGGCGTCACATCGGTAATGCTGTTAATTTTATAACCCACTGCACCTAAAGCACGAACCGCAGATTCACGACCTGGACCAGGACCTTTTACAAGGACGTCCAAGTTTTTCAAACCGTAATCTAAAGCAGCTTTACCAGCAACCTCAGCAGCTACCTGAGCAGCAAACGGAGTTGATTTACGTGATCCACGGAAGCCTTGTCCACCAGAGGTAGCCCAAGCCAGTGCATTACCTTGACGATCGGTAATAGTCACAATGGTGTTATTAAAAGAAGCGTGAATGTGTGCAACACCTTCAGAGACGGTACGAGTGACCTTCTTGCGTGTGCGAGTATCTTTAGCCATCTTTTAGCTTCCAGAAATCTTATTTCTTAATAGGTTTGCGCGGACCTTTACGGGTACGTGCGTTAGTTTTGGTGCGTTGACCACGGACAGGCAAGCTGCGACGATGACGAAGACCGCGGTAGCAGCCTAAATCCATTAAACGTTTAATGTTCATGGAAATTTCGCGACGTAAATCACCTTCGGTAGGAACCTTAGTAACTTCTGCACGAATCGCATCAAGCTGAGCGTCATCTAATTCACGAATTTTAGTTGTTGGTGCAATACCAGCAGCAGCTAAGATAGCTTTTGCAGTGTGGCGACCAATACCAAAAATGTACGTTAGAGAGATAACAGCATGCTTGTTATCCGGAATGTTTACACCGGCAATACGAGCCATTCAATTTTCTCCAAAAAGGCAGTTAAGATAATCAACCGCCCGACAAAATCTTTGAGGGGCGGATAATAACCTAATTAGCCTACTGAAATCAACAGGTCTTGATCAGATTAACCTTGACGCTGCTTATGACGAGGTTCTGCGCTGCAAATTACGCGAATAACCCCATTACGACGGATAACTTTACAGCTACCACAAATTTTCTTTACAGAAGCTTGAACTTTCATAATGAAACCTCTAAGTGCGCTTATCCTTTCGGATGAGCAGTCGTTTTACGCATTAACGATTGATTGTCATATTGATGCGATGTGAGATGAGCTTGAAGCTGAGCCATAAAGTCCATCACCACCACCACTACGATCAGTAAAGACGTACCACCTAAGCTAAATGGAATACCAAATGAACTTTGTAGAATCATCGGCATTAAACAGATGATTGTGATATAAACCGCGCCAATAAAAGTCAAACGATTCAAAATATGATCTAAATAGCGTGCAGTTTGCTCACCAGGACGAATACCCGGTACATAAGCACCACTACGTTTTAAATTCTCTGACACTTCTTTCGGGCTAAATACTAGCGCAGTATAGAAGTAACAGAAGAAGATAATTAATGCGCCAAATAGCACCAAATACATCGGTTGACCCGGCGACAATACGAGTGCCAAATCTTGTAGGCCACGTTTAATCACGCCAGCATTTGGATCTGCGCTGCCTACCCATTGCCCTAAGCTCGCTGGGAACAATAGCAATGAACTAGCAAAAATTGCAGGAATCACACCCGCCATATTAATTTTTAATGGCAAATGTGTTTGCTGGGCAGTAAATACACGACGACCTTGTTGTTTTTGAGCATAGTTTACCGGAATACGACGCTGCGCCTTCTCAATAAACACAATTGCTGCTAACACTGCAACAGACAGCAATGCAAAAATTGCAAGACCAATTAAACTTGATTGGCCATTATCTACTGAGGTTAAAGATTGCAGAACCAAGTTCGGCAAACCAGCAACAATACCAGCGAAGATGATCATGGAAATACCATTCCCTACTCCACGCTCTGTAATTTGCTCACCTAACCACATCAGGAACATTGTACCTGCAACTAAAGAAGTTACAGCAGGAACGTAAAAAGCAAGTCCACTAGTCAAAGTAATATTTTGACTAATCAGACCTGCACACATCCCAACAGCTTGCACAAGTGCAAGAAACAATGTGCCTTGTCGCGTATATTGATTGATCTTACGCTTACCTTGTTCGCCTTCTTTCTTTAAAGCTTCCAGCGAAGGAACAACCGTAGACATTAACTGCACAATAATCGATGCAGAGATATACGGCATAATCCCAAGAGCAAGAATTGACATACGCTCTAATGCACCACCTGAGAACATGTTAAACAAACCAAGGATCGTACCTTGGTTTGCATTAAACAGATTCTCTAGTGCGGCATTGTTAATGCCCGGTACTGGAATATGTGCTCCCAGTCGAAAAACCAACAACGCCCCGATGAGGAACATCATACGGCGAATAATTTCACGATATTTCACATGAAAAGGTTGGCCTTTCATCATGTTAACATGACCTGTCGAACTAGGAGTCATAGACACTGGGGATTACTCCTCGACTTTACCGCCAGCAGCTTCAACAGCAGCTTTAGCGCCTTTAGTCAATGCAACACCTTGAACAGTGAATGCACGAGTAATTTCACCAGAAAGTACGATGCGTGCACGCAACATATCTTTACGTACAACGTTAGCAGCTTTTAAAGTTTCAAGAGACACGATGTCGCCTTCAACTTTAGCAAGTTCTGATAAACGTACTTCAGCAGTTTTCAAAGCCATTTGGCTAGTGAAACCGAATTTAGGTAAACGACGGTATAACGCAGTTTGACCACCTTCGAAACCAGGACGTGTACCACCGCTCTTACGTGAGTTTTGACCTTTGACACCACGGCCACCAGTCTTACCAACGCCAGAACCGATACCACGGCCTAAACGAAGGTTGTCACGCTTAGCACCTTCTGCAGGTGCAATTGTATTTAAACGCAGAGTCATGGCTTATTCCTCTACACTAACCATATAGTAAACTTGGTTGATCATACCACGGTTAGAAGGCGTATCTTGCACTTCAACTGTATGACCAATACGACGCAGACCTAAACCTTTAAGGCTAAGCTTGTGATTTTTCAAGCGGTGCGATGAAGATTTAGTCTGGGTAACTTTAATCGTTTTCATGATTGATTACCCTTGAATTTGTGCTACTGATAAACCACGTTTCGCAGCAACTTTCTCAGGAGAAGTCATATCACGCAAACCGTTAAAAGTTGCGTTTACTACGTTAGCAGCGTTAGTAGAACCATAACACTTAGTTAATACGTTACGTACACCTACAGCTTCTAAAACTGCACGCATAGCGCCACCAGCAATTACACCAGTACCTTCAGAAGCAGGTTGCATGTAAACGCGGCTTGCACCGTGACGAGCATTGATAGGGTGCTGAACAGTACCGTCAACAAGGTCAACAGTAATCATGTTGCGACGAGCAGCTTCAAGTGCTTTAGAAATAGCAGCTGGAACTTCACGTGCTTTACCACGACCAAAACCTACGCGACCATTACCATCACCCACAACAGTTAATGCTGTGAAAGAGAAGATACGACCACCCTTAACAACTTTGGCTACACGATCAACGGCAACCAGCTTTTCAACAAGACCTTCGTTTTGTTCAACTTTAGCCATGATTAGAACTCCAAGCCGTTTTCACGAGCAGCATCAGCCAAGGCTTTGATACGACCATGATATTTGAAACCAGAACGGTCAAATGCAACTTTAGTTACACCAGCCGCTTTAGCACGTTCTGCAATTAAAGCACCAACTTTCTGAGCCGATTCAACGTTACCAGTAGTACCAGCACGTAGAGTAGCGTCTAAAGTAGAAGCTTGCGCTAATACTTTGCCACCATCTGCAGAGATAACTTGAGCATAGATGTGACGCGGAGTGCGGTTTACACACAAACGAGTCGCACCCAATGCACGGATGTGCAAGCGTGTGCTTTTCGCACGACGCAAACGGGATTGTTTCTTTTCGTTCATAAGAACCTCGCGCCTTATTTCTTCTTAGCTTCTTTACGAAGTACAACTTCGTCAGAATAACGAACACCTTTACCTTTATAAGGCTCTGGCGGACGGTAACCACGGATTTCTGCAGCAACTTGACCTAATTTAGCTTTATCAGCAGATTTAAGTACAATTTCAGTTGCAGTAGGAGTTTCTGCAGTTACACCTTCAGGAAGGTTGTAGTCGATCGGGTGAGAGAAACCAAGGTTAAGGTTAACAATGTTACCTTTAACCGCAGCTTTATAACCAACACCGATAAGCTGTAACTTACGTTCGAAACCTTCGTTAACACCTTTTACAAGGTTGTTAAGCACAGCGCGAGCAGTACCAGCTTGCATCCAAGCATCTTTAGATTCAGCTTTAGGAGCAATAACTAGAGTACCGTCTTCCTGTTTTAGCTCGACCAGCGCATGCAGGTTGAAAGACAATGTACCTTTGCTGCCTTTCACTTCGACCTGCCGGCCGTTCTGAGTAACTGTAACACCGTTAGGTACAGTTACTGGGGCTTTAGCCACACGAGACATGAGGAATCACCTATTAAGAAACAAAAGCAATAACTTCACCACCGATACCTGCAGCACGTGCAGCGCGATCAGTCATGATGCCTTTGCTTGTAGAAACAATTGCAATACCTAAACCTTGCTTAACGCTAGGAAGTGCATCTTTACCGCGATATTGACGTAGACCAGGACGGCTTACGCGTTTCACAGTATCGATAACTGGTTTGCCTTCGAAATATTTTAAAGTAATCGTTAAAGTCGCTTTGCCTTCATTGTCAGCAACAGCTACATCAGCGATATAACCTTCTTGTTGAAGTACGTTAGCAATCGCAACTTTCAACTTTGAGTTTGGCATAGAAACAGTTTGTTTCTTTGCCATTTGTGCGTTACGAACACGTGTTAGCATGTCGGCAACGGTATCTTGCATACTCATTTATAGTGCTCCTTACCAGCTTGCCTTAACAACGCCCGGTACATCACCTTGCATTACTGTTTCACGTAATTTGTTACGGCTTAAGCCGAACTTACGGAAGTAACCATGAGGACGACCAGTTAAACCACAACGGTTACGTAGACGTACTGGAGACGCATTACGTGGTAATGCTTGAAATTTCATCATCGCTTCGAAACGTTCTTCGTCTGATGCATTAACGTTTGCGATAATTGCTTTTAATTCAGCACGTTTCGCAGCGTATTTAGCAACAGTAGCTTCGCGTTTCAATTCGCGATTAATCATACCTTTCTTAGCCATATCGACCTCTTATTTGAACGGGAAGCCGAATGCACGCATAAGCGCACGGCCTTCGTCATCGGTGCGAGCAGTCGTAGTGATGGTAATGTCCATACCACGAATACGATCAATCTTATCAAAATCGATTTCAGGGAACATGATTTGTTCCTTAAGACCCATTGAGTAGTTACCACGACCATCGAATGATTTCGCAGAGAAACCACGGAAGTCACGGATACGAGGGATCGCGATAGAGATCAAACGGTCTAAGAATTCGTACATACGTTCGCCGCGTAAAGTAACTTTACAGCCGATCGGCCAACCATCACGGATTTTGAAACCAGCGATAGATTTACGAGCTAAAGTAAGTACTGGTTTTTGACCAGCAATTGCTTGCATATCAGAAAGAGCGCCATCTAACAATTTCTTGTCAGCTGATGCAGCACCAACACCCATGTTGATGGTGATTTTTGTAATGCGAGGAATATCCATCACATTCTTAACGCCCAATGTTTCTTTTAATTGAGCCTTAAGTTCGTCGTTGTAACGCGTTTTAAGTCTGGCCATTGCCTAGTCAACCTATTACTTCGCTACCGCCACTGATTCACCATTAGATTTGAATACGCGAGTTTTCACGCCTTCAATCACTTGGTAACCAACACGGTCAGCCTTTTGGGTTGTAGCATTAAAAATTGCCACGTTAGAGATATGAAGCTCAGCTTCTTGAGTTACGATGCCGCCTTCAGCGCCAGTAGCTCGGTTAGGCTTTTGATGCTTCGTTACCAAGTTAAGGCCTTCAACCTTAACACGGTCATTTGAAACAGACAAAACAGTACCTTGTTTGCCTTTTTCTTTACCTGCGATCACAATTACTTGATCGCCCTTTTTAATCTTAGCCATGAGTGCCTCTTATAGAACTTCAGGAGCCAATGAAATAATTTTCATGAACTGTTCAGTACGAAGTTCACGAGTCACTGGTCCGAAAATACGAGTTGCAATCGGCGCTTTGTTGTTGTTCAAAATAACAGCTGCGTTATCGTCGAAACGAATAACTGAACCATCTGCACGACGGATGCCGAATTTTGTACGTACAACTACAGCATTCATCACGTCACCTTTTTTAACACGTGCACGTGGAATAGCTTCTTTTACAGTAACTTTAATAATGTCGCCAACAGAAGCATAACGACGATGTGAACCACCAAGTACTTTAATACATTGTACGCGGCGAGCACCACTGTTGTCTGCTACGTCGAGCATACTTTCGGTTTGAATCATTGCCCTACTCCAAAACCGAGCATCACCGGTCGCAATTTCGAAAGGCTCAAAGAGTACTCGAAATTGACCGATGATGCAAGAACGTTTAATTACTCAGCAGCAGCTTCAACAACTTCAACTAAAGTCCAAGACTTAGTTTTAGAAATTGGGCGGCTTTCTTTGATGCTTACTACGTCGCCAACTTTAGCAACATTATTTTCATCATGAGCGTGTAATTTAGTTGAACGGCGGATTGATTTGCCATACAACGGGTGTTGAACGCGGCGTTCGATAAGAACAACGATAGACTTGTCCATCTTGTCGCTAACTACTTTACCGGTTAACGTGCGAACTGTTTGTTCACTCATTGTCCGTTCCCCTGTTTTTCGGTAAGGAGGGTCTTAATACGAGCAATTGTCTTACGAGTAAGCGCAACTTCGTGCGATTTACCCAATTGACCAGTTGCTTTCGCCATACGAAGACGGAATTGGTTAAGCTGTTGCTCATCAAGCAAAGCTGTCAACTCTTCTACCGACTTTTCACGTAGATCATTAGTTTTCATTACATTACCGTCCGAGTCACGATAGTGGTTTTAAACGGAAGTTTTGCAGCAGCAAGCGTAAACGCTTCGCGAGCAAGTTCTTCGTTAACACCATCAATTTCGTACAAGACTTTACCTGGTTTGATTTGGCAAACCCAGTATTCCACAGAACCTTTACCTTTACCCATACGAACTTCTAATGGTTTTTCAGTAATTGGTTTGTCTGGGAAAACACGGATAAAGATCTTACCACCACGTTTAATACGACGGCTGATTGTACGACGCGCTGCTTCAATTTGACGTGCGGTCATTTGACCACGTTCAACTGATTTAAGTGCAATAGTACCAAAAGATACTGAGCTACCGCGATGTGCTAGACCAGTGTTACGGCCTTTTTGCACTTTACGGAATTTAGTACGTTTAGGTTGTAACATGGATTATTCTCCTTTTTCAGCAGAACGATCATTGCGACGACCACGACGCTCTTGACCTTCACCACGACCACGGCCACGTTTAGCTGGACGTTCTTCAGCTGGAGCTGGGTTCATGACTTGTTTCATGCCGCCCAAGATCTCACCACGGAAGATCCATACTTTAACGCCGATCGTACCGTAAGTAGTCTCAGCACGCATAGTAGCATAGTCGATGTCAGCACGAAGAGTATGAAGAGGTACACGACCTTCACGATACCATTCAGTACGAGCAATCTCAGCACCACCTAGACGGCCTGAAACTTCTACTTTGATACCTTTAGCACCAGCACGCATAGAGTTTTGAACCGCACGCTTCATAGCACGACGGAACATTACACGTTTTTCTAATTGAGAAGCGATTGCTTCAGCAACTAAACGAGCGTCTAAATCTGGGCGATCGATTTCGTTGATACTTACTTGCGCAGGAACACCCATAATGGCTGTTAATTCGCGTTGTAATTTCTCAATGTCTTCGCCTTTTTTACCGATCACGATACCAGGACGTGCAGTGCTAATAGTTACTTTAGCTGCGCCTGTAGGGCGTTCGATAAGAATATTGCTTACCATCGCATTCTTAAGTTTTTTAGTTAAAAACTCACGAACTTGAAGATCTTTTAGCAAATATTCAGCATATTGTTTCGGATTCGCATACCAGTTAGCGTTATGACGTTTCACAACACCTAGGCGGATACCGATTGGATGAACCTTCTGACCCATATCAAACCCCTACCTTAACGGTAATGTGACAAGTACGCTTAGTAATACGATCTGCACGGCCTTTAGCACGTGGCAAAATACGTTTCAGGCTCATGCCTTCATCAACGTAGATCGTAGAAACTTTAAGGTCGTCTACATCTAAACTGTTATTGTGTTCAGCGTTTGCAATCGCAGATTCCAATGCTTTTTTAACTAAAACTGCAGCTTTTTTGTTGCTGAAGTTTAAGATATTTAAAGCATGCGCAACAGATTTGCCGCGAATTAGGTCTGCAACCAAACGTGCTTTTTGTGCCGAGATAGCGGCACCGCGTAATTTAGCAGTTACTTCCATCATAGCACCTATTAACGTTTAGACTTCTTGTCAACACCGTGACCACGATAGGTACGAGTTGGCGCGAATTCACCTAATTTATGACCAACCATATGCTCAGATACGATCACTGGAACATGGTTACGGCCATTGTGTACAGAAATTGTTAGACCAACAAAATCCGGTAAGATCATCGAACGACGCGACCAAGTTTTGATCGGCTTACGGTTATTAGCCGCGATAGCCGCTTCAACCTTAGCGAACAAGTGCGCATCGACGAATGGGCCTTTTTTCAGAGAACGAGGCATTGTCAGATTCCTTTACTTGTTACTTAACGCGACGGTCGCGAATGATCATCTTAGTCGTACGCTTGTTGGTACGTGTTTTGTACCCTTTAGCTTTTTGACCCCATGGACTTACAGGTTGAATACCTTTGTTACGTCCTTCACCACCACCATGTGGATGGTCTACTGGGTTCATCGCCATACCACGTACGGTAGGACGAACGCCACGCCAGCGTGATGCACCTGCTTTACCAAGTGAACGAAGGTTGCTTTCTGAGTTAGAAACTTCACCTAACACAGCACGGCATTCAACGTGTACTTTACGCATTTCGCCTGAACGAAGACGAATGATAGCGTAAGAACCGTCACGACCCAACAATTGAGCAGATGTACCAGCAGAACGTACTAATTGTGCGCCTTTACCGATTTTAAGCTCGATGTTGTGAAGAGTAGAACCGATAGGCATGTTGCGAAGTGGCAAGCAGTTACCTGGACGGATTGGAGCATCGTTACCAGATTGAACTTGATCACCAGCGCGAAGGCCTTTAGGTGCAATAATATAGCGACGTTCACCGTCAGCATATTTCAATAAAGCAATATGAGCTGTACGGTTTGGATCGTATTCAATACGCTCAACTACAGCAGGGATGCTGTCTTTGTTACGTTTGAAGTCTACGATACGGTAGTGCTGTTTATGACCACCACCAACGTGACGAGTTGTAATGTGACCGTTGTTATTACGACCGCCAGTACGTTTTTTAGCTTCAACCAACGGAGCATATGGCGCGCCTTTGTGAAGGTGGTTATGAACCACTTTCTCTACAAAGCGACGTCCTGGAGACGTTGGCTTACATTTTTGAATCGGCATAATTTTCGTCCTTATTCCGCTGCGTTTTCAGCGGTATCGCCCAAGTCAGCCATTTCAACATCTTGGCCAGCTTTCAGGGTGACGTATGCTTTTTTAACATCAGAACGACGTCCTAATGTTTTACCAAAGCGTTTAGTCTTACCTTTAGTGATCGTTGTGTTAACTTTAACAACTTGAACACCAAATAGTTGCTCAACAGCTTTTTTGATTTCAAGTTTGTTTGCATCTAGTGCAACTTTGAACACTTGAACACCAGCAGTTTCGCCTAAAACTTGTGCTTTTTCTGAGAATACAGGTCCTTGTAGGACTTGATAGATACGTTCGTTGTTCATCCGAGTTCTACCTCAATTTTCTTAGCAGCAGCAACAGACATAACAACTTTATCGAACGCGATCAAGCTAACAGGATCGATTGCAGCAGCATCAACCACATCAACGTGTGGAATGTTGCGAGCAGCAAGATACAAGTTCTCATCAACAGCATCTGTAACGATTAATGCACGAGGTGCATTCAAGTCGTTAAGTTTTGCAAGCAATTCTTTAGTTTTTGGAGCTGCAACAGCAATCTCTTCAACTAAAACAAGGCGATCTTGACGAACAAGCTCAGCCAGGATGCATTGCATAGCACCGCGATACATTTTACGGTTTACTTTTTGAGACCAGTCTTGTGGACGAGCAGCAAAAGTTTTACCACCGCCAACCCAGATTGGGCTACGAATAGAACCAGCACGAGCGCGGCCAGTACCTTTTTGACGGAAAGGTTTTTTACCACCGCCAGAAACGTCAGCACGTGATTTTTGCGCTTTAGAACCTTGACGACCACCAGCTAAGTAAGCTGTAACAACTTGGTGTACAAGAGCTTCGTTAAAATCACGACCAAACGCAACTTCAGATAACTCAACAGCAGAGCCGGAAACAGTATTTAAATTCACGTTATTTCCCCTCAGGCCTTGATAGTAGGACGAACAGTAACGTCGCCACCAGTAGCACCAGGAACCGCGCCTTTAACAACTAGAACTGAACGTTCTGCGTCGATAGCAACGATTTCAAGACCCTGTGTAGTTACACGTTCAGCACCTAAGTGACCAGGCATTTTTTTGCCTTTGAACACGCGACCAGGAGTCTGGTTTTGACCTGTAGAACCGATAACACGGTGAGATACAGAGTTACCATGTGTAGCGTCTTGAGTACGGAAGTTCCAACGCTTAACACCACCTTGGAAACCTTTACCTTTAGATGTACCAGTAACGTCAACAATTTGACCCACTGTAAACACATCCACACCGATAGTTCCGCCAACTTCACGACCTTCAAGATCAGCTTCTGTAGCGCGGAATTCTTGAACTAGACGACCAGCAGCTACACCAGCTTTCGCAAAGTGACCTTTCTGAGCGTTAGTTACGCGAGATTCGCGACGTTCACCAGTAGTGATTTGAATCGCTTGATAACCATCAGTTTCAAGCGTTTTGATTTGTGTGATGCGGTTAGGATCAACCTCAATCACTGTTACAGGTACAGAAACACCAGCATCTGTAAAGATACGTGTCATACCGCACTTGCGACCGACTAAACCAATAGCCATGTGCATAAACCTCTAAAAAAGCGGCCTAATTAACTTAGAGCGTTAATTAACCGAAAGCCTTAACCCAAAGCGATCTGAACATCAACACCAGCTGCAAGATCTAACTTCATCAATGCATCAACAGTTTTATCTGTAGGTTGAACGATGTCGATCAAACGTTTGTAAGTGCGGATCTCGTATTGGTCACGCGCATCTTTGTTAACGTGTGGTGATGTTAAAACGTTAAAACGTTCGATACGTGTAGGCATCGGGATTGGACCACAAACTTGTGCGCCAGTACGTTTTGCTGTTTCTACGATTTCTTGAGCTGATTGATCAATTAGACGGTGATCAAAAGACTTAAGACGGATACGAATTCTCTGGTTAGACATACCAGTTAACTCCAAGCCAAATATATAAAGAATCACCCTTGACGCATCTCACCCCACTTTAAAAGAGGCAAGTGTCAAGAGCAGTGAAATATCACTAAGGTCACGATCGATGCCGCGACTGTCACGATGTTAACTACTTTTTTCGTAGCCAACCCCCTTCATCAAAGGGTCGCCCATTATAGCTATTGTTTACTGCATAAGCAAATCTCTTTTGCTGTTTTTCTTATATTTTTCATTTTTTATGCAAGATCAATTGCTTAACTTTTAATCAATAGGCATTTTTTCTTAATACATACTCTATTGCTTGGTTTAGTATTTGATTTCCCTCAATAAATTTGTTTTTTGCGCTTTTCCGTAGATCATGTACTGGCTGTACAGATGTTCCTGAAAAAAATGCCACCTCTTCATCATTTTCCAAAAATAAATCGAGTACTTCAGGGGTAATTTCAGGATGAAATTGAAAGCCCAAAACATTTTGCCCGATTTGATACATTTGATTACGACATGCATCATTTTCCGCCAGTAATACCGCTCCTTTGGGAATTTCAAATGTTTCACTGTGCCACTGCATGACTTTAAACTCTTCAGGTAGTTTGAAACAGTCATGCGGTACGTTAGCGACCTTACGGATGGTCGTCCAACCCAATTCTTGTTGTGCATTTCGACTCACTGCACCGCCCAAAGCATTAGCAATCAATTGCCCACCTAAACAAAGCCCGATTGCGGCTTTACCGAGGGCCAAATAGCGTCGCAGCCAACGCTTTTCTATTTTTAACCATGGGAAATTTGCTTCATCATTTACACTCATGGTCCCACCCATAATGATAAGTAAATCGACATCTTCAACATGCGGCAAAGCCTCGAGATCTAGGGCTTGATCGACAGGTAATGCAAAGAATTCTGTGGCCGTAATTTTGGCCTGATGCTGTTTTAAAAATTCATAACAACTGCCGAACCCTTCGCCAGCAATATGCTGAAAATAATGTACTTTTAAATGCGACTTCATGCGCTAAACCTATTGTTGTTGCTCTGATATCGGTTTTGCAAGAATGAAGCCAACTTTGCTTTTCACTTAATTTTCTATACAAAAGCATCGTAAATCCATGCGTTTTAGTCGTATTCTTTTGAACATTCATTATTATTTTGATCATTTCAGAGCGCCACGTGAAAAAGAATCCTCAAACTGAACTCATTCATGCACCAAGAATGGCACCGCAATACATCAATAGTGTTCAACCTCCCCTGTTTCGTGCATCCACTATAATTTTCGAAAATACAGATGCGCTATTTAATCGCCATTGGACCGATGATTATGACTATAGCTATGGCACGCATGGTACCCCCACGACATTTACCCTAGGCGATCAGCTTGCTCAGATTGAAGGAGGCTTGTATCACTTACTTGCACCAAGCGGTTTGTCTGCAATTAATTTGGTCAATTCATGTTTTTTAAGTCAAGGGGATGAGGTTTGGGTCGCAGATAATATCTATGGCCCAAATATGGAACATCTACGCAACCTAGAAACCCACTACGGTATCGTGGTCAAGGTTTATAACCCGATTGATGTCAACTCATTCACACCTTCAGCGCAAGCCAAGCTTATCTGGTTAGAAGCGGCAGGTTCTGTCACTTTAGAGTTTCCAGATTTAGTCGGCTTGGTCAAAAAAGCCCAAGCCCACAACATTCTCACTGCACTGGACAATACTTGGGGAGCAGGACTTGCCTTTAATGCTTTTGATTTCAGTGCTGAGCATCTGAGTGTCGATATCAGTGTACATGCCTTGACCAAATACCCAAGTGGCGGCGGGGATATTTTGATGGGTTCGATAATTACACGAGATAAAAAGCTTCATCACAAACTGTTTCGTGCGCACGCCATTCAAGGCATTAGTATCTCTGGTGATGACGCCGCGCAAGTACAACGCAGTCTGGCTTCTATGCGCCTTCGCTATGAACACCAGTCACAAAGTGCTTTAACTTTATTAAATTGGCTAAAACAGCAACCAGCCTTTGTACAGGTTTTACATCCTGCTGATGAAGCTTCCGCAGGACATCAGTATTGGAAAGAAATTTGTACAGAACAACACAGTGCCGGCTTGGTCAGCGTGGTATTTAATGAAAAATATAGCCTGCAAGATGTACGCCGCTTTTGTGATGCACTTAAACTATTTAAGCTCGGTTTTAGCTGGGGTGGCCCAGTCAGTTTAGTGATGCTATATAACTTAAAAGATATGCGTGTACTCGAACATTCACATATTCAAGCCGGCTTACTGGTTCGCTTTTGTATAGGACTAGAACATCCTGCAGATTTAATACAAGATATAGAAAACGCACTACAACATTTAAATAAACAGCAACTCGAATAAATACAGGAACATCTATGGGTACACCAATTATTATTGGCAAAAAAACACAAGACACCACACAAGATGTGGTGCTTCATTCACAATTTGCAAACCGCCATGGTTTGATTGCTGGGGCCACAGGTACTGGTAAGACGGTGACGTTGAAGGTGTTGGCAGAAAGTTTTTCTCGGCTGGGTGTACCTGTATTTTTAGCCGATGCCAAAGGGGATGTTTCTAGCCTTGCCAAAGCAGGTGAAAGCAATCCTAAGTTTGACGAACGAATTAAAAGTTTAAATATCGAGAGCATTCCTTTTGCTGCCTCCCCTGTGGTGTTTTGGGATTTGTTTGGTGAACAAGGACATCCCATTCGCACCACCATTTCTGAAATTGGTCCACTTCTCCTTGCCAGAATTCTGAATTTAAACGACACGCAAGAAGGCGTGTTATCTGCGGTCTTTCGTATTGCCGATGATCAGGGCTTATTGCTCATCGACTTTAAAGACTTAAAAGCCATGATTAGCTACGTCAGTGAACATGCAGCTGAATTTAAAAATGAATATGGCAATTTATCGCCTGCAAGTTTAGGTGCAATTCAACGTAATTTGCTTGCCTTGGCAGATCAAGGCGGTGACAAGTTCTTTGGTGAGCCTGCGCTCAATATCATGGATTTCATTCAAACGGATGCACAAGGTCGTGGCAACATCAACCTGCTTGCCGCTGACAAGTTAATGAATACCCCTAAGCTCTATGCGACCTTCTTACTTTGGATGCTGTCAGAACTGTTTGAACAATTGCCTGAAGTTGGAGATATGGATAAACCCAAACTGGTGTTCTTCTTCGATGAAGCGCATTTATTGTTTGATAATGCCAGCCCTGCTTTACAAGAAAAGATTGAACAAGTGGTTCGTCTAATTCGCTCTAAAGGCGTCGGGATTTACTTTGTAACGCAAAATCCACTTGACCTACCCGAGAGTGTTTTAGGACAACTAGGTAACCGCGTTCAGCATGCGCTACGTGCATTTACCCCAAAAGATCAGAAAGCCGTAAAAACCGCAGCAGATACTTTCCGAGCCAATCCTGCATTTCAAGTCGATCAAGTGATTACGGAGCTAGCTGTAGGTGAAGCACTGATTAGCTGTCTAGATGAACAAGGCACACCCCAAATCGTTGAGCGTGCTTGGGTGATGCCACCCTACTCTTCATTTAATCCAATTGCTGTAGATGAACGTAAAGCACTCATGGCAAATAGCGTTGTCGCAGGTGTGTATGACACCGAAGCAGACCGTGAAAGTGCCTATGAACTTTTGCAAAACAAAGTGGCCGAACGCCAACAACAAACCATCCAAGCGGAACAAGATAAAATAGAAGCCAAAGAGCAAGAAGCCTTGGCCAAACAAAAAGCCAAGGAAGCGGATGCACTCGCTAAACAGCAAGCGCGTGAACAAGAACGCCTTGCACGCGAACAACAAAAAGACGCTGAGCGCTCAGCCAAACAACGTGAAAAACTGATTCAAGACACTGTAGGAACTTTTGCAAAAAGTGCAGCACGCAGCTTGGGTGGGTCGACAGGTCAGAAAATTATCCGTGGCCTCTTAGGTTCTCTCTTCGGCAAGAAATAATCTAAAAGCCCAATTAAAAAGTACAAATTTATGGAATCTTTTTATATTCCATAATTTTTTTATGGTTTTTACTAAAACATGTATTGCGCGGATGTATTTAAAAATGTATTTTAAATACATCTTATAAATAACAGCCATGAGAGATCAGCTATGACTCCGCAGCAAATTGACCTAGTAAAAGCTACTGTTCCTGTTCTACGTGAAAATGGTGTCGCGCTGACTGGTTACTTCTATAATCGTATGTTGGGCAATAACCCTGACCTCAAAGAAACCTTTAACATGGGACATCAGCGCAGCGGTGCTCAGGCACAAGCCTTGGCGGGTGCTGTATTGGCTTATGCTGAAAATATTGAGGACCCATCTGTACTTTTACCAGTTGTAGAATTAATTGCGCATAAACATGTGAGTCTTAACATTCAAGCGCCAGACTATAATATTGTCGGCGAAAATTTGCTGCACTCGATCAGTGAAGTATTAAGCATTTCAATGGAAGATCCACTGATTGCCGCTTGGGCAGCAGCATATGGACAATTGGCAGACTTGTTTATCAGCACTGAAAAAGCGATTTATGAGCAACATCAGCAAACTAAAGGCAGTTGGTTAGGTTGGCGTAATTTCAAAATCGCGAAAAAAGTGGCTGAAAGTGATGAAATCACCTCATTCTACCTTGAGCCTTCTGATGGTGGTGATTTACCAAAATATGAAGCAGGTCAGTACATCTCTGTACGTGTATTGGTCGATGAGCTGGGTCTAAAACAACCACGTCAATATACACTGTCGACCAACCCACAAGACAACTACTTACGTATCTCTGTAAAACGTGAAGATCAGAAAGGTGACTTGGTTCCAGGTTGGGTATCAAATACACTGCATGGCTTGGAGATCGGTTCAGAAATCGAAGTGTCTGCACCAACAGGTAATTTCTTCCTGATTGATTCACAAAAACGCAATGTCTTTATCAGTGGTGGTGTAGGTCTAACACCAATGATTGCGATGCTAAATCAGTTGGTGACTTTAGACATGCCACAACCTGTAACATTTATCCATGCCTGCCGTAGCAAACAAGTGCATGCAATGCATAAACACATTCAGGATTTGGAAGCAAAATACCCACGTCTTAGCACCTTTACAGCGTATGAGTTCCCTCATGCTAATGATAAATTAGGTGAAGATTATGATGCTGCTGGTCGTCTAGACTTAGGCAGCATGGATACTGCACTGTTACCGATCAATGCGGATTATTACCTTTGCGGTCCAATGCCATTTATGGCTGAACAACAGAAAGCTTTAATTGCTCGTGGTATTCCTGCTAGCAATATTCACAGCGAAGCTTTCGGCACTGGTGGTGTAAAACACTAACTAAGCTATTCACCTGAAATACAAAGGGTTAGTTTAGTTATGCTAGACTAGCCCTTATTTATTTCTCTCAGACTCACAGTATTATCATGCAACTCAATAAATTCACCGATTATGCATTACGCATTTTGCTCTATATCGCACGTCCTCGTGATGTGCCTTATAACATTGCTGAAATTGCAGAAGACCTGCACGTTTCGCGTAATCACTTGGTGAAAATTGTGCATTTTATGGCAAAGCAAAACTGGTTAATCACCAGCCGCGGCAAAGGTGGCGGCATCCGCCTTAACCCTGAAGCACTTGAGGCTCAGCTCGGTCAAATCGTACGGATTTTGCAAGGTAATCACCAGATTGTTGAATGCAATGACCCACCCTGCGTACTGCGCAGTCAGTGTGGTTTAAAAAGCATTTTAGACCAAGCTTTAGAACAGTTTTATCAAAGTCTCGATCAGTACAAACTTGCCGATGTCTTGCAACCAAGCAGCGCATCTAAATTTACAACACAATCTCCGATTCAAATGATCAATCTCTAATTTCACTTTGCCTGCGACAAAATTCGCTTGCCTGCCCGACTTCCTTTATAATGCGTGTTGTTAAATCAGTTATTGAAGTTGGGTTATGCATCAGCACAGAGGAAAATCACGAAACAGTAAAGCGGCCAATGCGCCGAAGCAAAAGATTACTTATGAGAAAAAAGTAGACTCTGCGATTACTGAATATGCTGTGCGCTCGCTCAACTGGCTACGCAAAGCTGAGTTCTTAATGAGTGCGCCTAAACTCAACCTCTGCGTTGAAGATACCGGCTATGAAATTGCCTTTGCTGGCCGCTCCAATGCGGGTAAGTCAAGTGCCATTAATGCGCTCACTAACCAAAAACAATTGGCTCGTGCGTCGAAAAAACCGGGTCGGACCCAAATGATCAACTTTTTCAGTTTAGGAAATCCTGATCAACGTTTGGTCGACTTACCGGGTTATGGCTATGCCGCTGTACCTGAAGCGATGAAAATCGTGTGGCAAAAAGAGTTAGAAAACTACCTGATACACCGTGAAAGTTTACAAGGTCTTGTGCTGTTGATGGATATCCGTCATCCACTACAACACTTTGACGTCATGATGTTGGAATGGGCACATTCTCGTAAATTGTTCGTGCACGTACTGCTCACCAAATCAGATAAATTAAACCGTGGCCCAGCCTCTAAAGCACTACAAGAAGTGAAAGCAGCATTGAAAAAAATGAAGCTGAACTTCTCTATCCAATTGTTCTCATCATTGAATAAACAAGGTTTAGAAGAGTTAGCGAGTGTCATGGCGGGTCGTCTTAACTTCACTCTAGAACAATCGACAGAGTTTGATCTTGATAGCATTCCTGAAGCATCGGAAGATGATATTGAAATCGATGCAGATGCGGAAGCATTCGATGACGTCGACACTACATCTGAAGATTTACCCCAAGCTGAAGGCAAAAATTCAGACCACTAATCCAGTAATTTTAAAGTCAGCGCAAGGATGATTGTCTGACAAAAAGTATCATCTGAAGATAATGAAATGTCCTGTATTGCTAATCACAATGCAGGATTTTTTTTGGATACTGAATACATCAGATGTGTACTCGATCACATAAAAACAAGGATAGGTCATGAAATTACTCTCCCGCTTGAGAAACACAAAACTTGGATCATCAATCGAATATAAAATTAAGCCACGCAAAGTGAAATTTGAGTGGCAAGATACTCAAGTTGACTGGGTGCCCAACCAACCATTTGTCAGCTATTTTATTAATGAAATTAATATGATCTTACCGGCTGGTGAGTTTTGGTTTTGCCGTCTGTATAACAAAGTATTGCCACAAATTAGAGATGAAAAATTAGCAGAGGACGTTAAAGCATTTATCCGCCAAGAAGCCATGCATGCTCAGGCGCATAACTCTGCCAATAAAGAATATCTGTCTCAGCGCAATATCAGTATTCAACGCAACCTTGAAATCATGGACTTCCTCTTTGGCAAACTGCTTGCGGACCAACCTTTAGGGCTCAACGTACCTAAAGCTTTGGATCATCAATGGGATCTCTTTCGTTTAGGGGTGATTGCAACAGTTGAGCACATGACCTGCGTACTAGGCAAATATGCTTTATATAACAAAGAGTGGGAACGCCTCGGTGCCGATCCGAATATGCTCGATCTAGTAAAATGGCATGGTGCAGAAGAGATAGAACATCGTACCGTGGCTTTTGATTTGTATCGTCATCTCGGTGGGGGCTATATTTCTCGCTATTATCAAAGTGTGATCGTGATTGCTGCCGTACTTGGTCTATGGGTCGATGGTGCAGCACATATCATGCAGCAAGACTCGCGCTATGCATCGATTAAACCTGCCGTATATAAACCGTGGATTTGGCGTGAATGGGCGCGTATCGCGCAAAAAGACAATCGCTTATTGCCACATCCGCTTTGGTTGGTGTCGCAGCAATTGGGGTATTTAATGCCTTGGTACGATCCTGTACATGAAGCAAAAACTGAAGATGCGATTGCCTATCTCGACAACTCTCCTGCTGCAAAACGCGCCGCACTGAAAGTTGCTTAAACACCATTTAAAATTTGTATTAAGCAGGGTTCGCCCTGCTTTTTTTGTGCTCACATCCATTACGCTCCATTTTTTTACTGAGCAATCAACACACTCAAGATGGATAGGCTCATAAGTTCGATGTTTAAAGTACAGTTATTCCAAGTTCCCTATTCTCTTTAAAATGCATTTATACTCAGCCTTATCCTAAAATAAAAATACACCGTTCAGGAGCATCTCCATGCACGCTCACATCTCCGTTATTACACTGGCTGTGAAAGATTTACACGCTGCATTCGCGTTTTATCAGGAGGGTTTAGGTCTAAATAGCGCAGGGATTATTGGGACTGAATTTGAACATGGCGCTGTGGCATTTTTTGATTTACAACACGGTTTAAAGCTCGCACTCTGGCCACAAGATAGCCTTAGTCATAACACCGGAATCAGTACATCAGCGTTTTGTCCAACTCAAATGTCTCTTGAACATAACGTCAACAGTCCCGCAGCCGTCGATCAAATCATGCAACAAGCCCAACGCGCAGGTGCAAAAACAATTAAGCCCGCACAGCCCACGTTTTACGATGGTTATGCAGGCTATTTTCAAGACTTAGATGGGCATCTGTGGGAGATCGTCTACAACCCGCATTTCAGTGCTTTATCTGCTTAATTTGATAATGCTGGTTCATCTACATCTCGCGTATGACGATCCACCACCACACTAATCATCATATCGCCCTGTACGTTCACCACAGTTCGCACCGTATCTAATAGTCGATCGATCGGCAGTAAAATCGCAATGGCTTCTGCAGGGAGCCCGACTGATTGTAAAACCATAATCATCGTCACCATTCCAGCACTTGGAATACCCGGCGCACCGAGTGACGCAATCATGGCGGTTGCACAGACAATTAACTGCTGCCCCAAGGTTAAATCTAAACCCATCAAGTTGGCAATAAATAATGCCGCGGCAGCTTCATACAGCGCTGTACCATCCATATTCAACTGCGTGCCCAAAGGAATCACAAAGCCTGCCGTTTGAGGACGTACACCTAAATTTTCCTGCGCACATTTCATCGACAGTGGCATCGTTGCTGAACTTGAACTGGTTGCAAAAGCAGTGATTAAGGCAGCTCGTGTTCCTCTAAAAAATGTCAGAGGACTCATTTTCCCAAAAATCCATAGCAGCAGAGGTAATACCACTGCCCCATGGAAAATCGTCGTCCCAGTGACCACTGCAGCAAACTCCGCGAGGCGACTCAACACCGAAATATCTTCTGTAGCAATCAATTTAGCCAATAATGCGAAAATACCAATCGGTGCAAGCTTCATCACCCAGCCAATGATCATCATCATGATGTCAAAAAATTGCTGACTGAGCTTTCTCACGCTTCGGAACTTTTCACCGCCTTTGACCAAGGCCACACCGAGAAATAGTGAAAACACCACGACAGCGAGTACATTGCCATCACTAAAGGCTTTAAACGGATTGATCAGTGTATTTTGAATAAAATTGGTAAAGAATGAACCTGCTGTGAGGGTGTCAGGACTCTGATGCTGTTGCATTACATCTTGGAACATGACGATGTCCACGCCCTGCCCGACTTTAAAAATATGCGCGCATGCTAGACCCAAGATCAGTGCCAAAGTTGTGGTAGTGACACAGCACGCTAAGGTAATTTTCCACGTTCGACTCAGCTGACCACCCGCTTGTAAATTCGATACCCCCACCACAATCGAACTAAAGATCAGGGGAACCAAGATCATTTTCAGCAAACCAATAAAAATACTACTGGCAATCCCCAAGCCATACAGGCTGGCGGATAAAAACTGCGTCTCTGGAAACTGAATTAATAAAAACCCAAATGCCACACCCAATATTGCGGCAATTAAAATCTGCGTATTTAAGCTCATTGTGCCTTGCATTTATCATCCTTTATTCAGGCACTATGCCATGCGACCCATTGGGAATCGAGGAATTTTTTGTCACATGTACTGCTGCATTTCTGCAAAGCATGAATTCAGCTCCATTCAACTTGTACAGTACCCCTAACTAGATAACTCCATTCCGCAAGTAGCTTCATATCAAAAATTGACGGATATAAAAAACCGAATCAGAAGATTCGGTTTTTTCAGTATTTCAACATGCACGACTTAACACATAGTGCTCAAAGCTTATTGGGTTTCAATTTCACGTAAACGAATCAAGCCTTCTTGTGTCGTACTACAGACCAACTCACCGTTTTGCCACATGCGACCGAAATTTAGACCACGTGAACTGGCACTGACCGTGGCATCCATGTCATAAAGCATCCACTCATCTACACGGAATGGCTTATGGAAATACATGGCATGGTCAATACTCGCACACTGTAAACTTGGTGATAAATAACTTAAACCATGTGGACGTAGTGCAGTCGTCATCAATGTAAAGTCTGAATAGAATGCTGCAATGGCCTGATGTAAAGAGATGTCATCAACATCGGCAGCAATCGTGTCATGGGTACGAATATAGTGTGCATACGATGGCGCAGCAGGCTGCGGTTGGTACGGGTTTTGCGGATCAATCGGGCGAATTTCCACATGGCGGTCGCGCATAAAAGATGCACGGACGTTTTCAGGGACAAATTCCACCATCATTCTTTTCAGCTCAGCTTCAGATTTTAAATCTTCCACGGCTGGATATTCTGGCTCTGCAACTTGGTAGTTCAACCCTTCTTCTTGCTCTGCAAATGACACCATACACATAAAAATGGTTTTACCATGTTGAATCGCACGAACCTGACGACTCACAAAACTACGTCCATCGCGAATACGATCCACTTCATAAATGATCGGTGCATTGATATCACCACCGAATAAGAAATAGGCATGCAAGGAATGAGCAGGTCGATCTGTGGTATAAGATGCCGCACGTAGCGCCTGACCTAAAACCTGTCCACCAAAGACACGTTTCCCGACCAAATTTCGGCTTTGCCCACGAAAAATATTTTCTTCTAATTTTTCAAGGCTGAGTAAATCAACCAACTCTTGTGTTAAGGCATTCATAACAAACCTATCTATCATTCGGGATTAAGCTAACGCAGGCAACATCAACAGATGTTTAAATATATTTTCCATTTTGCCATAAATCCAGACTAAAACCCTAAAGATTCGCTGACTGATCTGTCACCTTGCTGATGCAATATAACTGCTAAAAATACGTTTTTTAACGATAAAATCTTACAATATCTATGCAATTTGTCAGAAAATGACATACAGTTTTTAAGTACAATTACGCAGAATAGATTCCCCTCAGAATCTCTGTGGTTTGGTCATGAAAAGTAGGAGTTTGTATGTCCAAGAGCGGCTTTGGTCAGATGTATCGAAAGCTTTCGAGTAAACTGCTTGACCTTGTGGTAACACCGCATGTTTTAGGTGAAGTCCCTGTAGAACCTGTAGTGACTGAAACCGATACAGATACCGGCGTACAGACAACGAAAATTACCTGCTACGTTCTGCAAAATCATTCACGGAGTAATGCTTTAATTGTCGATGGTGAAACCCGTCGTTTAAAGCTACACCCTGCACTCGACCCAATGACAGTGGGTACGCAAACAGAAAAAGCCTCTGTGGTGTTTTTACAACATCATGATGAAGACAATTTACTCAATCCACCGCCACATGCCTTTCCACCTCGTTTATTACGTTTAATTGAGGTTTTGGAAAAAAATCCTGATGCGGATGTTGAGCTCGTTCCTGTAACCGTGCTGTGGGGCCGTGAACCCGATAAAGAAGATTCTTGGTTTAAATTATTATTTACCGATACATGGTCTACACCAAGCAAAGTGAAGCAGTTGGTCAATATTGGTTTGCACGGTCGTCAATCCTACCTTGAATTCCATGAGCCACAGTCTTTGCGTCGTTTGGTTGAATATGCCAAAACTACACATCCAAACTTGTCACCTGCGACTTATATTGTCAGCACACTGAATGATTATTTAGATGCACAGCGTGAAGTAGTTTTGGGGCCGGATTTATCTGATCGTCGTAATGTGATGCACGGCCTGATCAAATCTACGGATGTGCAAGATGCGATTCGTCGTGAAAGCATTCGCAGTAAAATCAGTATGGTTGAAGCTGAACGTCGTGCGATTGGTTATTTAAATGAAATCGTTTCTGACTATTCAGCCTCAACGGTTCGTTTTGCTGACTTAGCCCTGACTCGTCTATGGACACAGCTTTATGATGGCGTCGAAGTGCATAACTTCAGTACCGTTCGTGAACTAGCCAAAGACTATGAGATCATTTACACCCCATGTCATCGTAGTCATATCGACTATTTATTATTGTCTTATGTGATCTATAAACGTGGCTTGATGGTGCCGTACATTGCTGCGGGCGATAACTTAAACATGCCATTTGTCGGGCAAATTTTACGTGGCGGCGGCGCGTTCTTTATTCGTCGTTCATTCCGTGGCAATGGTCTCTACACCACCGTATTTAAAGAATACCTCTACAGTATTTTGGCGCGTAATACGCCGCTTGAATACTTCATCGAAGGGGGTCGTTCACGTACTGGTCGTTTATTACCACCGAAGACCGGCATGCTCGCCATGACTGTCCATGGTCATTTACGTAATCCAGCCAAACCGATCGTGTTCTTACCGACCTATATTGGTTATGAGCGTTTAATGGAAGGTGCGACCTACGTTGGCGAAATGAATGGTAAGCCGAAAGAGGGCGAATCGATCATCGGGATTATGAAAACTCTGCGTAAGATCGAACGTATTTTCGGTAAAGTGCATTTGAACTTTGGTGAGCCGGTTTTCCTTGATGATATGTTGAAACAGCATAATGCAAGCAACATCAAAATCGAGAAAAATGACGACCCAATTCCGCCAGAAGTTTCGGATGCCATTAACAGTTCTGCACACGTGATTTTAGAAAATATTAACCGTGCAGCAGTGGTGAACCCAGTTTCATTGCTTTCACTGATTTTATTGGCAACATCTAAACATACTTTAGATGAAGAGATTTGCATTAAGCAGTTAGATACCTATCGTGATCTTTTAACTGCCTTACCTTACGATGAGCGCATGCAAGTAACACCGCTGTCAGGTAAAGAAATCATTGCTTATGGTTTAAAACTCAAGCTGATTAAACGTGTTCATCATGTCCTTGGCGATATTATTGCCATTGCTGATAATCAAGCGGTGCTGTTAACCTACTTCCGCAACAACATCCTGCACGCATTTATTTTGCCATCACTCATTGCCGCTTTGGTTGAACATAATGGTTCTATTCGCCGTGGTGATTTAATTAATGTCATTCGTACACTGTATCCGTTCTTAAAAGCTGAGTTGTTCCTTAAATGGAATGATGAAGAACTTAAAGATCAGATCTGTGCGTATGCAGAAGTACTGATCAAAGCCAAGCTAATTTCTGAAGATGCAGAAGGCAACCTGATCTCCCCTGCGCCTAACTCAGAGCAGCACAATCAGTTAGTGGTCTTAGCTGCACCCGTGATGCAAAGTCTTGAGCGTTACTACATGACTTTGGCCTTAATCACACAACGTGGTTCGGGCAATATCTCTACGCGTCAGGTTGAAGAACTCAGTCACTTGGTTGGTCAACGTCTATCTGTGTTGTATGAATTTAACTCGCCTGAGTTCTTTGATAAGGCCTTATTCCAAAGCTTTATTAAAGTCTTAACCCAACAAGGTTATATCAGCACCAATGAAAACAACGCCATTGTGTTTGATGAAAATTTCCAAAATGTTGCGCAGTATGCCAACCTCGTTTTGGATGATGTGACCCTGCAAATGTTGCAGCACATTACAACCTTTAGTGATGAAGAGTTAAAAGAAGCACTAGATAAAGTTGCTGCGGAACAAGCTAAAAAGCGCTTGAAACGTAAGAAAAAATAAACGGTTCTGATTTTTTTCACTATAAAAGCAAAAGAATTTGAGCAAAATTAGGGACAAGTTGTAAAAAGCTTGTCTCTATTTTTTGGACTATACAAAAGTATTTAATATTTTCTTTTTTAAAATTAAGGTATGTACATTCCAAAATTTTGGATTTCCATTGGCTAGCGGTTTATTGCCTTTAAATTCATCGATATAAATAATATCAAAGTCCGCATCAAACAATTGTTTAAGCTCTTCCTGTTCAAAACCTATAAATTTTTCAGAAAAATTATTTACCCAATCATCATCTTTCCCTAATAGTTGTATGAGTAAAATGCCTTGCTCACTTAAGGATTCCTGCATTTTCTTTAAAACACTTTCAAGCGAATCCGTAGAACAAAAAAATAAACTGAATAAAGCAATAATTAAACTAGCTTTAGGAAAGCTATAGTCTTCAAAGGCCTGATTAGAAAATAAAAAATTCTTATTGTCTTTAAATTTACTTAGACAGATATTTTTAGCTTCAACAGTTGGATCAAATGCATATACTTTAAAATTATGACGGAGTAGAAATGATGATTCATTTCCTGCACCACAACCACAATCAATCGAGATCTTTGGTAAATTTTCAAAATAACTCAAAGCTTTTTCCAGAATCGGTCTATGGGGTAGATTCTAAGTAAGTTCAGCAAATGATTTTGTCATTATTTAATTTTTATCCTTTGAGATCCATCCGAAAATTTGAACAATACATGTTGTAAAAGACCTATCTTATTCATTTATAGAATTTCTTTTAATACTCACAAAGCTGCTCTGAATTTTATACGTCACGCCAATTTTACATACACATCACAATCAATCGTGCGCTAACTTAAAACCACTCTCCATCATCCGCGTTGCATAAATCTTTTTACCTGTTTCTACTTCACTCTCTAAAACCAATTCGGGTAAATGCATAGCTCTTTGCAATTCCAAGATTCGCTCATGCAAAGGTTGAGGTTGGTTATTAGTACAAATATATGATTTTTCAGGATGTTCCACGTGAAGTAGATGACACAGAAATTTTGCCAAATCATCGATATGTATTCGATTTGACCAATGAATATTGGGATAGCGATGAGTCGTTTCTGCCAGTTTCTGCATTCGTGTTGTCGATGTGCCATAAATCCCAGAGGGACGTACGATCACGCATTCGTTAGGAAATGCTTGTGTGTAGCGATGCTCCATTTCCAGTAACAACATGCCCTGCTCATCGATCGGATGTGGCACAGTGTCATCATCAATCCGCTCCCCCGCATGTTCACCATAGACACGAGTGGAAGACACCACGATTAAACGTTGTATTGGATGATGTGCTAATGCTTGAACAATCGGCTGTACAGAATCGACATAAGTGTGTCGGTAAGCATCCACAGCATTGAGTTGAGCATGACGTGCAGGAGCCAAAAGAACATAGACTACATCAATCGGTTGAACCTGCGACAAATCCAGTTGGTGAACATCTTGGATTAAATGTTCTGCAAAATCATCCTCTTTCGCACTACGACTCACTGTAGTAATTTGGTGACCTTGCTGAAATAAT
The DNA here is from genome assembly GCF_013420775.1 of Acinetobacter sp. YH01010. Classification (NCBI taxonomy): domain Bacteria; kingdom Pseudomonadati; phylum Pseudomonadota; class Gammaproteobacteria; order Moraxellales; family Moraxellaceae; genus Acinetobacter; species Acinetobacter sp. YH01010. The sequence continues at coordinate 117,888 of NZ_VOYF01000006.1, read as the reverse complement.
TGTTTAGCAACACGTTGCGATGTTTTACCATAACCGATAAATAGAATATGCATCAAACGACCTATTCTCAGAACTGATCCATTTAGATCATATAAACCGAAGTTGAGGGGACATGGCTGCCGTCCATCAATTGCAAGGGGTTGGCAATGCCGCCGCTGCTTTACTTGAAAAACTAAATATTTTCACGACAGATGATCTTTTGTTTCATCTGCCACGCGACTATGAAGATCGTAGCACGATCATCCCCATGAACCAATTAACCGTGGGCCGCAGTTATTTACTAGAAGGCACGGTCAAAAATATCGACTTCCCACCCGGTAAGCGTAAATCGATGGCCGCCCTTTTGGATGACGATTGTGGCAAAGTCACTTTACGTTTTTACCATATCTACAAAGGCATTACTGATCGGGTAAAACCGGGAAATCGTTTACGGATTTTTGGTGAAGTCCGTGTTGGTGCTCGTGGCTTAGAAATGTATCATCCTGAACTACAGGTGATTACTGAACACACGCCTTTACCTCAAACCCAACTCACTGCGATTTACCCTGCAACTGAAGGCTTAACACAGCCCAAACTGCGTGAATACGTCAAACAAGCACTACAGTTATATAGTGATGACTTACCTGAATTATTGCCAGAAAAATTCACCAATGGCTATGCCCTAAAACAAGCACTGGACTATATTCATCACCCCCCTGTCGATGCCAATATGTTGCAACTCAGCCAAGGTTCTCATCCTGCACAGCAACGTTTAATTTTCGAAGAATTGGTTGCCCATCAGGTCAGTTTGCTCAGCCGCCGTGCTTATATTCAACAAATCGAAGCACCGTCATTCTCTGCAAGTAAGAACTTCACCAAACAGCTTTTAAGTACACTACCGTTTGAAATGACCGGCGCACAAAAACGCGTGTCCAAAGAAATTGCGGTCGATCTGAAAAAGAACAAACCTATGCTGCGACTCGTACAAGGCGATGTAGGTGCAGGTAAAACCTTGGTTGCAGGCGTTGCAGCCTGTCATGCGCTTGAGGAAGGTTGGCAAGTGGCCATGATGGCGCCAACAGAAATTTTGGCCGAACAACATTATCTAAATTTCAAAAAATGGTTTGAGCCTATGGGACTGACCGTGTCCTGGCTTTCAGGCAAGCAAAAAGGTAAAGCTCGAGCTGCAGCAGAACAAAGTATTCAAGATGGTTCTGCTAATTTAGTGGTCGGCACACATGCTTTATTTCAAGACAATGTTCAATTTGCCAAATTGGGTTTAGTGATTATTGATGAGCAACACCGTTTTGGTGTCGATCAGCGTTTGGCACTTCGGAACAAAGGTCTCAATGGCATGACACCACATCAACTGGTGATGACAGCAACCCCTATTCCTCGTACCTTGGCGATGTCGGCTTATGGCGACTTAGACACCTCTGTCATTGATGAACTACCACCCGGTCGTACACCGATTCAAACGGTCACCATTCCACTGGATCGTCGTGAAGAAGTGCTACAGCGGATTGCCAGCAATTGTGCTGAAGGCAAACAAGCCTATTGGGTCTGTACCCTAGTGGAACAATCCGAAACCTTAGATGCTCAAGCCGCTGAAGCAACTTTTAATGAAATTAAAGAACGCTTCCCAGACCTCAATATTGGTCTGGTTCACGGCAAAATGAAGGCCGATGAAAAGCAAGCAGTGATGCAGCAATTTAAAAATAATGAATTGCAATTACTAATTGCAACCACCGTCATTGAAGTCGGTGTTGACGTCCCGAACGCCTCAATCATGGTGATTGAAAATGCAGAACGCCTAGGGCTTTCACAACTACATCAGCTACGTGGTCGTGTAGGGCGTGGTGCCAAAGCCAGTTTCTGTGCCTTGCTGTATAAAAATCCCTTGTCGCAAAATGGGCAAGAGCGTTTACGCATTATGCGCGAGACCAATGACGGCTTTATTATTGCTGAAAAAGATTTGGAAATTCGCGGCCCCGGTGAGCTCCTCGGCACTAAACAAACGGGCGATATGGGCTTTCGTGTAGCAAAATTAGAGCGAGATGACCATTTACTCAATCAGGCTCACTATGTGGCTCAACAAGTCCTGAATGACTATCCTGCACAGGCTCAAGCGCTTTTAAAACGATGGCTGCCGGAAGCTCCTCGATACGCCTATGTATAATAATTATTAGGATGACAGATCGATCATCCTAATTATACAGATTGGCTTGAACCAATAAGCTTGTCGAACAGGTTGCTGTGGTGTTGTGATTGCACTTCACCACGAACTGTGCAAAATACTCAAAAAAGAATGATTAGAATAAAAACATGCTCCAATCTATCCAACACTTCATCCAAAAAGGAATACAGAGCGTTTCCCCTTGCCTGCTCTGCGGTATCGATCGACAACAACATCATTCGCTTTGTACCGACTGCTGGGCACAACTGCCTTGGTTTAAACAAGCGGTTGATCGCCATGAACACAGCATCTCTTGTGCCTTTTACTATGATTTCCCTATAGATCGCATCATTCAAAGCTATAAGTATGAGCAACAATTGCACTATCAAAATTTACTGGCACAGAGCCTTTTAAGCTTGCGCTTAGCTAGGGTTCAAGCCATCGTCCCCATGCCTATTTCAGTAGAACGCCTTAAAGACCGTGGGTATAACCAAATGCTGCTCGTTGCACAGATGATGGCAAAGAAATTGCGCATCCCTGTTTGGCAACCGGTGATTCGTCAAGCACAGCACGCTCAAAAAGGTTTAAGTCGGCTAGAACGCCTAGAAAATATCGAACAACAATTTATTATCAACCCAACCGAAAAACGCCGTTTCCGTAAAGTCCTCATCATTGATGATGTGGTGACCACGGGGAGTTCAATCCATGCATTAAGTACGCTGTTACATCAGCTACATTGCACGCAGGTATATGTCGCATGCATTGCTGCGGCACAGCCTTAGTTTCTAACATCAACCACTAATAAAGAAACTGAGCAAGCTAAGCGGTTTAGCTTTCAGCAAGAGATCGCGCCTGCTGCTTCACCCAAGGAATCACCACCTCACGTGTTAAAGGTGCGAGTTTTGTTTGTTTATCATCTAAGCTGACCCATTGCATCGCTGCAATTTCCGCATCAATTTTCGGTTCGCCTTGCAACTGAACAAGATAGACATAACTCACCAATAGATGATCGGCTTCGTTGGCAGCTGCCGTTTCAAAACGACCAATGAATTGCTCAATCTGTGCAGCGCAGCCTATTTCTTCCTGAATTTCACGTAGCATGGTAATTTCAGGGGCTTCATTGGGTTCTAATTTACCACCCACTTGCATAAAGAATGCCGTGTGCTTTTTACGAACCACTAAGAGTTCATGCTGTTCATTTAAAATAATGGCTGCGGCAACGGTTATGGTTTTCATCAATCTTGTTCCAAATCCGCGATAAAGGCTGTACGTTCAACCATGCCCCATTTCGGCTCTGGCGCAGTGAAATGTTGAAATTTCTCAACAATCGTTTCAATATTATCTTCTGCAATTAAGCCTTCGATAAAACGCGGATGGGTAAAGCCTTTTTCTGCAGTTGTTTTTAGAAAATTCAATAAATCGTCATAAAAACCATCTACATTGAGAAAGGCACATGGCTTTAAATGAATGCCCAATTGAGCCCACGTCCACTGCTCAAAAATTTCCTCTAAAGTCCCTGCTCCACCTGGAATCGCTACAAATCCATCCGAGAGTTCAGACATTTTGGTTTTCCGTTGTTGCATATTTTCTACCACATGCAATTCGGTTAAATCTGGATGTGCCAATTCTTTATCGACCAGGACTTTTGGAATCACCCCAATGACTTGCCCGCCTGCACGCAAAGCACTATCTGCCACAACCCCCATCAAACCTGAACGACCACCACCATAGACCAGTGTGATGCCTTGTGCCGCCAAATGACGACCGACATTTTCAGCCACCTGTAAATAGGCAGGATTGTTACCAAGGGCGGAACCACAGAAAATTGCGATAGATTTCATTTATAATCACCATCAGATCAGGAACGCTATGCTGGAAAAATCAACTTTAAACAGATTTTTTCATAAAATAAGCATTAGAACAGTGTTTTTCAGCAAATCCTTGTCTAAAATACACCCATTCATTTTTAACTTACTGCGTAAGGGGAAAAGACAACATGCTTGAAGCCTTTTACGCCACAGAGCGCGGTAGCCTGGAAGATGTCACCATCAATGGTGACTTCGATTTACATCAGGATTTAGTCTGGCTCGATCTCATTGCCCCGTCTCAGGAAGAGCAGCAATGGATTATGGATGCCTATGATCAGAATTTACCTACATTAAAATCATTAGAAGATATTTCGTCGAGTGCACGATTCTACCGTGATGACGATGGTATTTTGCACATCAGCACCTATTTTTTAACGAAAAATAAAAATTTTCAGGTCGATGGCGAACCCGAAGAAAATGCCAGCACCTTAGCTACCGTGCAGACAGTTGCCTTTATTTTGCATAAAGAGCGCTTATTCACTTTACGGGGTGAAAAGCTGGTGGCTTTCCGTGCCTTTCGTGCCCGTGCGCGTCGTAATGACTATGAAATTGACTATAAAGATCCAACTTGGATTTTATTGGGTCTTTTAGAAGCCAAACTCGATGAGCTTGCGGATATCTTGGAAGATATCCACAAGGACTTAGAAAAGTATTCCACAGAAGTGCTGAATAACCGTCATCGTGAGATGATTTTAGACTTAGATGACATGATTACCCGACTTGCGCATTTAGAAGATATGCTCGGGAAAGCTCAGCTGTGTCTGATCGACTTACGTCGTGTTCTCACCTTCCTGTCACGTCCTCGGGCCTTGGGCAGTCATATTTATGATGCCGACATCCGAGAACTCAGTGAAGACGTGCGCTCTCTTGTTGAGCATGATGCTTTCTTGTTCCAAAAGGTTCGATTCTTACTGGATACCACCTCTGGGTTCATTAACACCGAACAGAATGATACGATTCGTCGATTCTCGATTTTACCAAGTATGCTTGCGCCACCGATGTTAGTGGCTAGCGTCTATGGGATGAACACCGATGTACTGCCCTTCGCACATGGTACAACCAGTTTTATCGTGGTCAGCTTAATCATCGTGGCATTCTTTATTGGCCCATTGATGTACTTCCGCTGGAAGAAATGGATTTAATCCGTTCCTATTGCGTAGACTTGCGAGAACTTCTTATCGCACTGCAATAAAAAAAGCACCTTACGGTGCTTTTTTTATTTAGATCAATTGCAAGTCATGCTCAAGATGACAGGCTTGAATAATCTTCATCATTTTTTCAGGGACTGCTTTAAACTGCAAACCTTGCGCTTTTGGCGTTTGACGTAACCAACGGACCAAAACAGCTAAAGCCAAAGTACTGCCATGCTCAAGCTCAGCAAGATTGACCACTAAGGGAAAAGCTTGCTGTTGTTGAATCAACTTCAAGCCGTCTTGATAATACAATTCGGCATTGTTGTAATCGATTTTGCCTGAAACCATCAATTCTTGTTGATGAAGTTTAATCACACATCACCTATCTTATTTTTTCTTGTCCAATGCTGCGTCAGCATCAGGTTTGAAGTTCGCAATTGCTTTATCAATGTTACCGCCATTACGTTTTACAGTTGCCGCAAACTGATTACGGAATTGTAAGCCTAGGTCGATACCCGAAACGTTGATATTACGGATTTTCCATTGTGAACCTTTATCCGCCAACTGGAAAGAGACTGGAATTTTTTCACCGTTGTTATGGAAATCAATCGTTACAACAGGGTTCTTACTGTTCGACGCTTTATATGGACGCATGCTATACGTTTGGTTACTAAACTTGGCAAAAGCTGAACCATAATTTTCGATCAGCGTTGCACGGAAGTTACGTTCAAACTGTGCACGTTGAGCCGCTGAGCTATATTGATTAGTGGCATACGTACCCATCACGATACGTGTGAACGCTTGTGAATCGATATACGGGTCTAAGTTTTGACGAACAATCGTTTTCACAGCCGCAGGGTTATTTTGTAGTTTTGCGTGATCTGCTTTTAAACGTGTAATGAGGCCATCAGCCACTTTTTTTACAAATGCAGGTGGTGCTTCGCTTGGAGCAGCAAAAGCTGTACCTGCCATCATAGTTGATAAGATACTTGCTGTAAGCGTATGTTTTAACAATGTGTTCACTTAATTTCTCCTAAAAATTATTCAACAAATGCAGGTTCTTCTGCCGTTGTTGTGTCAGCAGCTTCTGTTTTTTGTTCAGCTTCTGCTGTGCTGTCAGATTTGTTCCCTGCACCACCGGTCACAAATTTAGACACCAAATCTTCGATTTCCATCGTACCTTGGGTATTACCAATTTGGTCACCACGTTTTAAGAAGTTGACACCACCACCCGGTACAATTTTCAAATATTTCTCGCCCAATAAACCATTGGTTGCCACCATAATGTAAGCATCTTCATCGATATTGGTGATGGATTTCATGTTAGCAATCAGTTGCTGTTCCATTTCTTTTTGTTTCGCAGGTGTTGCTGCTTCATAATCTGATGTGTAACGCAGTTCTTCGAGTGCATTCTTTTGCACTTCTTTTAATTGTTCTGCGTTATAAGAGGTTAATGAGCCATCCATAATCAGATGTGCTGTCACTAAGCGCGTCACAGGATCGAGTTTCAACGACTCCACTTGACCGACTTTGACACCGCTTAAGGTGACTTTGGCACGGGGTTTAATCCCGTTTACATTTTCAAATGTCGCGGTCAATTCATAACTGTCTTCGATGTTATTGCCGACCAAACCACTCACACGCATCGCCAAGAAGAAAATAGCGATAGCAAAAAGAATGACAAAAAAACCGACGGCCAGTTCACTCGTACGTGATTTCATTAAATACCTCCGAACATGACCGCAGTCAACACGAAATCTGATCCTAAAACACACAACGAAGAATACACGACTGTACGTGTGGTCGACGTTGCAATACCTTCTGAAGTTGGGACACAGGCATAACCCTGATAGACCGCAATCCATGTACAAATTAATGCAAAAACAAAACTTTTGATGATGGTGCCATTAAAGACGTCTTTAAAGAATTGCACACTGTTCTCGATGCCACTCCAATAAGAGCCTTCATCTGCACCCAGAAAATCAACACCCACCAATTTACCGCCCATGATGCCGACCGCAGCGAAAATCACCGACAACATTGGCAAGCTAAAAATACCAGCCCAAAGTCGAGGCGAGATCACTCGTTTTAATGGATCGACCCCGATCATTTCCATACTCGACAACTGCTCAGTGGCTTTCATCAAACCAATTTCAGCCGTCAAAGCAGAACCTGCACGACCTGCAAAGAGTAAAGCCGCAACCACAGGTGCAAGTTCACGCAGTAAAGTCAGTGCAACGGCTGTGCCGAGCATCGCTTCACTACCAAAGGTCGACAGAATGCTATACATCTGCAAACCCAGTACCGAGCCAATAAATAAGCCAGATACCACAATAATCAGTAATGAAAGCACACCAACACGGTACATCTGATAAATAAACAATTTCACGCCAAGTAAAGTCGGCATGGAAAAAAGAATCTGCAGCAACATAATGGTTGCTACGCCGATTCCTCGAACACGTTCAATGACGCGTCTACCTAATGCGGCAATAGCATTCATGAACGAACCTCATGATTTAAATAGGGCTGATGACTGAATTGATAATCGACCGGACCTTCTACCGAACCCGTCAAGAACTGCTTCACAAAAGGCGAAGCATGTGCTTTTAACTGCTCAGGTGTTCCCTCGCCCTGCACTTTCCCTTCAGCCACAACATAGATGTAATCTGCAATTGATAATGTTTCAGCCACATCATGCGAAACAATAATCGTGGTTAGATCTAAAGCTTCACGTAGCGAACGAATCAAGCGAGTTAAAACCCCCATCACAATCGGGTCTTGCCCTGCAAAGGGTTCGTCATACATGATCAGCTCAGGATCGAGTGCAATTGCACGGGCCAAAGCCACACGACGATTCATACCACCTGAAAGTTCAGAGGGCATCATTTTTTCTGCACCACGTAAACCAACAGACTCTAATTTCAACGCAACAATTTCAGCGATCAAATGCTTTGGCAACTTGGTATGCGCACGAATGGGAAAGGCTACGTTTTCATATACCGACATATCGGTAAATAATGCGCCGCTCTGAAACAGCATCCCCATACGCGCACGCGCAGCGAAGAGTTCCTGACGTGACATCTGTGCAATGTCCTGCCCATCAAGCAACACTTCTCCATTATCGGGAGTCAATTGACCACCAATTAAACGGAGTAAAGTCGTTTTACCTGTACCAGATGGACCCATAATTGCAGTGATCTGACCACGACGAATTTTTAAACTGACATTGTCATAAATGACGCGCTCTCCTCGCTTAAAACTCAGGTTTTTCACTTCGATCAGTGCCTGAGTCTGAGAAGACGTTTGATTATTCATAGCTGAGGATTTTCCTGCATTTTTTTCAGCATGCATACTATAAAGGATTGAAGTTTAAAATGTTACCATTGCATGAGCGCATATCCCTGCATTCCATCAGGTAAATTGTTTTTTATTATTAATGCGATTTTATAGAGGGTGTTTTCAACCCAATAGAAGAATTTAGTTAAAATAATTGTATATATAGTAAACGATATTACACAATAAGAGTGTCAAACCGATATAAGGCATAAGTACCTCGATCATCACTGTACGCATATTTGCCAACGCGTTTCCGTTCATATTAATTATCATTAAACACATAAAGTTTGATCAAGTATACATTTTTCTGATTAAAAAGCTAATTTAAATCCATAAAAAAAACCGGTGTTTCCACCGGTTTTTTCGATATTTCTTTCGAAATTCAATTAGTCATTGAATTTACGACGTGGACGGTCTTCACCGAAAGTGCGTTCGCCACGTGGTTTATCATCACCGAAACGTTTTGGACGGTCATCGCCGAAACGTTTTGGACGATCTTCACCAAATGAACGTTGAGGACGGTCACCGTTGAATTCACGACGTGGACGATCTTCACCAAATGAACGTTTTGGACGATCGCCATAACCTTCACGAGCTGGTTTGTAATCTACACGGTTACCACGGTTGTCATCGTTAGAACGACGGTCAAAACCACCTTCACGACGTGGACGATCGCTGTTAAATTCGCGACGTGGACGATCTTCAAAACCGCCTTCACGACGTGGACGATCGTTGTTAAATTCGCGACGTGGACGATCTTCGAAACCGCCTTCACGACGTGGACGATCGTTGTTAAATTCGCGACGTGGACGATCTTCGAAACCGCCTTCACGACGTGGACGATCGTTGTTGTATTCGCGACGTGGACGATCTTCGCCACCGAATGAACGACGTTCGCCATCACGGTTGCCTTCACGACGTTTGAAGTTTGACTCACCTTCAAAACGACGACCGCCACCGAAACCACCACGACCACCGCGACCGCCATCACGACGACCACGACCGCCATCACGGCTACCACGTGCAGGAGGTGGAGATGGCTCAAGACCTTCAATTTCAGATACATTTAAACGTGCATCTAAGAAGTCTTCTAAAGCACGAATTTTACCGCGTTCACGGTAAGTCGCTAAAGTAATCGCGTTACCAGTACGGCCCGCACGACCTGTACGACCAATACGGTGTACATAGTCTTCGTTCTTCATTGGAAGACCGAAGTTAATTACGTGAGAAATAGTTGGTACGTCTAGACCACGTGCAGCAACGTCAGTCGCAACTAAGATTTTTGCACGACCTTCACGAATGCTACGTAAACGACGGTTACGTACAGTTTGTGGCATTGCACCGTGAAGAGCGACAACTGAGTGACCTGCTTCTGCAAGTTCTTCAGCCAACATATCTGTATCTTCTTGAGTAGATGCGAATACAACTGCTTGATCTACAGACTCATCAGATAACCAGTGAGTCAAAAGTTTTTTCTTGTGTTCGAAACCGTCAGTCCAATGAAGAGTCTGAGTAATGTCAGTATTTGTAGAGTGACCAGTTTCAATCGCAATACGCTGTGGATCATTCATCATGCGTTCTGCAAGTGTAATGATACGCGGCGCAAATGTTGCAGAGAACATTAATGTTTGTTTACGGTTAGCAGCCAAGTCGCTGATCGCTTCTAGGTCTTCAGAGAAACCTAAGTCAAGCATACGGTCAGCTTCGTCAACGATTAACGCATCAACGTTGTCTAATTTAATTTGACGACGGTTCACCAAGTCAAGTAAACGACCTGGAGTCGCTACGACAACTTGTGCACCTTTAAGCTGTTGGATTTGTTTACCGAAAGGCATACCACCCATGATTGCAGCAATACGAACACCTTTCATGTGACGTACTAAAGCAATTGCGTCTTGGCTAACCTGTTGAGCCAATTCACGTGTAGGGCAAAGTACAAGAATAGACGGTGCAGTTACCGCTTTCATGCGCTCTTTAAAAGACATCAATGTGTCTTGACCAGCCAAAGCATTCACAGTTGGGAGTAAGAATGCAGCAGTTTTACCAGAACCAGTTTGGCTTGATACAAGAAGGTCTTTACCTTCTAATGCAGCTGGAATTGATTGTTCTTGCACTGGAGTCGGAGTAGTAAAACCTAGACCTTGTAATGCTAGTTGTAACGACTCATGTAAAGGAAAATCAGCAAAAGTTTTGCTCATAGAGTATTTCACCCCAAAAATGGGTGCTCCATTAAAAATATAAATTCAGATGGACATCGGCAAAAAGCGGCACAGCAAAAGACGCTGAAAATATAGAATCAGCGGCGATCCGAGAACGACGATGCGTATAACGCACACATGATTACAGCCGCAACCTGAAGGAATCGCTTAGCGATTGGGTGGGGCGCGAAATATCGTCCTCTCTTTGGACCGGAACGCGCATACACAATGATAGAAGAGAATGTTCAGGTAATGAACGAAATTTAGTGCGTGCGGGGATTATAGCAGAAAGTTTTTAAATGTCACCTGTTTTAGTCAACTTCAGAATATTTTTTGTAAGAAGCTTTAAATTATAGGTGTTTAAGCCATTATTTTTGACCGATTAGACAAAAATAAAGCCCTCATAAAGAGGGCTTTATTTCATTATTCTGTCAATAAACTCGAACTAAGCGTTCTATTATTTAGCAGCTTCACCCCAAGCTGGAACAACAGCTTGCATAAGCGGTTTAAGCATTTTCATAGAACATGCAAGTACTTGACCATTGTCCATTGAGTCGTTACCACCACGAGCATCAACCACAGTACCACCCGCTTCTTTCACAATAAGTTCACCCGCAGCGATGTCCCAAGGTTTCAAACCAAGTTCGAAATAACCATCGAAACGACCGGCAGCAACATATGCTAGATCAAGAGCAGCAGAACCTGAACGACGGTATTGAGCACCGGCTTCAGTCACATTTAACAATGAGTTGAAATGGTTTTTCGCATAAGAAACCACTTCGCCATTACGAATTTTACGATACGCATGACCCACTGAAAGGAAAGTGTTTTCTAAGCTGTCTTTTACATTTACACGAATACGACGTTGATTCATCATCGCACCGCGACCACGGCTTGCAGAGAACAACTCATCTTTCACAGGGTCATAAATAACACCGTGTTGAGTTACACCTTTATGTTGAACTGCAATAGAGATACAGAAATGTGGAACACCATTAACGAAGTTTAATGTGCCATCAAGTGGGTCGATGATCCAACACCAATCAGCGTCGTGACCTTTGCCTTCTTGAAGACCAAACTCTTCGCCTAGGAAACTGTGATTTTTATAGCTTTTACGTAGGGTATCGATAGTCAATTGTTCCAAATAACGGTCTACACGCGTTACTGGACCATCAATTCCTTTTTCTTCGACTTGTAGATCGAGTTTATGACGATTTTGATGCGCTTTTAAAAGCTCTTGACCAACTAATTGAGCCGCACGCGCAGCCATAACCACCATAGGTTCCATTGAACACCCACTACAAATTTGAAGATACTGATAAAGAATAATGCATAAAAGCCCTTATATCTTATCAAATATAAGGGCTTTTAGGGAAAAAATGTTTCTAAAAATTAGAAATTCAACAAACCACTGTTTGCTTATGTTTTAGCCAGCTCTGTGTCACTGAAGCGCCAATGCCTTCAGCATCCAGTCCAGCCTGATGCAACATTTGAGCATGTGTTGCTTGATGCATGAACTCGTCAGCCAAACCTAAATTCAGCACAGGCTTAACCACGCCTGCTTGGGCTAAATATTCATTTACTGCACTGCCCGCACCCGCCATGACTGCATGCTCTTCAACTGTCACAAATAGTTGCGTACTTGCTGCGATTTGATCGATCAACTGTGTATCTAATGGCTTCACGAAGCGCATATTAATCACACGTACAGCCACATCTAGCTTTGTCGCTAAAGCCTGCCCTGCCTCTAGTGCCGCTTGAACACGACTACCAAAAGCCAGTATAGAAATGGTGTCATCTTGCTGATCATTGAAGTTTGCAACAATTTCACCACGGCCAATTTCAAGCTCAATCATCTCTTGCTGAATCTCAACACCCAGTCCATTACCACGTGGGTAACGTACCGCCGCTGGGCCTTTATACAAATAAGCCGTATGCAACATTTGACGACATTCATTTTCGTCTTTCGGCGCCATGATCACCATGTTTGGCACGGTACGCATAAAGGCATAATCATATGCACCGGCATGCGTTGGGCCATCTTCACCAACCAAACCTGCACGGTCGATACCAAATGTCACATCAAGATTTTGCAAAGCGACGTCATGAATCAGCTGGTCATAACCACGTTGTAAGAAGGTTGAATAGATTGCAACAACCGGTTTTACCCCTTCACAGGCCATACCCGCAGCCAAAGTCACCGCATGTTGTTCTGCAATGGCAACATCAAAGAAACGCTCAGGGAACTGCTTGGCAAATTGCACCATGCCTGAGCCTTCACACATCGCTGGAGTAATCGCCAATAAACGATCATCCTGTGCAGCTTCATCACATAACCACTGACCAAAAACATCTGAATATTTCGGTGCAGTTGCCACTGCAACGGGTGCATTCACTTTACTGATGGCATGGTATTTGATTTGATCTGCTTCGGCAGGTGCAAAGCCTTTACCTTTTTTGGTATAGACATGCACTAAACGTGGGCCTGTGCGTTTTTTTAAGGCTTCAAACACATGTGTTAATTGTTCAACATCGTGCCCATCAAAAGGACCAAAGTAGTTAAAGCCAATGGCTTTAAATAAGTTATCTGCAGCATCGGTCGCAGCACAATGTAGGCGTGAGTTATACGCCCATTCAGGATGCGGTTGAATATAGGCTTCGCCATTTTCAGAAATATTAACCGATTGACCACTTTCCCAAATCGCAGCCAAATGTTTGGCAAAACCACCGGTACTGCATGAGATCGACATATCATTGTCGTTCAATACCACCATGAGGTCAGCATTGTGTGCCACCGCATCGTTCATGGCTTCAAAAGCCATGCCCGCTGTCATCGCGCCATCACCCACGATTGCAACCACATGACAGGGATCTTGCTTGAAGCGACGTGCCAATGACATCCCAAGACCAGCAGAAATCGCTGTTGATGAATGGCCTACACCAAAGGTGTCAAATTCAGATTCTTCACGGGCAGGAAACGCAGCCAAACCATCTTTGGCACGAATCGTCACTAATTGTTCACGACGACCAGTTAAGGCTTTATGCGGATAGGCTTGATGACCCACATCCCAAATCAGACGATCACGTGGCGTTTCAAAACAATAATGTAATGCCACGGTTAATTCGATCACCCCAAGATTGGCACCAAAATGCCCACCACTTTGTCCGGCCGCATACAAAATAAATTGACGTAACTCATCCGCCACTTGCTCTAATTGGCTGCGCTCGAGTAAACGAAGTTGTTGAGGATGGTTAATCGTATCCAGCAACGGTGTTACAGGGCGTTGAAATGGTATTTCTTTATACAGCATAATGTGGCAAAGCCTTCTAAAGCCTGGCAAATTCCTAAGCTCGGTCTAAATGGGTAACTCGATCATATCGTCGAATTGTATCACCTTACAATCAGCCAAACTTGTAGCGATGTAATTTTTAGCAATGATCTCGTTGGGGAGATTTTGAATGAGTCAGATTATCCTGAATAATCTTCCTATTTATCAACTATTATCGTTCGCTTTATACAAAAAAGAAAATGTTCTGCATAAATTCGTCGTTGCAATTCTACCAATGTCCAAGCATTACGCTATACTTTAGCCAATTTATAATCGAATAAACGGGTTAAGCAGTGCCTATAGAATTTGTCGCAACGTCAAGATTACCGACCGCTTTTGGTGAATTCAATATTACGGTTTTTCAGGATCCTGAAACCGGTGAAGAACATGTCGCACTCTCTAAAGGACTAGAACAAGCTCCCACTGAACCTGTTTTAGTACGTATCCACTCCGAATGCCTGACTGGTGATGCCTTTGCTTCACTCAAATGTGACTGCGGCCCACAACTTCAAGCCACCCAAAAATTAATTAATGAAGCGGGTCAAGGGGTGATTTTATATTTACGCCAAGAAGGTCGCGGTATTGGTTTAACCAATAAAATCCGTGCCTATGCCCTACAAGACCAAGGTCATGACACAGTGGATGCCAATTTATTATTGGATCTTCCTGCCGATGCACGTCGTTATGATATGTGTCCTATCATATTGAATCATCTCAACATTACTGCAGTGCGTCTCATTACCAATAACCCGTTAAAAATTGAAGCGCTACAAGAACAAGGCGTGAATGTCGTTGATCGTGTTCCGCTGACTGTGGGTCTAAATCCATTCAACGAACAATATTTAAAAACCAAACATGATCGTATGTCGCATATGTATCAAAAGGATGATTTTTAAAAATCCTTTAAATTCTCCATAAATTAATCCCTCCAAACCTCTCTTTACAAAAGGGAGGCTTCCCCCTCTTTATTAAAGAGGAGTTAGGGAAAATTCAAATCGTCATCGAAAAAATACGATTTTCAGGAACACGACGTTTTAATCGTAAATCAAACGCCATGCAGATATTGCGAACAAAAGGCTTGCCTGCATCACTCACCTGAATGTACTGATCAAAAATTTCGAGCAAGCCATCTTCTTGCATTTCAGCCAATTGCGCTAATACGTCATCAAGCTCAGGAAATTGCATTTCTGGACCTGCCCAAGAAGTTTGGAAGGTACACATCAAATTGAGAATATGCTTACGGATGATTAAGTCCTCATTTGTCAGCACATGCCCCCGATAGACTGGAATTTCATTCGCTTCTAAACGTGCATAATAGTCTTCAATTTTCTTTTCATTTTGCGCAAAGCTGTACCAACTATCACTGATCGAGGATAAGCCGAGTCCAATCATTACTTGGGTTTTCGATGCGGTATAGCCCATAAAATTACGGTGCAAACTGCCCTGCTGAAAAGCTTGATACATTGGATCTTGGGTTAATGCAAAATGATCCATCCCAATTTCATGATAGCCCTGCGCTAGTAGCTGTTTTTTACCTTCTTCATAGCATTGACGCTTTAAATCATCTTTCGGGACATCGGCATCTTTAAAACCACGCTGACCATTGCCCTTAATCCATGGTACATGTGCATAGCTATAAAAGGCTAGACGATCTGGCATCAAACGAGTGGTCTGTTCAATGGTATGCAACACATCGTTTAAATCCTGAAATGGCAGACCAAAAACCAAGTCATGCGAAATAGAGGTATAGCCAATATCACGTGCCCACTGTGTTACTTGTTCAACATGTGCAAAGGGTTGAATACGGTGGATGGCTTTTTGCACCTTTTCATTATAATCCTGCACTCCATAGCTCACGCGCCGAAATCCAACATCGTACAAGGCTTGTAAATGCTCACGTGTGGTATTGTTCGGATGCCCTTCAAAGCTAAATTCATGGGTATCGGCAATATCCGCCTGCGCTAGAATGCCTTGAATCAACTGGGTGAGATGCTCAGGAGAAAAGAAAGTAGGTGTTCCCCCGCCCAAATGAATTTCTTTAATTATTGGCCGATCGACCAAGAGCTGACAATATAAGCCCCATTCTTTCAGCACCGCCTGAATATAAGGCAGCTCCATCTCATGTTTTTTCGTGACTTTTTTATGGCAGCCACAAAACGTACATAAGCTTTCACAAAATGGCAGATGAATGTACAGACTGATGCCTTCGAGGTGATTGCTCTCATCAAATGAACGCTTCAAGCCCTGTGTCCACTGTTGCAATGAAAACTCAGCTTCCTCCCAATACGGCACGGTTGGATAACTGGTATAGCGTGGACCTGGTACATTATATTTTTGAATTAAAGAACTCGCCTGCTGAGACATCGATGCACCATTTCAATCAATGAGATTCAATTTAAATCTACCTTATGATTATTGTGCTGAGCTTCAGAAGTGAATTCAACCTAGCAAATTTGTCGGAATAGCCCCAATTTTGGCCTGAGTACTTCTGCTCACTACGCAGGAACTTTTGGTTTAATCACTAGATTTCTAGATTTAAAGCAAAGAGCCGATGCTGAGTATCGGGAAAAATGCCTTAAGTTTTCACGTAATTTATGCTTTGATGACACTTATCTTTAAATTATTTTAATAAAGGTCACCATGCAGAATCCAACTTCAGCCGATATTCAACGTGTAGATGAATTCCTTCGCGATTTACAGGCACGGATTTGTGCCGCATTGGAACAGCAAGAACGTGCTGGTGGCGGAAGTGCCGAATTTGCGATCGATGACTGGGAGCGCCCTGAAGGTGGTGGTGGTCGCTCACGTGTTCTACAAAATGGGACGGTGATTGAAAAAGGTGGTGTGATGTTCTCGCACATCAACATTTCAAAATTACCTGCCTCAGCGACTGAACGCCATCCCGCTATTGCAGGTGCAAAAGCGCAAGCCATGGGCGTGTCATTGGTAATTCACCCGAAAAACCCCAACGTCCCAACCTCACATGCCAATGTGCGTTTATTTGTTGCCGAAAAAGAAGGCCAAGATCCGATTTGGTGGTTTGGCGGTGGTTTTGACCTCACTCCATTTTATCCAAATGATGAAGATGTCTTGTCTTGGCATCAAACTGCCCATGATCTCTGTGCCCCATTTAGCGATACGCTCTATGATGAACATAAAAAATGGTGTGATGACTATTTCTATCTAAAACACCGTGATGAACAACGTGGTGTGGGTGGTTTATTCTTTGACGACCTCAACCAATGGGACTTTGAAACCTGTTTCAAATATATGCAGGCCGTGGGTAATGGTTATTTAGAGGCGATTTTACCGATCTTCCAAAGAAACCAAGACAAAGCCTATACCGAAGCACAACGAGACTTCCAACTTTACCGTCGTGGTCGTTACGTTGAATATAACCTTGTCTATGACCGCGGCACCTTATTTGGCTTGCAAACTGGTGGACGTATTGAGTCGATTTTAGTGAGTATGCCACCTTTGGCGGGCTGGTCATATCGTCCTGAATGGGAAGAACATTCTGCCGAGAAAAAGCTCACCGACTTTTATTTAAAACCGCAAGATTGGCTTAATACGCTGAAATAAAACGGATAAACATGTATTCACCCCCTGTCCGTCAGGGGCTTTTTATTGCCTGATGATTAGAGTATTCATTTGTATGTAATATCTTGATGCATAAATAAATTTTTTAAGCATTTACTTTGTAATCAGATTGCTCAACAATGACACATCTTTTAAACAGCTTTAAGCTATGTCATTGCACAATGTGTCAATAAACTTATGGCTGTAATTTTCTTGTACGGAGTACAACGCACATGACACATCAAACACTCAATAAAAAAGCAGTCAGTCTTACTGCATTGGTGTTTTGGAGCTTTGCTGTTGTGCTGATTAGCGCTATCAGTACCAATATTTTTTCCGAAACGTCTTTGAATGATAATTTGGCTATTGGCTTCATGGTGGTTGCCTTGATTGGTTTAGTCATCAGTGCAGCGAGCATCTTGATTCAAAGCGTCCTAGATATTTGTAATCCTTAATTTTCCGCCTTTATTTCACGATTTTAAGACTGCCCGAACTTTAGCCATCCTCGGTTTTGGCGTATATTGTCTGCTCTTTCACATCTACATGGACGCTGTGCAATGAGCAAACAATTTGCCGTGATTGGCAACCCGATTGAACAATCACGCTCACCTGAACTTCATCATGCCTTCGCTGAAAAAACAGGCCTCGACATTCAGTACAGCAAACGACTTGCGCCACTCGATGGTTTTCAGCACAGTGTCGAATCCTTCTTTGCCGAAGGTGGCATCGGTATGAATGTCACTGTTCCGTTTAAAGAACAAGCCTATGCACAATGTGCCGTCCTTACTGAACGTGCCAAAATTGCAGGTGCGGTCAATACACTATGGATGCAAGATGGCACACTCCATGGCGATAATACCGATGGACAAGGCCTAGTCGATGCCATCCGTGCCTTAGATTGGAATTTAGAACAAACGGATATTTTAATTATTGGTGCAGGCGGTGCGACACGTGGCGTGATTTACCCACTGGTACAAGCTGGGGCCAAAAAAATCGTGATTGCCAACCGGACTTTAGCGCGTGCTGAACAATTGGTTGCTGACTTAAAAACTGCTGTCCCCAATGCCGAACTTGCAGCCATTGCCCTCGCCGACTTAGCAGGTCAATTTGATCTGGTGATTAATGCCACATCGGCAAGCTTAACGGGTGATGCTCTAATTTTGCCTGAAGCTTTACAATTCACCCACGCCTATGAAATGGCCTATGGCAAACCATCGACATTTTTGGATCAAGCCAAAGCACGCAATGTTCCAACCTCAGAAGGTTTTGGCATGTTGGTTGGTCAAGCAATCGAATCTTTTTCCATTTGGAATGGCATTAAACCTGATCTAAAAGACTTTCTATAATTCAAAATGATTTGCTCAATTCACTTTCTGAGCAGGCTAAACACCTAAAAAAAGAACCTCAATTGAGGTTCTTTTTTTGATCCAACTTACTTCTTATGTTTTTGTATCGCCTTATAAGTCTCATAATAAGCCGATTGGCTGAACAACTCTTCGTGTTCTGCTGCTAGGCCTTGCAATGACGCTTCTGATAATTTTCCTTTGATATCATCAGCAAAGGCTTGCGCATAGATTTTTGATGCTTTCACCAAATGCGCTTTTTCAGTTCCTTCCAGTTCATAGCTGGCTAAAAAGTTTTGTTGATATAAATGTGCAAAAATCGCCTGATCAGTCTTATAGGTTTTTTGCAATTGTTTCCACTCAACCTGAGCTTTGTACTCACCAATCCCCGACTGCACATAATGATTGACTGAAGAACCTAAGTCATCAAAGTCTTGATAGCGATGCAAAGCATGCTTATCACGTAATTGATTTAAACGTTTCAGCGCATTGCCTGTTGGCTCTTTTAAGCCATCAACAAATCGATATGCATAAACTTCTGCAATTTCATTCAAATCATTGGCTGAGTAATAACGCACATACTGAGCGCGATAGTTAGCAAATGCCACGACAAATGCCGCTTGATAGGCTTTCACTTCAGATTGATGACGTTTATAACTTTGCAATGCCACAGTACTGAGATATTCAGGAAGTTCGATTTCTTCATTTGCAGCACGGACATCATCAACCGATGCAGTTTCTGCTTCAGCAAGCAGAGGATCATTTCCTGTGATCGGCGCAAGCAGGCCTTTCAACATATTTTCAAAGAGTGAATCTTTACTGACTTCCTCAATGGATTTTGCCTGTTTCATGGCTTGACGATCAATTTTAGTCGCATTGCCATAATTCAAAATTTGGTTGCTACTTTTCAGCTTTAATTGACCTAAACGTGGCTCATTAAAGGCCAATTGATAGTCCATTACTTGGACTCGGCCTTTATGATCTAAGCCTACATCCATTACGACATTCGAAGATGATTTATCCTGTGCATTCAGCACCTGCGCAATTTCAGCTTGATGCTTTTGCCATAATTGCTGGAATTGTTTTACATCGACAAGTTGTTCACTTTGATATTGCTGGAATACTGGTTTTAATTGCTCAACAGCATCCGAAATCTCTGAATCTGTATTGGATGCGTCAGCAGCAGAGGCCGATGGTACAGAATCTGCTTGCAGCGGTATCACCCGAACATCTTGATAATCCTGACAAAGCGTGACTTTACCAATCGGCACCTGTTTGGTGTTCATCAAGGCCTGACAGACTTCCTCAGATAAGTTCGCTGTTTCGTCATCTTCTTCGGAAGCCGCATAAGCTTCGGTTACTTCAGTATCCGAACTATAGGCTTCTTCATCATCACCCGCGGTCGCCTCCGCATATGCACTTGCAGTATCGATCGCGTATTCAGCAGATTCAGCTGCAGAAGACGTTTGTTCTTCTTCCGTTTCATGTTGGTGATACATCAGGCCATGCATTTTCGCATTGAGCAGCTCATTCACACGTTCTACAGATGCATAAGCCGCATCATAGTCTTCATCCTCAGCTGCTGCCGCTACTGCAGTCCCTCCCGCCGCTTCAGCCGCAGCCATCGCCTCTTCGGAAGCACTGAGATGCGCAGCAGCGTCCACAGATTCATCTTGCTCAGCGTCACTATTGCGCTGACCTTTGATTTGCGTGGTGTAATAGTTGGCGTTCACAAAATCAAAAAGTTCAAGCTGGGTGTAAAGCGCATCGAGATCACCCACATAGCGGATTTTTTTAGTCAGCCCTGCATTTTTTTCATCACGTGTTAAAGCAATATTTTGCACTTGATTTGGCTCTGCCAAGACATAGGGCAAAGCATTCATTTGTTTTAAATAGTCAGCAAATTTTTTCAAATCGTACTGAGCAATCGTCTCTTTATGTTTTGAAAAATCCACATAAGCCAAGCTGCTTTGGCTTTCACGATTTACCATAAACGGCATGAACGCAAAGTAGTTGGTATAAAATTTATGTTGATTAAAATCAATGATCATCGGCAACTGTGCATTCACCTGCAAAGTCGGTTTTTGATAACTCAATTGCAAGGTTAAGGCAGCAAGTTTTTCTCTAAAATGTACTGAACCGCTATAGCTAAACTGTAAATCATTCAACACATTCAGCAGTGATTGAGCAATTTTAGATTGCGGAGAAACGCCATCCTCTTCATCGCTATAACGCGCTGATGGTGGGATCGATTCATTGGCAATGGCTTGATAGAGCTGTTTCTTTTCTTTTTGGCTAAACGGAATATTTTGGGTTTTAATCAACTGATCAAGTTGTTTTTTAAGTTTAGGATCCAGCTCTGGCTGTGTACTAGTTGCAGGTTTTGACTTGGTTTTAAGCTTTTTTTCATCGAACTGAATATCGGTTTGAATTGAAAATTGCCCTTTCATGTCATAACTGGCATTTTCAAACATTGCGTTTAAGCCTTGAGTGGCTTGTTGCCCGAGAGACTGATCCGTTGAATTGGTTTTTATGACATGTTGAGCACACCCAGTAATACTCAAACCCAGTAAACAAAGTGTTATATATTTTAATCGCATAATTGTACGAAAGACCTAAGTTCTTTATGATTTATTAAAAGAAAAAAATGATCAAAAGATCAACATCAAGTCTATCAGAAGTTTATTTTTCACATGTTGGTTAAATATTACAATTCGCCTTTCTGACATTTTTTAAGGGCGTATTCATCAATGTTTTTTTGATGAAATTATGAATAATCAAAGCATCAATACAGATAATCCAAAAAAATTTAGATATTAGGATTAAGACTATGCCTGCATATAAAGCGCCTTTACACGATATTCGTTTCTTAATGAATGAAGTGCTCGATTACCCAGCACATTACAAAACTTTGTCTAATGGTGAAGCTGCTGATGCAGACACTGTCGACATGATTTTAGAAGGTGCAGCAGATTTTTGTGAAAATATCCTTTCGCCTTTGAACCAAACGGGTGATGAAGAAGGCTGTCATTTTGAAAATGGTGATGTGAAAACACCAAAAGGGTTTAAAGAAGCCTATGACCAATTTGTACAGGGTGGCTGGCAAGGTCTGTCTTTCCCTGAAGAATTTGGCGGTCAAAACTTGCCACAGTCGTTGAATCTCATCAAATCTGAAATGATGGGTACAGCAAACTGGTCATTCCAAATGTATCCGGGTCTCAGCGTAGGTTGTATCAACACCATTCTACAATTTGGTTCAGAAGAACAGAAAAACCAATATTTACCGAACCTTGTTGCTGGAACTTGGTCAGGCACCATGTGCTTAACTGAACCTCAATGCGGTACCGACTTAGGTCAGGTAAAAACCAAAGCGGAACCTCAAGCTGATGGTAGCTATGCAATTTCTGGTACAAAAATCTTCATCTCTGCGGGTGAGCATGATT
Source organism: Acinetobacter sp. YH01010 (assembly GCF_013420775.1). Taxonomy (NCBI): domain Bacteria; kingdom Pseudomonadati; phylum Pseudomonadota; class Gammaproteobacteria; order Moraxellales; family Moraxellaceae; genus Acinetobacter; species Acinetobacter sp. YH01010. The sequence continues at coordinate 95,504 of NZ_VOYF01000006.1, read as the reverse complement.
TAACAGAGAACATCGTACATATCGTTCTTGCACGTCTTCCAGATGCACCTGCAGGTACAAAAGGCATTTCATTATTCATCGTTCCAAAATTCCTTGTGAATGCAGATGGTACTGTGGGCGAACGCAATCCTGTAACGTGTGGTTCGATTGAACACAAAATGGGGATCCGTGCTTCAGCAACAGCTGTGCTGAACTTTGACAATGCCATTGGTTACTTGATCGGTGAAAAACACAAAGGCCTACATGCAATGTTCACCTTTATGAACACTGCACGTATTGGTACAGCAATTCAAGGTATTGCACATGCTGAATTGGCATTCCAAGGCGCACTTCCATACGCCAAAGAACGTATGTCTATGCGCGCACTTTCAGGTAAAAAAGATCCTGAAAAAGTAGCCGATGCGATTATTCACCATGCAGACGTACGTCGTATGCTTTTAACTCAAAAAGCGATCGCTGAAGGCGGCCGTTCAATGATTTACTATGCAGCTCAAATTGCGGACAAAATGACTGATGCTTTAACCCGCGGTGATACAGCAGCGTTTGAAGCACATGATGACCACTTAGGCTTCTACACCCCGATTCTCAAAGGTTTCTTAACCGAAATGGGTTATGAAGCTGCAAACCATGGTATGCAAGTATACGGCGGTCATGGTTATATTAAAGAATGGGGCATGGAACAAATTGTTCGTGACTCACGTATCTCTACTCTCTACGAAGGCACAACAGGCGTTCAAGCACTAGACTTGATTGGTCGTAAAGTTCTGTTGACCTCTAAAGGTAAAGTGATTCGTGACTACACAGCTGAAATCTTGAAGTTCTGTGGTCAACATGCACGTAACAAATACATGCGTCGTTTTGCGTGGGACTTAACGAAGCTTTGCGCACAGTGGAATGCATTAACGGTTCGTATCATGCTTGCAGCACGTAAAGACCGTGACATCGTATCTTCTGCTTCTGTCGATTTCTTAATGTTCTCTGGCTACGTGATGATGGCTTATTTCTGGGCACAACAAGCTGCCGTAGCTTCTGAAAAATTAGCAGAAGGCAATGGTGCAGAAGTTCCTGAGTTCTATAAAGCAAAAATCAAAGTGGCTGACTTCTACTTTGAACGTCTATTACCACGCTCACAAGGTCACGCTGAAGCAATGGTTAACCCATCGAAGACCATGACTTCTTTGGCTCCTGAACACTTTAGCTTTGACTACTAAGCTTTAAACCGAGTTAAATGACTCTATAAAAAGACCGCTTCGGCGGTCTTTTTTGTCTTCTCTTTTAATTTTGATCTATAGGAATTACGAGTAGTATTCTTAATTTCTTCATGAGGTAATAACAATGTATAAAGATGAACTTTATATGGAGAAATATTGTTGTATTTTTCAACAAAAATAGAACACCTTATCGCTAAACATAATTTTATTTAATAAATATTAAATACTTAAAGTAAATTTAACTCCATAATTTTAGCTTTACATTTGTATCTCATACAACTTCATATCTTCTCCATAGCCTCCCCCTATGATGACTTCATTGATTCATAAAGAGCGTAACCATGAAAAAATTGATGTCTTCATTAATGATTGGTCTGATTGCAACAACTGCGACAATGTCTGCAATGGCAGCGCCTGCATTCGATCATAAAAATCCACCACCTGCTCCACACTTTGATAAAAAACCTGTACCGCCTAAAGCAATACATCACAAATCTGCTGGGCCCCACATGGTGAAAAAAGAGCATCAAAAAGTTCATGCAAAATTTGCCAAACAAAATCATAAAGCAGTAGCTTTTAAAGCTAGTCAACCCAAGCCTGTTCCGCATCATAAGTTACCGCCTATGCCACCGAAACATCGTTAAGCTGAATTCAAAAAAGACCGCTCATGCGGTCTTTTTTAATATTTACTTTGCTTTATCAGCAATAAATTCTTTAATCTCTATGGGTTTATCTTTTACCAACTCAACTGTCCCTTCATTCACACCATTAAAGTTCTTAAAGTGAATTGAAACACCTTGGTCGTTGGCAAGTCGTACACCACTTCCTGAAACTGCTCGTTTCAATTCATACACACGATCAGAATTATCAGTCAATTGTGCGGTTTCAAAATTATCTTTGGTTTTTAACTCAAGGCTTAGATCTTGTGGCCCTGTAAAGTGAATCACTTGCTCATCTTGAGCTACTGCAACATCGTTTGTTTGTGTAGTTGCGATCGTTGCCTCTGTTGCAACATTTTGTTCTGATGGTGCTTTTTTATCGGTGCAACCCACCAAAGCTATAGTTAATAACGTCGTAGTTAAAATATATTTCATTTTCTGAAGTTCCTTTATGCCATGTAAATTCAATTATCAACTGAATAATTTCATACACATTCTGCAAATTACATTCGAAATATGAAAAATTACTTGTCGCTCAAATTTTAAAACAAGTTTGACATAGCTTTCATTACAGGAATTCTTCCAATACTGAATTTAAAAAGATATGTCCCTGCTCGGTACAAGACAAAAGTGTTGGATCACTGACCATCAATTTACGTTCACGTAATGAGTTCAATAACTCGGCAATTGGCTCTAAACTTTCCCCTGTACGCTCACTATATAGCTTGGCTTCCACCCCATGATTTAAACGAAGTGCATTCATCATAAATTCAAAAGGCATATCGGCTGCTTCGATGCGCTTAAACTGAAGATGTTCAGCAGGTACTTTGGCTAAATAGTCTTTCGGCAATCGGGTTTTTTGGAAACGATACACCCCGTCTGGCATGGTCACTTTACCATGTGCGCCTGCGCCAATCGCCAAATAATCGCCAAACTGCCAATAATTTAAATTATGTGCCGACGGCTTTTCTTTACGCCATGCCGATACTTCATAATTGATAAAGCCTTGCGCTGTTAAATAGGCTTCGCCCTGTTCTTGAATATCTTCAAGCACATCATCGACAGGTAAAATTGGTTTTGTGCGGAAAAAAACTGTATTGGGTTCAATGGTCAATTGATACCACGACACATGGGTTGCCCCATTTTCCACAGCAAGTTTTAAATCCAAAAGCGCTTGCTCAATGGTTTGTTCAGGCAGGCCATGCATCAAGTCGACATTTACTCGTTCAAAACCCACCTCTTTTGCATGCTGAATGGCAGAAATCGCATCATCATTCGAATGAATCCTCCCCAGCTTTTTCAGCTGGTCGGTATTAAAACTTTGCACACCGATAGATAGACGATTGATCCCTGCATCTAAATAACCGGAAAAAGGATCGTGCTCAACCGTACCGGGATTGGCTTCCAAGGTGATTTCACAACCTGCTTCAAACGGTAGCAACGCTTTGAGCTGAGCAAATAACCATTGATAGCCTTGGGCAGAAATCAAAGATGGTGTCCCACCACCAATAAATACACTATGGATCAGGCGACCCTGAGCAAAATCGACTTGGGTTTTAAAGTCTTCAACCAACGCCTGTAAATATTCTTGTTCTAAGTCCAAAGACAATTCACCATTCGGCACCGCATGCGAATTAAAGTCACAGTATGGACATTTGCGCACACACCACGGCATGTGAATGTATAAAGATAACGGAACAACTGCAGGATTTAATTCAGCCAAGGAAAATGCTCAAAAGGAACAAAAGAAGTAAGCGCATTTTAACATGACTGCATCAGAGCGCTTATGAAAACTCATCCACAATACAGTAGACTAATAAAATTAAAGAAGAATTAGATGATTAGAAGATGAAAATAAGCAGCCATTTATTGTACTTACTGCCGCTCGCGATGGGTGTTGGTATCGCTATGACCATTCAAACAGCGATCAACAGCCAATTGCGTGAATATTTATATTCACCGCTGCAAGCTGCCCTTTTTTCTTTTTTGGTTGGTACAATAGTCCTCGCCTTTATGGTGTTTTTTCAATCGGCCGAAAAACCGGACTTTGCAAGTTTTGCTCAAATCCCTTGGTATTTATGGCTGGGGGGATGTTTGGGTGTTTATGCCATCAGTATCAGTATTTATACCGCACCGAAACTGGGTTTTTTATCCCTCTCCGGTCTGATTATTTTTGGACAGATCTTAATGTCGATGGTATTTGACCATTTTGGCTTGCTCGGCACTGAAAAAACCCCGATTAACTGGCAACGCTTATTGGGTGGCGTGGTGATTTTTATTGGTGTGCTTCTCACTTTCCAACGCTAAGACCTCATTCCTAAGCACCTCACAAGAAATGAGTACATTCTGTGTCTACTGTCACGGCTGTAACAAGCAGCAAGTATGAATTAAAACAACTGTTTCATTTAATGATCCCGATATTGATCACGCAGTTTGCGCAAGCGGGATTTGGTCTCATTGATACCATCATGGCTGGACACATGTCCGCCAATGACCTTGCAGCCATTGCGGTCGGGGTCGGTTTATGGATACCGGTCATGCTGCTGTTCAGCGGCATTATGATTGCAACCACCCCATTAGTGGCAGAAGCCAATGGTGCTCGCACGCCTGAAAAAATTGCCACCATCGCCCGTCAGTCTGTGTGGGTCGCATTATTTTTAGGGATCATTGCCGCATTAGTCTTACAAGCTATGCCGCTGCTTTTACCGTTATTGGGTGTCCCTGAAGTATTACTTCCGAAGGCGAGCTTATTCTTACACGCCATTAGTTTAGGTATGCCTGCTGTCACCATGTACGCAGCTTTACGTGGTTACTCAGAAGCATTGGGGCATCCACGTCCAGTCACTGTGCTGAGTCTGCTGGCCTTATTGGTGTTAATTCCACTGAACTTTATTTTTATGTATGGTTTAGGCCCAGTCCCTGAATTAGGTTCTGCAGGATGTGGTTTTGCCACCGCGATTTTGCAATGGTTGATGTTCTTTGCTTTGGCGATGTACGTTTTCAAAGGATCAGCCTATCAAAAAACCCAACCTTTCGCTGCTTTTGAAAAAATGAACAGTGAATGGATCAAACGTATTTTAAAACTCGGCTTTCCCATTGGCTTAGCTATTTTCTTTGAAGTCAGTATTTTTAGTACAGCCGCTATTGTGTTGAGTCCCTTAGGCGAAGTTACCATTGCCGCGCATCAAGTCGCCATTTCGATTACCTCGCAATTGTTTATGATTCCAATGTCACTAGCGATTGCGCTGACCATTCGGGTCGGTACCTATTATGGGGAAAAAAACTGGCTAGCTATGCGAAAAGTCCAGAAAGTCGGTATGTTGACAGGGACGGTATTTGCCCTAATTACCATGCTGCTGCTTTGGCTTTTACGTAATGAAATTGTGTCACTCTATACCAATGACTATGATGTGACTCAGCTTGCCGTGTACTTGGTCTTGTTCGCTATTGCCTATCAATTAATGGATGCATGGCAAGTCAGTGCCGCAGGGTGCTTACGCGGTATGCAAGACACCAAAGGACCGATGTGGATCACTATGATCGCGTATTGGATCATTGCCTTCCCTGTCGGGATCTATCTTGCACGCTTCACTACGACTGGTGCTGCAGGCGTTTGGATTGGCCTGATTGTGGGTCTGACTGTCGCATGTATACTGCTACTTACACGTTTATTTATGATGAATAAACGTTTAGCACATGCGGGATAAGCCCTAAAAAATCATCTAAAAAGTTACTTAAAAATACGGCTACGCTATGCAGAAGATTAATGCAAATTAACACCCTGCATAGCAATGCCATAAATAAAAAGCACGAAGAAGAGGAAAATAAACATGTCCCATGTATTTCGCTCGATCAGTCTCTGTCTGAGCTTAGGCTTTTCCATGTCACTACAAGCTGAACAAACGATCAACCGACATGAATTTCCTTTATATCACGCACCCATCAAAGTCCAATCACAACCCGAATTTGATTACATCAATCAAGCACTTTGGACAGCCTTTCGCTTTTATCATGAACAACAGGCGGACTCATATACCGCACGTTTAAAATTAAGTTGTCAGCAGTCTGGTATGGCGTATACCTATCAGGACTTCATTAAGGCCAATCAAAAGTTTGCCTCTGCGGACGATCAGGATTTTATCGTGACGCAAAACCTCATCACATTGAATGAAAATTTACACCATAACCAATGCAGTAAATATCTCGGTCCACATTTAGAACTGGAAAAAACTGAATCTAGCGAAGCAGCAAAAGCCAACTAATTAAGCGCCTCGATGGCATTTTTTAAACCTTGTGGCACTTGGCTGTCATCTTCTACGTCTTTCACGATCGCCTGCCCGACGATCACATCTGTCCCATTAAAACTCATGGTTGGCGAGCCATACAATTCATAGCCTTCATTTAAAGCTTTGGTCACACGGGCACAGAAATTGACATCATCTTTACCAGTTAAATAGCGATACACTTTCATCGTTCAGTTCTCTTCTAGCGACGCGATATTTTAAACCATTCAGCGTGTGGCTTAAATTTGCCTGAATTATTTTCAGTATTTACATTTTTGCCCATCATTTTATCAATAGAAATAAAGTCTTAACAATTTAAAGTAGGCAGTTTGTGTTTTGTCGCCTATGATCGGTAATAGATAATAAATGATGATCTTGAGGAACATCACATGGCAAAAACGGCTAGCACACCGGGTCGTCGCTTTATGAAACTTGCCAGTATGACGGCAAGCATTGCTACTAAAACCGTTTCCAATTCCATCCGCAATATCACTGCCGATGAAGAACAGAAAAATGCATCTCGCAGTAAACTTTTTCAGGACATCGGTCTGCAAATTGCAGATACTTTGGGTGAAATGAAAGGTGCGGTGATGAAAGTCGGACAAATTGCCTCGCAGTACAAAGACATTTTTCCACCTGAAGTCGCAAAAGCGATCAGTAAATTACAACGCCAAGCGCCAGCCATGCCTTTTGCTGAAATTAAGGCTCAAGTAGAACAAGAACTCGGCAAACCCCTCGCGCAAATTTTTAAAAGTTTTGAAGAACAACCTTTTGCCGCTGCATCCATTGGGCAGGTGCATAAAGCCGTGTTACCTAATGGTCAGCAGGTGGTGGTGAAAGTGCAATATCCGGGTGTCGAAGAAGCCTGTGAAAGTGATTTAAAACAAGTTCGGCTTGCCCTTCGTCTGATGGGCGTATTGAAAATTGATCGGAAGTTACAAGACAAGCTATTTCGTGAAATTCAGGACAGTTTGGACAACGAACTGAACTACGAAATTGAAGCGCAAAACTTAGATGTGGCCCGTGCGTTTCATAGTGCGCTGGATGACAAAATCATCATTCCACAGGTCTATAAAGATTATTCTTCACGTCATATTTTGACTCTAAGTCTAGAGCTTGGCGACAGTATAGAAACTGCCAGCACATGGTCACAAGAAACACGAAATGCCTTGGGAAGACGGTTATTCCGTGCCATTGGCCGTGAAATTTTCTTCCTTAAACGTTTCCACTGTGACCCACATCCGGGCAACTTCGCCTTTCGTGAAGATGGTTCAGTCATCGTATATGACTACGGCGGTGTGAAAACCCTGTCTCCTGAAATCGTGTCGCACTTTAAGCAATTGATCAATGCTGCACGCAAGCACGATATTCCGCTGATGGAACAGCAACTCGATGCCTTACATTCACTCAATGAACTCGGTAAATTCCCTGCGGAGTTGTATGAACAATGGCTGGAAGTGCTGATGCGTCCGCTAACCACACAATACGACTTTGCTGAAAATTCAGCGCACCATGACGGGGTAGAATTAATTAAGCCATCTCTTAAATACTGGGATGTGTTTAAACCGTCACCGGATACCTTGATGGTGAACCGGACTGTTTCAGGACATTATTGGAATTTGATTCATTTGAAAGTGAATGACAATCTCAATGATCTTTTTGATGAGTTGGTCCCACCTAGCGCTTAAGGGAACATGAAGCGCTGATTGCCTGACGAATTTCGGGCAATATTTGCATTTTTAATTGTTATGTTATAACGTTTCTTTAATCAATAAATTTAAGGAACAGAAGAATGCGTGCCAACATCCATCCCGAATACCGTGAAGTGCTCTTTCATGACACCAATGCAAATGCCTTTTTTGTCATTGGCAGTACCTTAAGCACCAATCAAACCAAAGAGTTTGAAGGCAAAACTTATCCATATGTGACGCTCGATATCTCAAGTGCATCACATCCTTTTTATACAGGTGAACAACGTCAAGTAAATAATGAAGGACGTATTGCGAACTTTAATAAACGCTTTGCACGTTTCAAACGCTCACAATAAGTTCAGTTTCGATTAAGTTTTTGCTTTTAAAATTAAAGCATTGAAGAAGTTCAGGGTTCCCCTCCTCCAGCCTGAGCTTCTTTTTTTTATGTCTGAAATTTTGTGGTTTTCAAGCGTTGTTTTAAACATCTATTTTTAAAATCGACTGAAATAAGTAATATCCCAGCCCCAATACGATGACACCAATCACCACACTAGAAATGGCATAACTAAATGCCAGCCCACTTTGCCCTTGTCTGAGCAGTTGAAAGGTTTCTAAGCCGAAACTGGAAAATGTGGTAAAGCCACCTAAGATCCCGACCATAAGCAATAAGCGTGCTTCATTTTGTAGAACGGGATATTTTTGGCTAAATGCAAAGAACACACCTGCACAAAAGCAACCTAAAATATTCACCCACCATGTTGCCCACGGAAAGAGCACGGTTGGCTTGGCCAATAACAGTCCTGCTGCATAGCGAAGTGTTGCCCCAATTGCGCCGCCACATGCGACCAAAAGCCAGTTCATAATTGTCCTACTTCAACATCATTGGTATCTACAATTTAGGCAACAGACTGCCTAAGGTCGCCCTTCAATATACACGCATTTAATTTACGCAAATAGTGTTAAATGTTTGGGCCAAAGCTTGCTATAGTCTGCAACACTTTGCGGTATTTTTTATTGAAAGAGGACATTATGGCTCAGGAATTATTAGATCAACTTCAAGCAGGGACTGCGAAATTTTCAGATGTGATTGCATTTATTGAAGCGCGTTATAACCATACAGCAACCGCTTTTACCAATGGCAAACAAGCCAATGCAGCAACTGAAAACCAAGGCAGTGCCAAAGTGTTTTCTTTTGCCCAATTGAATGGTCTAAACCAAGCTGAAACATTAAGTCTTTTTGCTGAACATTATGCTGCTGTATTGGCAACACCAGACGCAACTGACCACCAAAACATTCGCCAATTTATGCAAAATGGTTGGGAAGGTATTCAATTTGACGGTCAAGCGCTCAGCGCGAAATAATGCTTAGATGGACGTTCTAAATCAGTTCGTCTGCAATAAAAAAGCCAGTACAAATACTGGCTTTTTTTATCGTTCATCATCAGTTCAAATCAGGACACTCGTACTCTACAAGTCCATTCAGCCATCGCGGTTTTTTCCCAAGCTCGTGCATGCTTCAAATGTAGTAATTCTTCACCTGCAGTCGTTGCGGTAAAACGATAAGTTTTTTGACCGCCTGCACCAAGCACTGGTGTCGCATCTGCAGCAGCAGCTTGTTGTTGTTGAGCTGATTGAAACACTTCTTCAACTTTAAAAAGTTTCGGTTGCTCAGCCAAAGACCATACATATCCGGTACTTGGATTTTCGTTTAACAGTACTTCTAAAGTTTGTCCACGATCCATCTCAAGCAAGGTCGGACAACTTTGCTGTTCAGTAAATACATGGGTTTTCCCATCTACAGTTGAACTCATACTGGTACATCCACCAAGCGCTAAACCACTCGCCAACATTAGACTCAAAATAAACTTTTTCTTTATCGTCATTTTCATCATCAAATTATTTTACCTTGAATCTAATGCACACCGATTTCAAATACGATCTCGATGCAATCGAAGTTTAGCCTTTAACTTTTTCAATCCACTGAATAGAACTGACACGAAAAACTTCACAAGCCCCATCACCCGTATCTGTTGGGGTCAAAGATGAAGTCCAAACCAAATCTTTGTCTTTCACCTCAACCAAATCCCCTTTTAAACGCACAAGATCGCCACGTTTTACTTGAGTAATTTGTTTAGCAATTTGCGGGTTTGCAGGAATGATGTGCATATTCGACACCATCATCATGGCTTGCTTTTGCGGTACAGGAACACGATCCATTTTCCAATTTAAGAAACGGTCATATTGATTGACTGAAATCGTACGAGCAATTTCTGGCTCTGCAAATAAGCCCCAACTGACCGCATAATCGATCGGAGAAAATTTTGCTTGTTCATCTGTTTGATAGGTTTTTGAACCTAAAATTCGGAAATCACCTTTAAATTCTTTCAAGGTAGAAATCGACTGGCCTTTGGCAGCAGGTGCTAAGCCTTTGGCAATATTATAATCTGAAGATGCTTGGACACCGACATTCAATAAAAAGCCTGCAAGCACAGTACTTAATGCAATTCGCTTGATCATCGCGTTATCCTCTTACCCTGTAATACTTCACAATACTCAATTTTAATTCTGCAATTGAGCCGACTTCATCTATTCATAATGCCCCAACCTGAACATGAGCTTAAAATCGCGTTGGTTGAGCCTGATGAATGTCGTTTTCACTAGTTGTAACTCTATATTACGCACACAGTCTGCATAAACCTTATGAACTTGGTAACAAAATGCTGTTATTCAGTCAATTGGCCCATATCCACGCCCTATCACATGATTTAAAATTAAAAAGACATGATTTACACTTTAAAAAAAGCCAACAAAAATACTCGCTATGATTTATAAATTTTATCAACAACACATTTTTCCGCACCTTTTAAATCAAGTCATGCAAGTACCGAGCCTGATGGATAAACGACGCGAACTCCTGTTAGCCGTGTCTGGTGAAGTACTCGAAATTGGCTTTGGTACAGGTTTGAATTTAGCCTTTTATCAAAATGTCGATACGGTTTTTGCCCTTGAGCCCAATCCTGATATTTTTCATTTAGCTGCTGAACGTGTACATGCGGCACCCTTTGAGGTACAGCATATTTTAGCCGGTGCTGAAAAATTACCCTTTGCAGATGAAAGTCTAGATCATGTCGTGAGTACATGGACCTTATGCAGCATTGCCGATATTGAAACTGCGCTTGAAGAAATCTACCGTGTCCTTAAACCAACAGGAACATTTCATTTGGTTGAGCATGTACAACACAATGAAAATGGGAAAATTAAGCAGTTACAACACTTATTGACGCCCATTCAAAAGAAAGTCGCGGATGGCTGTCATCTGGATCGTCATATGCAAAAGTTGCTTGAAGATGCCCAGTTTGAATGTTTTGAAACGCAGTATTTTGATGCTGAAGGCATTCCAAAAATTGGACAGCGCATGTTGCTCGCCCGCGCACAGAAGTTGAGTTAAAGCTTCCAAGGCCATGTTTAAGCACAATCAAATCTAGTTAAAAGTACCTAGTCTTTGATTAGTCGAATGGCATTAATTTTTAGGATATGACAGGGCTTTTTATTCAACACATTAAAGGTGCTATACGACTTCCCTGTTTTGGTGGAATGCACATCCACCCATTCACCCAAAATCTCCACACGATCCCCTGATTTTAAACGGCGAATACGATTTGCGACGTCTTCGGATTGAGCAATCACACTGACATTTTGCAATTCGGACTTGAGCTGTTCAATTTGTGTCGAGGGCACGTCTTTCGCTTGTACGTTAAAACAGCGGTTCTGCTGCGACCATTCAAGATGATATTTTAAAGACTGGAAATCATTTGCGCCTGAACTCAGTAGCAGATCAATATTGCTAACATAGGCCAAGTCTTGAAAGCCACCCACCACGGTCGGTGCTGCCGGATGTAATGTACGACTACTGGCACTGTAGTAGCGTTTATCCAACAGCAAATATTCACCGGAAAATGCCTGAGTCGCTGTGACCTGAAAATTTTTCAGCACACCAGTCTGCTCTAAATGTGGAATGGCACGAAAATATTCAGACCATATCCACAGCATGAGCGCAAAAACGGCTGCAGTCGCTAAGAGTTTTTCCATGTGAATATTCTGTCCTTATTACTTTTCGACGGTTCTGAGCCTGAATCACGCGAGCTTAAATATGCTCAAAATCAATTCGGATGGTTTCAAAACGCACTCGCCCTTCGGCAATGGCTTGAGCAATCGCTTGTTGCCCTTTGGTCAAACGTGCGCCACCACTTTTAATATCAATCAGCACCACTTCGATGTCTTCAGCGAGGCCATCGCCATCACGAAAGTCGGTATAGCCATCAAAAACCACATAATCGATCGGGTCACCGAGAAACTTTGCATCGCTAGGTAAATACTGAAATTCAGGCATGATCGGCGCCATTTGTTCGGCCATTTTGCCTTTTAAAACAGCACGACTGGTATTTACACTGCGTTTTTGTGCATGGGCCAAGGCCTGCTGATGTTCCAATTCTAGTTCTGCAATATATTGCTCGTATTCTGCCTTAATCCTTCCATTGCGACTGCCACTTAAAATTAAGGTGGTCAGTACAATCCCAATACACGCGCCAATGAGCATGGCCATCCAGACAGACATTTAAAATTCCTAATCTTTTTAAGATATTACAGCGAAACGTATAGAAAAAACTTAGACTTTGGTTCTTTGTCATATTCCCCGCATTAAACAATGATATGCTAGGGATGAGCAGAATAAAATCTATTTAGGTCGATGAAAACGATATTAATTGCCAATCAAAAAGGTGGTTGTGGCAAAACCATCACAGCAATCAGTTTAGCCTCTGCACTTGCGCAAAAAGGTTATAAAGTGGCCTTGGCAGATGCTGACAATCAAAAGTCTGCACGTCAATGGCTCAAACAGCGCCCAGAGACTGCCGCCCCAATTCAGAGCCTAGATTGGCGTCATGAAAAGTCGATTGGTGATGTGCCGAAAGGGATTGAATATCTGATTATCGATGCACCGGGTGCGTTATCGGGTGAACATGCAGATCAGTTGGTGAGTGAAGCCCATGCCATCATTACCCCACTGCAACCATCTTTCTTCGACATCGACTCGACCCGTCGTTTTTTAAAGCATTTGCAAGAAATTAAACGAATTCGTAAAGGTAAAGTCCAAATCCTATTGCTGGCTAATCGCGTCAAACCCAATTCTGCTCATTCCAAAGAAATTCAAGATTTTTTCAATAAAGTTGAACAACAGCCCGTTGCTTGGATTTCTGAACGTACCGCTTATGGTCAACTTGCCATGCAAGGTCTTTCGGTTTTTGACAAAACGCAAAAATTGTACCTCGGTATGCAACAACAATGGCAACCTGTGCTCAATGCCATTATTGAAGACGAAGCCGAGTGGTTTTAACCCATCATTCCACATTTTGTTGATATAAAGGCCAATCTTGCAAGGATCTAGCCTGAAAGATATTCACCATAAGTTAACAAGCTCTCGTTTTCGGGAGCTTTTTTTTCGGTTAAGATTGAACACAACATGATGAAAAAATCAGAGCACGCATTGCCAACGTTCGCACCTACATTACAAAAAGTCTTATTGTTCGGATTATTTTTTATCCTGATTTTTTTGAGCTTTAGCGTACTCAAATACTTTATTGTGCCCGTTGTTTGGGCAGCGATTATTGCTTATATGACTTGGCCGCTGTATCAATCGGTACATCGTTTTTGTGGCAATCGTGCAAATCTAAGTGCGGCGCTGATGATCTTACTGGTGGTGCTCGTGGTAGGTCTGCCAGTGATTTTTGCAATCTTCTTGTTACAACATGAAGGCCGTAACTTGTATTTTGAATTACAAAAGCAAGTTTTCTCTGGTCATGTCAATGTGCCTGATTTTATTCGCCAACTGCCGTTTATTGGTAAAGAAGTCAGTCGTACCCTGCATGAGCTAAACAATGACCCAAACAGTATTATTCAATCGGTACAAATTTGGATTCAGGGGCATTTGAACTACGGTAAAGTTTTGGTCGGCGAAGTCAGTAAAAATATCTTTAAGCTGTGTTTTGCCGTGATGTCTTTATTTTTCTTCTATCGTGATGGTCAAACCATTTTAAGTCAGGTCAGTAAAGCCCTCGAAATGGTCATTGGGCCACGTATTCATCATTATCTTGCCACTATTTCGGATACTACACGTGCCGTCGTGTATGGCATCGGTCTCACCGCCATTGCCCAAGCTTTACTTGCCGGTGTTAGCTATTTTGTCGCCGATGTGCCTAACCCAATGTTATTAACCATCATTACCTTCATGTTGGCACTGATTCCTTTTGGCCCACCGATTTCATATACCGCTGTGTCGTTGTGGTTATTTTCACAAGGTCAAACCATCGAAGCCATTGGCGTCATGGCTTGGGGTGTTTGTGTGGTGAGTACGGCCGATAACGTGATTCGTCCTTTAGTAATTTCAGGGGCAACGCAGATTCCATTCTTATTAATCATGTTCGGTGTTTTAGGTGGTATCGCCAGTTTCGGTCTTGTTGGTTTATTTATCGGGCCAGTGATCTTGGCTGTATTGTTAGCCATTTGGCGTGAATGGTTGCATGAAACCCAAATTGAAGCCGTCATGATGCCCAAAGCAACGTTGGCACATAACTTAGACAATATAGATGATAAGCCTGAACAACCTTAATTCAGGCTTGAATTCATTAAACAAATATTACAATCAAATACTTAAATTATCTGTCATCCTGTATTCGCATCTGTTTCAATGGTTGAGACTCCATAAAAACAGACAGGATGCCAAACATGTCTTCACTATTTAAATTCGGTGCGCTTGCTGCGGTCAGTGCCCTGATGTTTACAGGCTGTGCGAGTACCTCGACTTCAACAGGTCTGAATGCAAAAACCGTGACGGTCAATGCCGTGACTGCTCAAGGTATTGGTCAAAGCATCGGTCAAATTAACTTGGTTGATAGCCCTGCTGGCTTGGTTATTCATACCAATTTAACCCAGCTTCCTCCGGGTCCACACGGTTTCCATATTCATGAAAAAGGCTCTTGTGCCCCAGCTGAAAAAGATGGAAAAGCGGGTGCTGCACTCGCTGCGGGTGGGCACTTTAACCCTAAAGCGGCACCTCACCACGGTACACCGTTAACCGGTCACATGGGTGACTTACCGATCCTTCAAGTTCAAACGGACGGAACAGCAAAAGTGAATTTAATTGCACCGCGTTTGAAATTGGCGGATGTACAAGGCTTAGCCATCATGGTCCATGCTGGTGGTGATAATTACTCAGATGACCCTAAACCTCTAGGCGGTGGCGGTGACCGTATTGCCTGTGGTGTGATTCAATAATCGACCTTGCACATAGATTTGAATAAGCGGACTTTAAGTCCGCTTTTCTATTGAATAAAAATTGACAGTTCACAGAAAAAAGCTCAGTCTAATTTACAAAATCATTTAAATACTTCATAACTCTGTGAACACGCGACTCTCTTGGTTTCAACAGTTTCAATCCAGTGCAATCATTATGTATTGCCTGCAAATTTGTATTGTTTTGAGTGGCACCACGCTCGGATTATATTTTCTCGGTTTTCATAGTTTTATTGTGCCCGTCACCTTAGGTGCGATTGCCACTGCACTCACCGACTTTGATGACCGACTCAGCATCCGACTGCGTAATTTGCTCTATGTCTGCGTACTCTTCTTTAGTGTCAGTAGTATTTTAGATTTTCTCTATCCCTATAAGCTGCTGTTTATCTTGTATCTTTCACTTTCCAGTGCAGGATTTATTTTATTGGGGGCTTTGGGGCAACGCTATGCCACGATATCTTTTGGCACGATTTTACTATCGATTTATACCATGTTCGGCTTGGGCGAATATGAGACCTGGTATTTTCAACCCAGTTGCTTTGTTCTAGGGGCTTTATGGTATGGCTTCACCTCAATTCTTTTTTACCTGATTAAACCCACCCTACCCGTACAGGACAATCTCTCGCGTTGTTTTTTACAAATCGCCGAAGTACTGAATGCAAAAGCACGCTTATTTGACCCAGATAATGTCGACAATGTGGAACACTTACTGTATGAATTATCACTCAAAAACAGTGATGTCATCCCGAGTTTAAACACGACCAAAGCTTCTTTACTCACCCGTTTAAAAGCATCAAGAGCCAATAAAAACACCATCTACTGGCTGAATTTATATTTCTTGGCACAAGATATTCACGAACAGGCCAGTGCGAATTATTTACACTACGAACAAATTCATCAAAATTTTAGCCGTACTGATTTAATTTTCCGTTTTCAAAAAAATATTCGATTACAAGCGCAGGCTTGCCAACAGTTGGCCTACTGTATTTTGCATCGACAGCCCTATCAGCCTGATCCCATTACCGCACAAGCACTGGCACATTTGCATGCCTCTTTGCAGGAGTGGATGGCCAATAATCCGCAAAACATAGAAGTGAAAAACCTACAGCTGATCTTGAGTAATTTGGACAGTGTGCAAGAACGTTTTTCGCATGTGCAGGATTTAGATCATTCACAGCAACAGGCTTATCAGCAGCATATTGATAACCTCAATTTACTTGATGACGATATTCATGGCTGGCATGATTTATGGCTCAAACTGAAACAGCATTTGAGTCCCGAATCTGCCTTATTTCGCCATGCCGTTCGCATCGCTTTTGTCTTTGCGATGGGCTATGCCATTTCGCTATTGCCCTTTGCTAAAAATGGCTACTGGATATTATTGACCAGTTTATTTGTCTGTCAGATGCGTTATTTTGCGACCAAAAGTCGTTTAAAAATGCGGACATTGGGAACCATATTAGGGGTCTTACTTGGCATTCCTATTTTGTATTTTGTGCCTAGTGTCGAAGGTCAATTACTACTGACGATTATTTTTGGCGTGTGCTTTTTCTATCTGAGTGCCAAAAAATATGCCATGGCGACCCTCATGGCAACCTTAATGGTCTTGCTGATTTTTAATTTAAAAGGCGCTGGTTATGCAGTTATTTTACCGCGTATCGTTGATACCCTACTCGGCTGTTTTATTGCATGGTTCGCAGTGAATGTCATCTGGCCAGATTGGGACTTTCGCAATATTTCCAAGACCATTCAAAAAAGCTCTGCTGCGACCTTGCATTATTTTGATGCCGTAGTTGAGCAATATCTCCATGGGAAAACTAATAGCATTGATTATCGGCGTGCCCGTCGTTCAGCCCATAATGCTCAAACTGAATTGTCGAGCATGATTTCAAGTTTAAGTACCGAGCCTGAACCCGACCAGAACTTGATACAACACGCCTTTCGCTATTTGGTGTATAGCCATAGTCAGCTCAGTTATATTTCGGCACTGGGGAGCCACCGTGAACAAGTACAAGACCAACAAGTCCTTGAACTGCTGCAATGGTGTCAAAGCACCCTAGACGACGTCTTAATTCAGCAAAAACCGCTCAACCCTGAGAAAATTCAGCAAAAACTTTTCGAAATTCAAACACTCAGCACTGAAGAAATGCGGTCTAATCACCTACAACTGGTGCTCAAGCAAATCAGTTTATTATTAGAAACATTAGCCGAACTGATTCAGCTTCGAACACAGCTGATTCAGGCGGAAATTAAATAAAATCATTTGAGACTCATGATGAAAATGCTTAGTTTAGGTTTTAAACGCCTCATATTGCCTATGATTGTGGCGACCTCATGTTTAGCTGCGTCTTCTGTTTTTGCAGCACCGACAACACAAGATTTAAAACGTATTTTGGAATGTCAGGCCGATTACGACACCTACCATGACACTTTACTCGACTATGAAAAGGCTCTGGGCCAATTGGGTTGGAAACGCCATGATGACCCACATCAGCCGTTTATTTATATCTATAAAAATAAGCAGGCTGTAGAGTTTTTTGGCATGCCGACCCAAGAAATTGGCCTGTCTTCCAATGCAGTATTCGCAATCTATCGCCAAGCCGATGTGAAAAAACTTGCCCAAAAATATGGTATTGAGCAGCATCGGATGTTTGCCAATTTGCCGTTTTTCCGTGGTGAAAAAATCCTACGTACGGAAGCTGAAACGGATGATCTGCATGCAATCAATCAAAAACTAAGCCTGTCTGAAATGACCGGAAAAAGCCCAATGATTTTATTCGGCTGTAACTATGAATTTGATCAGGGTTCAATTGAAGATGCCTTAACGGATCTAGAAGATTAATCCGAGCAGATGACTCAGAATTAACTTTAAAAACAATTACTTAGACTCAATATACGGATCAATTATTTCAACAGGAACGCTTCGTTCCTGCTGTGCTTTCAGGTACACTCAAGACTGAAATCACTTTGAATTTAGACTTCGCATGAATATCAAGACCTTACGCTTTGTGGGCCTACTCGAAGGCATCTCCTTTTTATTATTATTGTTCATTGCTATGCCAATGAAGTACCTGATGGATAATCCAATATTGGTCAAATACGTCGGTATGGGACATGGCGTCTTGTTTATTGCCTTCTTGGTGGTGCTATTTGTGGTCTGTGAAAAGCAAAAATGGTCGCTTAGCGTATTTCTAATGGGCTTAATTGCATCAATTTTGCCTTTTGGCCCGTTTATTTTCGATCGTAAATTAAAAAATGCAGAACAACCTGCAACATCAAATTAAGACGGTATACAACAAATAAAAAAGCCCAATGTTGTTCTACACAGCATTGGGCTTTTTCTATAATGGCATGAACTCGAATTTAAAACTCACCCGTCAATTTACGTTGTCGCATAATATCTCGCACCACCAAGCGTGGTAGGCTGAACCACAAGATAATGAGGGTAAATCCTGCCAAACTATAGGCCCAAAGGCCAAAGTTTTCATACAGCACGCGCACGATTTCAATCACGGCAAAGAACGTCAGCATCATGATCACAGACACTGCCGCAGCCACAGTGCCCTTCGACATTTCAGACGACATTAAGGCAAATCGATAGAGCACAGAAAAGCTAATCCCTTCACCAAAACTGACTAAAGTCATACCAAGAATGAGCAATGTCAGAAAATAACTTTCAGTCATCGTCCCAATCACCACGAGGCTCGTTCCGAGTAACATCAAAGGTAGCCCGATCATCACAGACTGACCTAGAGGCAATTTGTCGATGATTTTAATCAGGACAATATTACCGAGGATCAGACCGCCCAAAACAGGAAACTGCGCCATGCCGTATTGCATGCTACTCAGCCCAAGCTGCTCCACCAATATGACCGGAGATAGCGCAATCCACAGCATCAGAGGCATTGCCACCATTGGTAGGCCCAGTGTCAGTGCCAAAAAGCGTTTGTTTTTTAACACCTGTTTAAAGTCATCGATAATATAACCCACCGGTTGCTTTGGGATGCTGATGTGCTGAGCCGGCATCTTGGCTTTTAAACCAAACCAACTCAGAAAAGATAGAAATGCGATTCCTATAAAACCCCAATGCCATGACACGTGATCAATCATAAAGGCACCGAGGACGGGTCCGATCAGTGGCGCCAGTAGTGAAATATTGGCCATGATCGCCATGACTTTGATGGCATCTCGCTCTTCAAAAGTTTCCTGAACAGCGGCATAGCCCACGGCTGAAATAACCGACAAGCCAAAACCTTGTAAAAAACGCAAAGTTAAAAAGCTTTCGATATTATGTGTGAGCAATATCGCTAAACAGCATAAGCTAAAGAACGCTACACCACCCAACAGGACTTTTTTACGGCCTAATCGGTCTGACAAGGGTCCTAATATCGCAGCGACACAGGCACCTCCCAATAAGTAAAATGACATCGACGAGGGTGCCCATGCACTACTCACGCCAAACTCTTGGGTAATCGCAAGCATGGCGGGTTGGACTAAGTCGTTGCCGATATAGACAGAAAATTCAAATAAAACCAGTGCCAAGGGAAACATTAAGGTGGCACGACTTAATTTTGTGGTTTGTACGTTTTGCATTGTTATCTACATATCAAATGTGTGCTGTCGAGCTTGAATTGACAAATAGGGAGAGACTCTTCAGCCCAATGACGAGCACTGTAATATTAATTTTAAAAATGAATTTGCGGCGTATCCGCCATATGTGCGTCGTATTCACAAGACGCTAGATAGAGATAAAATGAACTTCAACGAACCGATCTGTCGGTTTGAGTCCGACTATTTTAACAGTGTTTGCTGGCGTTGTATTGGTCTTTTTAAACTACCGCTTTTATGGTTTTTCATTGTCTGCTTTTTGGATAAAGCGACCTTGTTTTAGGTCCTCATAGGCTTGCATGACTTCTGCAAAATGATTCATCACAAAATAACCTCGCCCATAAATGGGCTCATTTAAAGGCTGCGCCGATAAATACAACATGTGGCTATCTTCGACTGCCGTCAATTCTACATTTTCACCTTGGCTCGACATAACTGCCATATGCTGTGCATTTAACGGTTCATCTGTTTCAGTAAATTTCAGCTTGCCCGAGCGTAAATATACCAGCGTGGTATCCCCTTCTTGTGCAGGCAGTGTGATGCTTTGATTTGCTCTGACAAAGACATCAAATACTTGCATAGGTGTATGTGTTTCTGCAGGGCCGTGGGCTGTTAAATATTGCCCGGCAATCACCCGTACATAACCTGCATTATCTGCTAAATCCACTACAGGAATACTGGCTTTGGCTAAGCTCTGATAGCGTGCAGGATTCATTTTATCTTTGGCAGGCAGATTGACCCAAAGTTGCAAGATTTCAAATGCTCCGCCCCGCTGTGCAAAGGCTTGGCTAAAAACTTCTTCGTGTTGTATTCCTGAAGCAGCAGTCATCCACTGCACATCGCCCTCACCAATGACGCCACCGCCGCCAGTCGTATCATGATGTTCAAGTTCACCTTTAAACACCAAGGTGACGGTTTCAAAGCCTCGATGTGGGTGTTCCAGCACACCTTTTTTCAGTTGGGTTGGTTTCAGCACCCCAGGCCCTAAATGGTCGAGTAATAAAAATGGCGAAACAGTATTGCCCAATTCATAATGGGAAAAAACTGAAGTCACTGGAGCAAAGTCACCGACAGGTGTGCCTGAATCATTGACGTGAATAAAAGCGAGGGTTTTCATCATACAATTGAAATCTGATCATGATTTGAATTCGGTTCAATATTATTAAAAACTATACGAACTCACGAGAAAATTTTTAGGATTGAATATTCTATGTTTAGGATGAAAATTAAGATACGCGGAAACTCATCCGCAACTGTCCGAGTCAGGACACATTCAATATGTAAAGTTTCTGCGACCTACACAATTGAAGATGGTATTTGACGAGTTTTGCGGATGAAAGATGGTTTTGCTACTTTTGCCGAAACAAAAGTAGATACGAGCTCCAATCATCGAATTTAAAATGAAAGGACCCCGTCATGCTGAATATTTAATAAGAAATTTAGACCTTAACTTTTTATAATTTAAGGACACTTCGCCGATTGGAAAGTCTTGGTATTTTTACCACGTTGGCACTGATATTCCTTTTGCGTATTTACACGCTGCCAGTCACCATCCACCAATCTAAAACTATAAATAGTACGAATTGATTTCACCGAATCATCCATTAAACCCGTTTCAGTCACTTTCACCTGCCCCGCATTTGGCGACTCAACACGGTTAAAGTACTGACGAATTTCCACAGTCGACAACTCTTTACGCAAATCAGGACGTTCTTTTAATACCTGATCGAGTGGTGTAGCAGAAGAACCGACTTTAGACACAATTTTCTGCGTTGTCGCACAACCCGCCAACATCCCCACACACAATGCAGACACAGCAATTAAACGATACATAGAAGCAACTCAAATTTATTATTCAGACCTATCATGCCGAACATTTGTCCAAAACACTATTTAAGCAATGTAAAAGAAGTAGTCCATTCCACAAAATCAATGTGCTGTTTCTCATCCATAGGCGGCTACAAAGTCGTGCTATAACCATAAAAAAACGCATCTGAAGATGCGTTCTAGTACGTCTTTAAAAAATTAAAGATCGAACAATTTACCTGGGTTCATAATCGCATTTGGATCGAATACTTTTTTCAATGCTTTCATATATTCGATTTCTTCTGCTGAACGTGTGTAATCGAGGTAAGGCTTTTTGGTCATACCCACGCCATGTTCTGCTGAAATTGAACCGTCATATTTTTTCACAGTTTCAAATACGTATTTATTTACCACTTGGCATTTTGCAAAGAATTCATCTTTACTTAAATCCGCAGGTTTCAAAATATTTAAGTGCAAGTTACCGTCACCAATATGACCGAACCAGCAAATTTCAAAGTCTGGGTAATTCGCTTCCACAATTGCATCAATTTCTTTAATAAATGCAGGCACATGTGTAATCAGAACTGAGATGTCATTTTTGTATGGTGTGAACGGTGCGATTGACTCTGAAATGTCTTCGCGTAAACGCCATAAGCTATGTACTTGGTCTAAGCTTTGGCTCATCACGCCATCCAGTACCCAACCTTGTTCCATGCAATGTTCAAAAATTTCCATTGCCGCATCCATGATCGGTTCAAATGGTGCTTCAAACTCAAGTAATACATAGAACGGACATGGTGTTTCAAACGGACGTTGCACATGACCATTGTCCAATACTTTTTGCATCGCAAGCTCACCAAAGAACTCAAATGCAGTCAGGTCGATTTTCTTTTGGAAGGCATGTAGAACAGGCATAATCGCATCAAAATCAGGCACACCGAGAACCAACACTTGTAAGTCATGGGGTTGACGTTCAAGTTTGATTTCAGCTTCAGTCACTAAACCTAGTGTACCTTCACCACCAATAAATAAGTGTTGAAGTGCATAACCAGTCGCGTTTTTGATCATGCCTTTGTTCAAGCGCAGGACGTCACCTTTACCTGTGACCACAGTCATGCCCAACACCCAGTTACGTGTCATACCGTATTTGATGACTTTAATACCACCGGCATTGGTACCAATGTTACCGCCAATTTGAGATGAACCTGAAGATGCAAAATCAACTGGGTAGTACATGCCTTGTTCTTCAGCATAGTTCTGAAGTTGTTCAGTCACTACACCTGCTTGTACGCGAACCATACGGTCAGCTGGGAAGAATTCCAAGATTTGGTTCATCTTGTCCATGCTTACCACGATTTCACCGTTGGCAGCCACAGCACCCGCAGATAAACCTGTACGACCGCCACTTGGTGTGATCGCTACATTAAATTGGTTGGCAAGTTTTACAATCTGTTGAACTTGTTCTGTGCTTGAAGGGAAAACGACGACCGACGGGTTTGGATCGAAGTGCTTAGTATGGTCACGACCCCAATTTTGGAGACTATCCGCATCGGTTTTAATTCGGCTTTCGCCAACAATAGCGGTCAATTGGGTCAATAACTCTGGGGTTAAAGCGACTGGAGCATTCATCGTTTTCAGACCTTGCAAGAAGTAAACAAGTTTTTTTAAAGGTCCAGACTTCATTCAGTCAAAACTGCGGTAACGCATATTTCAAGGGAAAAAGCCTGAAACAGAGCGCATCAAAATGTCAGGGAATTGGTCATGATGATTTTGAGCGGCTCCATTATAAGCTATAACTGGGCTTTTTTTGACAAAACCCAAAGAAAAACGTGATTTCAAAATGTCACGAGGAATATGGCCAAGTTAATTAGACCAAATCTAAAAAATATTGACTCATCATTCGCCAAAATAGCCATGACGTCGGTCATAAAGGAAATGTATATCAGGCGACTTCCTATGCTATTATATGCGCACTAAATTTGGCCTTTGTAGCGGAGCCGTAATGAGCCAACATCTTTCTTTACCTAAAGATAAAATTCGTTTCTTGTTGTTAGAAGGCGTTCACCAAAACGCAATCGACACTCTAAATGCTGCTGGATACACCAACATTGACTACCGTAAAACTGCGCTTGAGGGTGAAGCGTTGAAAGAAGCGGTTAAAGATGCTCACTTCATTGGTATTCGTTCACGTACTCAATTAACTGAAGAAGTTTTTGAAGCGGCGAACAAACTGATTGCTGTGGGTTGTTTCTGTATCGGTACAAACCAAGTGAACTTAAATGCTGCAATGATTCGCGGTATTCCAGTATTTAACGCACCATACTCAAATACGCGTTCAGTTGCTGAACTAGTACTTGCTGAAGCGATTCTATTACTTCGTGGTGTTCCTGCAAAATCTGCTTCAACTCACCGTGGTGGTTGGAACAAGTCTGCAGTTGGTTCATTTGAAACTCGTGGTAAAACTTTAGGTATTGTTGGTTACGGTTCGATTGGCTCGCAACTTTCTGTACTTGCTGAAAGTTTAGGTATGCACGTAATTTATTACGATGCCGTGACTAAGCTTCCAATGGGTAATGCACGTCAAGTCGGTTCTATGGGTGAACTTCTTGCCAATGCAGATGTCGTATCTCTACACGTTCCAGACGTTCCATCAACTCGCAACTTCTTCGGCAAAGACCAATTTGCTCAAATGAAAGAAGGCGCAATCTTCCTCAATGCTGCACGTGGTACATGTGTCATCATTGAAGATCTTGCTGATGCAATCAAATCTGGTCATATTGCTGGTGCGGCTGTAGACGTATTCCCTAAAGAACCTAAAGCAAACGGTGAAGAATTCGTTTCTCCACTTCGTGGCCTAGACAACGTGATTTTAACCCCTCACGTTGGTGGTTCTACGATGGAAGCGCAAGCGAACATCGGTCTTGAAGTTGCTGAAAAATTCGTTGCTTACTCTGATAAAGGTATGACTTTATCTGCAGTGAACTTCCCAGAAATCGCGTTACCGTTGACTGAAGGCAAACACCGTTTACTTCATATCCACAAAAACGTGCCAGGCGTTCTTTCAAAAATCAACAACTTGTTTGCTGAACACGGTATCAACATCTCTGGTCAGTCATTAATGACTAAAGGCGATGTGGGCTATCTTGTGATGGACGTTGATGCAACTGCATCTAAAGAAGCTTTGGATACTCTTCACGAAGTGGAAGGTACCATCCGCGTTCGCGTATTGTTCTAAATTAATTAGACACTGAAGCCACAGCCTTCGGGCTGTGGTTTTTTTATTGTAGTAGACTTTTAAAATCTGGCTTTTGCCAATCTCCCGCTATTCGAGTCATCGAAACAAATTTAGTCTATGCCAAATTTTAAAGTTGCACCGGCTGTCCAAGCACCGCTGATCTTGCTTATTGCCATGATCAGCATGCAAAGCAGCGGTTCCTTTGCCAAATATCTTTTCGGTCAATTTCCCATACTGACCGTTTCGGCCATGCGTTTAATGCTGGGCGCTTTGATCTTGGCGATTATTTTTAAAGTTTGGCAGATCAATTTTAAACAAGTGAAATGGTCGTCTATTCTGAGCTATGGCTGTGCCTTAGCAGGGATGAATGTATTATTTTACTTGTCGATTGATCGTCTCCCGCTCGGCATTGCCGTCTCTTTTGAATTTATGGGCCCGCTCAGTGTCGCACTATTTGCTGCACGCCGAAAATTTGACTTTATTTGGGTCGGACTGGCTATTTTAGGCCTTATCCTACTTTTTCCTTTTGACCAAGCTGCACAACGACTTGATCCTGTTGGCATTGCCCTCGCCCTTGGCGCAGGTGCCTGTTGGGCACTCTATATTGTGGCAGGTCAGAAACCCTCTGGCGTTTCAGGCAACCATACGGTTTGTTTAGGTATGTTTGTCGGCATGTGTATGCTCATGCCAATTGCATTATTTGTAGGGATTCCTGCACATGCCTTTGAACCGATGAGCCTCTTTTATTTTCTTGCTTTAGCCACCTTAGCCAGTGCCATCCCCTTTAGCTTAGAAATGATTGCGCTCCGCAATTTAACGGCACTCAGTTTCGGAACGCTTATGAGCCTAGAACCTGCAATTGCAGCACTCTCTGGTTTTGTTTTCTTAAATGAACAATTACTTTGGACCCAGTGGTTAGCCCTTGCTGTCATCATCTGTGCCTCGATTGGGTGTACCTATACCACGCAAAAAGCCAAAGTCATTTAAATTCAAAATATGTTCCCACTGACAATGGATGAACTGCATGAATCTCAGACTCAATTTTTTGAATTCAAATTGAATCATGATGTGCTCAGTCCTGCTCTTACATCCGCCGAACCTTAGAATATTAAATTTAGAACCCATCATGATTTGATCAAATGTTAAAATTCACTCAACTGTCAGCATTAACCGCTATACTGTACTGATTCAAAAATAGGGCTCAACGCCGCCCAACAACTGTGTGCCGCATGCCAAATTCACAACTTCTTGCTGTTGTTTTCATGGTGCTCTCCATGATCTCCTATCAGATCAGTGCTTCCTTTGCCAAACAACTGTTTTTGGTACTAGACCCACTGAGCGTGACCATTTTAAGGCTGTGTTTTGCCTCGATTATTATTTGTTTGATGTTCCGCTCTTGGCACATTTTAAAACGGCTGTCATTTTTAAAATGGCGTGATTTACTCTGCTATAGCGCAGCCCTGTGCCTCATGAATGTCTTGTTCTATATGTCACTGGGCAAACTCCCTCAAGGCATTGCTGTAGGACTGGAGTTTATTGGGCCTCTAGGTTTGGCATTGCTGTCGATTAAAAATCGTAGTGACTATATTTGGGTGTTTTTGGCGATCTTAGGGATTGCGTTGATGGTGCCTTGGGGACAAGCCCAGAGTGGTAATTTCTCACTGATTGGTGCGGCATGTGCCTTGGCTGCCGGACTCTGTTGGGCCTTTTATATTTATTTCGGGCAAAAAGTGGTACACCAAAATATTGGCATGCATGCACTGACCATTGCCATTAGTTTATCGGCATTGACCTTATTACCCATCGGCCTCTATAACAACGCAGCAGCTTTATTGGATACACAATATTGGCCTAAAGCACTATTGATTGCCATTTTAGCCACAGCGATTCCCTATGCCCTAGACCTCAAAGCCTTGAAGATTCTAAGCAAGCTGAGTTATGGCACATTGTCGAGTATCTCACCTGCTCTGGCAGCTATTACGGGTATGGTTTTATTGGGAGAACGTATCGGCATGTGGCAATGGATCGCACTGGTGTGCATTATGCTCGCCTCAGTCGGGGTGACGATGCGTTCCTCTAAATCGGAAACAGCCAGCTAAATTTTTAAAGGCAAAATAGTTAAATAAAAATGGCGGGATTGCCGCCATTTTTCAACAAATTGTCTAAGCGCTCTTACATCTAAGCTTTTAAATACAAGGTTCGAAAAAGTCTAGATTCTATACAGGACTTAACCGGTCAGACTGTCTTTATCCGCTTTTTTATATTTTTTATACTCGGCTAAATATTGTTTGGCCAAGGCTTCTTTTTGCTTATCATCCAATATTTTACCGGCTTGTTGAAAGAAACCGTGTTCCTCTTCCTGTAAATGATGATGCACTGTTTCTGAAAGTTTTTTGGCAATGGCCAGCCAGCCCGGATTGCTAAATTCAGTCTCAGTCAACTGCTCTAAAAGTTCGTCCATTTCATGATGTTCAGCCAAGGCATGACGGGTAATATTTAGCCCCGAATCGGTCATCATTAAAGGAATATAAAAATATCGGTCTTCCCCGACAGCATGAGCAAATAACTCATTTTTGAGCAGCTCAAATAAATCTCGACGCTCAGGTGTATCCCCTGATGTTTGAATGAGTTTTTCAGCAAGTTCTCGTTGCTTTTCATGACTTTGGCGTAAAGCTTCAAATATATTCATTGTAGTGATGACCTCTGATGCTTAGCTAATTGTGTATTATGCAATTTAATTATTATCCACAACTCAAACGAGTCGCTTATTTTCATACTAATCATTTCAGCGACAGAATTCAGCAACGCTCTGTTAAGATTTGTTTTAAGCTTGTCCCGTAAAGGTTTGATAACCCAACCGTATAATCAAAATACTCACCAAAATCAAAAATAGAATTCGAATAAAACCACTGCCGTATTTAATCGCCGCACGTACACCAACGATCGAGCCTAAAATATTTGCTATAGCCATCATCAAGCCTATCGCAAATAACACATGGCCAGTGGGCGCAAAAAAACTCAGTGCTGCAAGGTTGGTGGTTAAGTTGGCGACTTTTGACAAAGCAGAGGCATGTAAAAAGTCTGCTTGTAGATAACGAATAAAAAAGAAAATAAAGAAACTGCCAGTGCCAGGTCCAAAGATGCCATCATAAAAGCCAATCACCAGACTACCAATAGCGGCAAAACCTAGGATTTTAGGAGTCAGTTCTTGGCGTACATGCACCTGACCAAATTGTTTTTTGGCAAAGGTATAGATCGCAATCACGATCAACATGACCAAAACGAAAGGACGTAAGACTTCTTTTGGAATCATTGATACACAGGCTGCTCCCACAAAGGAGGCAACAAATGCACAGCTTGCAATGACCGCAAGTAATTTCCAACGGAGTTTGACTTGGCGTAAAAAAGAATAGGAAGCTGACGCTGTACCAAAAATCGAAGACAACTTATTGGTGCCAAACACCGTCGCCGGAGATAAGTGCGGCATGGCATTCATAATGGCTGGAATTTGAATTAATCCTCCGCCCCCCACTGCTGCATCAATTGCACCGGCAAAAAATGCAAAAAATAAGAGGCTTAAAATAATTTCAAAGTCCATAAGAAGTCTTCAATGCTGTATCAGCTACTCTAGATTTAACACACGCTTAGGCACCAAACGTTTACGGTCTGTAATTTCAGCCAGCCCTAAACAACGCTCACCATCAAATACCAAAACCTGCGCTTCCGCAGCATGCTCAATATTACTTTCCATTCCACGACTAAAATATTCAGCTCGACCTTCCGGCGCTTGCACTTTGCAGAAATGATCGACAGGCGAATACACCGGCAGCAATAATGCTTCACGCTCAGCTTCGGTCAGACTCTCTAAATATTCAATGGTAAAGCTTGGGTTAAGATCAAAATGCCCTGTTTGCGTACGGTGTAGATAGGTCAAATGTCCAAAAGTACCCAATGCTTTGGCAATATCTTCGCCTAAAACACGAATATATGTGCCTTTGGAACAGGTGATGTCGAGTGTAATACTATTCTCACTAAATGATAATAACTCGATGGCATAAATCGAAATTGGACGTGCTTCACGCTCAATTTCTATGCCTTTACGCGCCAACTCGTACAGCGGGCGACCTTCTTTTTTCAGCGCAGAATACATCGGTGGAGTTTGTTGAATATCTCCCACGAACTGTGCCAACACCTGCTGAATCGTGGCTTCCGTCAAAACAGGTACGGCTTGTTCCATCAGTACCTCACCCTCCACATCACCCGTCGTGGTGCTGTGTCCTAAAAAGACCGTGGTTTGATAACGCTTGGTCGAGTCGAGCAAGAAATGTGAAAACTTAGTCGCTTCACCCAAACAAATCGGCAATAAACCTGAGGCTAATGGATCTAGCGCACCTGTATGTCCTGCTTTTTGTGCTCGATACAACCAACGCACTTTTTGTAATGCAGCATTCGAGCTAATGCCCAAAGGCTTATTTAATAAAAATACACCATGTACTGGACGACGCTGAATCTTAGGAGAAGCTTTTTTCATGACTAAAATAGGGCAAAAAGAGAACTGCGCCATGGTATCAATCCATGCTAAGCGTTTACAACTTTTCTATGTTTTTATCATTCTTTTATGTCATATTGAGTTCACATTTAGAACTCATAAAACAATTAAAACGGAATAAAGGTGCATTGGGATATGCAAAAAAATAAACTCTGGCTGATTTTAGCCATTGTGGTTATTGCGGCAGCCGCATTCATGTATTGGCTTGCACCAAAAACATCACAAAATGATCCTTCAGATCAATCGATTCAACAACAAAATACGCCTTTAGCTCAGGGCGAAAATGCTACAGCACAAGCCACAAGCGGTTCTTCACTGCTCAGTCCAAGTCAACAAGACACAGAAGTTAACTGTCAAATCAGTATGGATGGTTCAAACCGTCTGATCGTGAACGAACAAACACGGAATTGTTTTGAATATTTCATCACTCAATATGGTGAAAAGTCGATAGATCAAATCAAAAAGGATTTTAAAACCTACATTGCACAAGGTCATAAAGAACCGGCGCTGTCACAAATTTATGATTTGTGGGATCGCTATATGAAATATCGTGAACAATTAGGTAATTTACAGCCACCAAGTGACGACAAAGAATCACCACAATATTATCGCTCGATCTATAGCAGTACTCAGGATTTAAGAAAACAGTTCTTTTCTGATTATGAAATTGAAGGTTTATTTGGCAAGGAAAATACCTATCACGAATACACGCTGAAACGCATGGAAGTGGTGAATGACAAAAAACTGTCTGAGTCTGAAAAAGCAAAAAAACTAAAAGCCCTGTTTGATGAACTCCCAGAAGATTGGAAAGAAAATCTGGAACAAATCAATAAACTTGAAGATTTACGCAAACTCACAGCGGACATTAAAGCCCGTGGTGGATCAAGCGAAGAAATCCATCAAATGCGGTTAAATTTAGTTGGTCCAGAAGCCACTCAGCGCCTTGAAAATCTAGACAACCAGCGCAGCTCTTGGAAATCTAGCGTGAATCAATATCTCACAGAGCGTGACAGTATTGTGAAAAGCAATATGAGTGACAGTACTAAACAACAAGCAGTACAGCAGCTCCGTAATCAACATTTTAAATCCAAGGAAGATCAGCTCCGCGTTAATACCTTTGAATCTGTACATGATCAAGGTGGAAAATTACCTTTTGCAGAATAAGTACAAATAACAATTTAAAAATAACTTCAATTTCAGGATGAAATGATGAAAAAACCACAAGCTCTTTTATGCGCAATCATCGCTGCCTCAGCAGCTGCCGCAACCTCACAGTCCCAAGCTGCAGCTGGACTTCAACATGTCACCGCCAATAGCTCGGCAAGCTATGCTAAGACCAAATACCCGATTGTATTTACCCATGGCATGTTCGGGTTTACTCGCATTGGCTTTGACAGCTTTGGCATGGATTATTTTTATCAAATTTTGCCGGATTTAGCCCGCAACGGTGCCAATACCTTTGCTGCCCAAGTTTCTCCGCTAGAGTCGACAGAAGTTCGCGGTGAGCAATTGCTCTCTCAAGTCGAAGAAGTCCTTGCCCTGACCGGACAACCTAAAGTGAACCTCATTGGTCATTCACATGGTGGGCCAACCACACGTTATATTGCAGCGATCAAGCCTGAATATGTAGCTTCGGTAACTGGGGTTGCAGGCACTTATCGCGGCTCTCTAGTCGCAGATAAGATCCAAGCCAACAAAACCATTAATTCAGTCTTTGGTGTACTTGGCGATCAACTTTTAGCACCGATTATTACTTGGGCTGAAGGCAACTCGAGTCTCCCTAATAGTGTCGATGCATCACTCACCGCAATCAGTGAAAAAGGTTCTGCTGAATTTAATGCAAAATTTCCAACCGCAGCACTAGCGGCGAACTGCAATCAGTCGGGTGCCAAAGTCGACAATGGCGTGTATTACTACTCATGGACGGGTACAGCGCAAGCCACGAATGTATTAGATGTATTAGATACAGTGATTAGTCGGCTTGCCCCTTTGGCCTATGGAAATCGTGACAATGACGGTTTGGTTGGACGCTGTAGCACCCACATCGGACAAGTGATCCGTGACGACTACAATCACAACCACTTAGATGAAGTGAATATGGTCTTTGGCCTACGCAGCCTATTTTCACCTGACCCAGTTGCGCTCTACCGCCAACATGCCAATCGTTTAAAATTACAGGGACTGTAACCTCAAAAGTTGGTTCCCTTTAAGCACTGAACAGGACGTCTTTGGACGTCCTTTTTTGTTTACAATGTTTTTATTTGTAAGTATTAAACAAATTAATTCAATAAGTTATTCAATAATAACAACTAAAATAAACGATCAAAATAAAAGACAAATGTATATAAATATGCATGTCATCTGAATGCAGCCCATGTCCTAAAATGACATGGAATTTCAAACCGAGCATGAAAAAATGACAAGGCATCTTTGTCTATTCAAACTCTCTAAAATCAAAGATATGGCCTAGCCAATCACAAAGATGTTGCTTAAAAACAGAGAGTATTTTCATTATTAAAAAGTAATAAAAACAACATCAGATCAAGGAACATTTATGCGATCTTTAGTAAACACGGCCAAGATGGCCTCTGTAGCTGCAGTTGCAGGCTTAGCGATGAGTATATCGGCAAGCACTCAAGCTGCGCCTAGCGTCCTCCAGGTGAAGGAAACGGCAAAATCTGACTACGCAAAAACCAAATATCCAATTTTAATGGTGCATGGTTGGCTCGGTTGGTCACGTATCGGCACCAACACCATCGGACTAGATTATTGGTACCAAATCTTGCCAGATATGGCACGAAATGGCTCAACCGTATTCGCGGCGCAATTATCTCCTGCAAACACCACAGCACATCGTGGCGAGCAGTTAATTGCACAAGTTGAAGATGTTTTGGCTATTACAGGGAAGCCAAAACTTAACTTAATCGGTCACTCTCATGGCGGCCCAACTGTATTGTATGTTGCTCAAACAAAACCACAGTACATTGCGTCTATTACAGGTGTTGCAGGAACCTATCACGGCTCTAAAGTAGCGGATGATATTCAAGGCAACTCACTTTCTCGCACTGCCTTCAATATTTTAGGTGACTATATTGTCGGCCCACTGATTGCTTTAGGTCAGGCAAAACCTGAGCTTGAAATTGATTTCGATGCTTCTATGAAATCATTATCACAAACAGGTTCTGCTGCATTTAACAGTACGGTTGCAAAATCTGCTGTAGCTGACGGTGTTTTGGCATCTTCAGAAAATTGCAGCAAAAACTTAAAGCAAGTCGACAGCAAAGGCATTCAGTACTATTCATGGACCGGTGTTGCACAAACCACAAATCTACTTGATATCGATACGATCCTGATGCAACTCGGACCATTGTCTTACGGCAATAAAGACAATGACGGTATGGTTGCACGTTGTAGTGCTTATATCGGTAAAGTCATTAATGACAGTTACAAACTTAACCATACCGATTTAGCCAATATGATGTTCGGCTTAACAGGCCTATTTGCACAAGATCCTGTGGCGCTGTACCGTCAACATGCCAACCGTTTAAAACTGCAAGGACTTTAATTCTTATCGTTGAAATTTAAATGCAATAAGGGGGCTTCGGCCCTCTTATTTGCTTTTATCAATCTGAAAATTCGTGATCTTTTATTTTGTTACATTTAGCGTCACAGTTAATCTTTTTCAATTTGCAACAGGTGATCTTTATTGCTTTATTAGAAGTGACAATAAGTATTGTCATAAAACAATAATACATTGAGGATCGCTCATGAAATACGGACCATTTTTAGCAGGTTTAATTGCAGCTACGTTCATCGGTAATGTATCTGCCTCGCAAGCAACCCAAGTCACCGCCAAAGCTAGTTCTAGCTATGCAAAGACCAAATATCCAATCGTATTTAACCATGGTATGGGTGGTTTTATTACCGTTGGTACGGACTCATTTGGACTCGACTATTGGTATCAAATCCTTCCTGATCTTGCCCGAAATGGTGCAAATGTTTGGGCAACTCGCGTATCGCCTTTTAACTCTACCGAAGTGCGTGGCGAACAGCTTCTACAACAAGTCCTTGAAATCCGAGCACTCACTGGTGCAGATAAAGTGAATTTAATTGGACATAGCCATGGTGGACCAACGATTCGTTATGTTGCCGGTGTTCGCCCAGATGTCGTGGCTTCATTAACCAGTGTTGCAGGACCTCATCAAGGCTCCCCTGTTGCAGACTTAATTTTAAAAGCTGAAGGCACCGCTGTGGAAGCACCCTTGGTTGGAGCTGTGAATTTTGTCTCTAAAGCCATCGTTTGGGCGCAAGGTCTAGATCCAAAGACTTACCCTCATGACGCATTGGCAGGTGGTTCAAGTTTAACGCTAGCGGGTTCTGCAAAGTACAATGCCGCATTCCCTCTGGGCTTGCCTAAATCCAATTGTGCTGATGGCAATAGCGTGGAAAAAGGTATTTATAACTATTCATTTACAGGTGTGGGCCAAATCACCAATATTTTAGATTTAGACTCAGCCCTAAAAGTGACCGCATTACTGATCGATGACGGAAAAGACAATGATGGCCTCGTATCACGCTGTAGTGCCAAATTTGGTAAAACCATTCGTGACAACTACAACTGGAACCATTTAGATGAAGTCAACCAAGTGCTTGGTCTCAAAGCGCTATTTGCACCAGATCCTGTCGATGTCTATCGTCAACATGCAAACCGCCTAAAATCTCAAGGTTTATAATTTTCTTTCTCGCATAAAAAATGCGCCAAAAGGCGCATTTTTTACAGCGTTGTAAAACAAATTATTTTGCTTTACGAGCTGGTAATTTTTCACGAATACGTGCAGCTTTACCAGACAATTCACGTAGGTAGTAAAGTTTAGCACGACGAACGTCACCTCGACGTTTCACTTCGATACCAGCAACGATTGGTGAGTGAGTTTGGAATACACGCTCAAC
Organism: Acinetobacter sp. YH01010; assembly: GCF_013420775.1. Taxonomy (NCBI): domain Bacteria; kingdom Pseudomonadati; phylum Pseudomonadota; class Gammaproteobacteria; order Moraxellales; family Moraxellaceae; genus Acinetobacter; species Acinetobacter sp. YH01010. Next base: position 61,165 of record NZ_VOYF01000006.1, on the reverse strand, counting down.
ACCGAAACCGCTAGAAATTTTACGTACTGTGAACGCAGAGTTCAAACCACGATTTTTCTTAGCAATTACAACACCTTCAAATGCCTGAAGACGTTCACGCTCACCTTCTTTTACTTTAACTTGAACAACTACTGTGTCACCAGGAGCAAAAGCAGGGATGTCTTGTTTCAACTGTGCATTTTCAACAGCTTGTACTAAAGGATGTTTACCGCTCATGGGGTATCTCCGATTATGCGAGTTAGAAGAGGTCTAATCATCGCTGGGGCTAGAGGCTAAAGCGCATAGACCCGATTGACTTTCCCTTTATGCTTGACCGCTTCAATGCATAAAGAGCCTAATATAAGATTTAAAAAATTAAACCTTGGAATCTTTTAGCCATTTCTTTTGCTGCTTGGTCAATTCAACTTTTTCAACCAACTCAGGTCGGCGTTCTAAAGTGCGTTGATATCGCTGCAAAAACCGCCATTTCTCAATATTGGCATGATGTCCTGATTTTAATACTTCAGGAACATCTAAACCTTCAAAATGGTCTGGCTTGGTATATTGTGGGCAATCTAAAAGACCATCCACAAATGAGTCTTGCACATGTGATTGTTCATCAGACATTGCACCCGGAAGTCTCCGAATCACACTATCCAATAAAACCATCGCAGGGAGTTCACCACCAGATAAAACGTAATCGCCTATTGACCATTCCTGATCAACATATTGTTGGATCAAACGCTCATCCACACCTTCATAACGACCACACAATACAATCAATCCATCATATTTGACGAAATCTTGTACCGCATGTTCATTTAAGGTCTTTCCTTGCGGCGACATATACACCACAGGGACATGAACAGCACCCGCTTGCTGGGCAAGCTCTTTGGCACGATGAATTGCTTTCGCTAATGGCTCAGCCATCATCACCATACCTGGACCACCACCAAATGGACGTTCATCCACTCTTTTGTAGTTGCCCTCAGCAAATTCGCGTGGATTGATACAATGAACTTGCACAATCTCACGTTTTGCTGCGCGCCCGCTAATACCGTAGGCTGTAATCGCTTCAAACATTTCAGGAAAAAGCGTAATGACTGCAAAAAACATCGCAGACTCCTCTATTTTCCTGCTGCGTCAATCCTTAAAGGATTAATAATCTACGCCCCAATTTACGTAGATACGACCAGCTTCGAGATCAACACGCTGTACCACATCTTTATGCCATGGAATCATTCGCTCTTCGCTATCGACGCTGTCAGCAGTAGCGCGAACTACCATCACGTCGTTAGCACCTGTTTCAAACAATTCGTGGATTTGACCGAGGTTGACTTCTTGCTCATCTTCTCCAAGACCTAACACTGTTAAGCCCTTCAAATCTGACCAGTAGTACTCATCCACGCCTGCTTGAGGCAGTTGCGATTTAGAAATCCAGATATTTGCGCCAACCAACTTATCTGCCGCGGTACGATCACTCACACCTTTTAGCGAAACAACCAAGCCTTTGCCATGTGGTTTCCAACGTTTTACATCTACTGTTTGCCAACCTGCTTTGGTCTCAATGTACCAAGGGAGGTAGTCAAAAATATTGCTCATAGGTTCTGTATTGGAATAGACCCAGAGCCACCCATTTAATCCATATGCTGAACGTAGCTGTCCAATCTGAATACGATCTTCGGGAACATTCTGTGTTGGTGTCATGGGTAACCTACTACTAATTAAGCAGTAGCTGCAGCTTTCTTAGCTTCAGCAGCTAAAGAAGCAACACGTTCTGAAGGTTGAGCACCTTGTGAAACCCAGTGAGCAAAACGGTCAGCATCTAAACGAAGTTTTTCTGCTTTACCTTGAGCTGTAGGGTTGAAGAAACCGATACGTTCGATGAAACGACCGTCACGTGCATTACGGCTATCAGTCACAATGATTTGATAGAACGGACGTTTTTTAGCACCACCGCGTGCAAGACGAATAACAACCATGATAGAACCTTATAGTTTTTACGGATTATCCCTGTACCGACCATCGATACATTTCAAACCCCTTTCATAGAGGGCAATATTTTACGTGAAATTTGCCCTGAATGAAAGATCAAAAAGTGTTTATCCACAATTTTGAATTTGAGGTTATTTGCCGTCCCATGGTTCACAAGCGCCAGAAGTTTTTTCCCAACATTGTTTGCCGGTACTATCTAACGTTAAATTGCCTGTATTCAACATCTGCCCCTGTGGAGTTGCAGTCAATTTCCAAGACATATTATCAGCCGCTACAGACAATTCAATTTCATAAAAAACTTTCCCTGTAAGTGGATAGCTTTCTTTTAAAGTATTGTTACTTAAGGCCACGCCTTTATAAGTATATTTTACCAATTTATAATTTGATAAATTCCTTGCAATTTTGAGTAATTCACTTTGTGCGCCTACTCGGTTCGCCTTTATTACGTAGCCTGTATACAATGGAAAAGCTATAGCTACCAAAATACCTAAAATAGCAATAACAATTAATATTTCAATTAACGTAAATCCAGTTTTCTTCATATTAACATTACCAAGCTTTTACGTTGCTGCCAGGGCAAGTAATATCTGTTTCACTGAGTGTATCTCTAGTTTTGCAACGAAGTCCTTCACTTGTCATAAGAATATTATAATTCTTTGGATCATTTTGTACTAAAGCCTGTATCATCCAACCATTCCCCCATACAGCATCATCATCCAAATTTTTCTTGGGACTATTAAGGTCTTTTACGAGTATTTTATATTTTATTTTATCCCCAGTAGCCCCTACTGGAACAGGTATTTCTACCAAAGCGGGAGAATTAGCATCAGTACGATAAATACTATTAGGATCAAAATATTTATAAGTAAAATTTTTTGATTTATAACGTTCAAGTTGTTCTGCAATTTTCTGCACTTCTTGCTGTGCTTGAGACTCAACTCCCTTACGTACCTGATCTTGATAACTAGGAATAGCAATTGCTGCGATAATTGAAATTACGACTACAACAATCATAAGTTCAATCAATGTAAAACCCGAGTTAGCTCCCCAGCGGCATATAAAATATGCTGCTGGGTTTGCCTTAGTTATTTTTAGCTTCGACATATTTTTCATACCATCGAGTTGGATTTAAAATTTTATTACACTCCCATCTACCCTTACCACTTTGTAAACCTAAGATCGTTAGAGCGCCACAATTAGCTCCTTTTAAAGGCTCTGCATCGGCATTATTATCTGGCCCCATAGAAATTCCACGAATACCTGCACCCAATACATTTTGGTTTCTACCATTCAACATCTGGAAACCTGTTACTTTATCCTTGGTTGTATCAACATTTCCCGTGCTGTTCAAGCATGCCCCATAAGGTAGACAAAATTGCTGGACATGTGTTTCCCCAACCACCCTAGGTTGACATGGATTACTTCTATCAACAATACCTGTTCCTTGCGGGTCATATACTGGAACCATTAAACGCCCTGTAATTGCAGCTGGTTCTTCCTCAAAGGCTTTTAAACCACCAGGTGTTCTTGTTGTTGAAACTGTTTTACCATCTGTATCACTCAATACAGCTGTTAAAATTTCTTTTCCATCTGGCCCACTCGATAAAGATCTATACCATCCAAGCTTCCCACCTATAGCAAATTGACTCGCAACCTTTCCAGAAATGGTCTGAGGATTTGGATATAGTTTTTCCAGTGTAATATCTTTTGTAAGATCAATATCAGTACCATCCAATTTCCCAGTAATCAAATAGCTATTCGCAACATCTCGATCAATTAAGCCATATACTTTATTTGTTGGTCTATTGGTCAATGCGTTAAATGGTTTAATTTTTTCACGACCTTCCGTTGGCGCAACATCTAACGGAGTACTTCGATCTCCAGACGCAATACCCAACAATAAAAAAGTATCTTTTCCTTCATCATGAATTGTTAATGTTGGTGGCTGATAGAAACGAGGTTGATTTCCAGCTGTAAGTGTATGTTGATTGACATCTTTACCTACACTCAAATCTGCTAAACGTATAACTCGCTTTCCAAGCTGTGCATTAGCTGCATTATTCAAATCGACTCGAAAAACCTGCCCGCCCAAATCACCAAAATATAAGTTATCAATTAGACCATCACCATCCCGGTCTAAAGTACTTATACGACTCACAACACTATGTTTCATAGCCGTATTATTTGTGTTTGCTCCGGTATTACTTGCCCACCAAATACGTTCACCAGTCTCAGCATGAATAATATAAACTGCATTACCAAGTGCTTCTGATTTCTTACAATTATCTACAACAGTTCCTGCATGATTTTTTATTTGAAACTCATCAGGGTTTTCCTTCCCTAAAATAAATTGAGGATTTTCATAACATGCATCATATCCACCCCCAACAATCATGACACGAGTAATTTTACCCTTGTAGCGAATATTTGCTAAAACAGGCTTAGACCAAGTTTGCCCCATTCTGGCATATTCACCACTACCACCAGTAACTTTAAATAAGAATTTAGGATCAGTAGGCTTAAGAACATCTAAACCATAATAACTCCTCCCCCCCATACGCATACCACCGTATACGTTCATCTTACTTGCATTAACTGTGACAGACTCATCAGTTTCACTAACAATATTATATTTTGAATCTACAATCCAAGCACCACCAATACCTGCAGTTGCACCATTTTGATCTGATTCCCCTTTAACCAAGGCTTTGGATGCCGTAGAGTCACTTAAAATTTCAGATGGAACAAATACCATTTGTTCGATCCCCGAAGTTCCATCCACAATCCTTAAAGCTCCTTCCATACTCCCATAAAGTACAGACTGCTTTCTCACCGTACCAAGATCACCATTTGAATCTAAATCACCAGAATAAGTCATTTGAACTGGAAAAGAATGAATACTTGCTCCCATTGCACTGGTAGCTAATTCTGGTGCTTTCAGTTCTTTAGGCATTTCACTAGGAGTCAGTGGTAAATTAAAGCCAAAATAATTTAATAATTTTAATTTAATGTCGGTACTTAAATTTTTTAATTTGCTGTTATTTTCAAAATTACTTAATAGATCATTTGGAGTCGTTGTAGATTGAGAAACATAAAATAAACCACTACCTTTACTTGTAGTAGTAATTACTCCTGTAGAGGATACGCTACCAATATCACTATACAGTGGTCTATATCCATTTGGTGCAGCCTCAGTTGGTAATTTCAACTTAGATATAACACCACCGATATCCACACCTGCGTCATCAGTTTTTGACGTGTCATTCCAAATATCTTGAGTACCTTTAGTAAAGCTACCATCAGACTCATAAACCCATTTACTCTCATCTTTAGATTTTAATGCTCCGCCACTGACAGGATATTTTTTCAAATTCCCCATCCAAATCATATTCAGAGTCCCAGGCTTTGGTTCTAAAGCTCTTAAATAACCGTAGGGCTGAAAAGTATGTGGACTTAAAGCATCTACTGGCACAGAGATCGCTCCAGTAGACAGAGGATCAATCGGATTTTTACCAATATTGTCAATAAATTGAACTACACTTCTAGTCACTTCTGCTGGGTCATTTGCAATAAAGAAGCCACCATTGCCATAGCCTGGATTTTCTACACCATACGTTGCTTTTCCTGGAGAGCAAGCATCGTCGGATGTTCTATCCGCCTGGGTTCTTGAACTTAATTTACATGCATTAGAAACATAAGGCTCTGTTAAATCACTCATATCACTACCAAAACCGACAAATGCAGTTTGTATCGAAATACCAGCGGGGTTCTTATTTTTATCAAAAAGCCTCTTTGCAAACTCACCTATACAACGCCATCCACCTGGATTATACCCCTCAAAAGCTTCACTCAATCCACCCTCACAATCGAAATCAGTTCCCTTTGCGCCTAAAGCATTTGTCATTAGGTTAATTGATCGAGATTCATTAGTAGAGTTAGCTGCACCATCAGATAGAACATATACGCCCTGCCCATCACAACTTTGGCGGTCGTCAACAGCAGGTAGTGGTGAATTATAAGCAGTTGAGTCAGCAATTTTTGTTGTACGGTCTGAGAAATTAAAACCACTATCAAGATTGGCTGTATGTTTACCAGTTTTTACATAACATTTACCAGAAATACGATCCACGTTGCAGTCTTTTTGATTAAGACCATTAATATAAAAATTTGGGATAGTACCTCTAGTACCGTTACTCCACGATGTACATAATTTACCTGCAGTATCAAAGGTATCACATACCTTATAGTAATTATCCCAGTATGAAACATAAGTAAAAAATACAGGTGCTTCACTTAAAGCAACAACTGAACCTGTTTTCGTCCCCATTAAATATGCAGCTGCTTCAGCATATGCATGCGCTGTCGGTGTACCATTTTTTGCAGTTAAATCCTTAATTGCATTTTTTAATCTTGTCCGATGAGTAGATCCAACACCGTCTAACTTTTCGGCAGGTACTAATATTTGCCCGCTCCGCCCATCACCACTAGCTGAGTAGTTACCCAGCCCAACCTTGACTTCATTTAATGTAGAATTATTACTATTTAGAAAAGCGAACATTCCATCTTTTAAGCGAGTAAGGCGGTCATAACAACGGTAGGTTTTATCAGTGACTCTTTCACAACCATCTTTGATAACTTGACTTATAGAACTGGTTTTAGATTTGCTAACATAACAAAATCTTCTGTCATAAGAAGGGCTTGTATCTGAAGGTGCAATATATGTTTTCCCATCTTCATTCGCCAAATTTAAGGCAGTAATTACTTTATCACTAGTAGAAGTCGAATTAGAGCAAACCTCATAATCAGCTTTTATATAATTCATAGAACCTGATGTATCAAGCATCATAACAATGGTTTTTTTACCTGCCGTTGGTGCCATATAGATCTGCAAATCCGTTGCTTGTGCTACAGATGAAGTAATCAAAAGCGTACTAAAAAAAGCACCCGTTGCAACTAAACTTAAATTTAATTGACTTCTTTTGCCTTCATAATTATGTGAGGCAATCTTTTTTACTATTTTCATTTCCTAATTCCTCTTAATTATGTCGGCTCATTTACCATTTTTAAAAATGTTTGAAGGTTAAATTCTTGCATTTGAGTATTGACTGGAATTCCTAAATTTACTAGACATTGAGCAACTGTTTCTTTGCCCTTAGTTTCAGTATCTGTATCATCATTAATGAAACCACTCATGCATTTTTGAGCTACTGAAACATCTTTTGCAAAAGCAGGCATTACAGCCGTTGTTGTAACGCGAATACGCTTCTGTTCAGTAACACCTTCTGGCATGTTTTGACCACCACTCACATTGGTAGATCTTGCTAATAGTGCCAAAGGCGGAAGTGATGTTGAGTCTGTAGGAATTTTAATCGCGATTTGGGTTACAACACCTTTACGCGCGCTACCATAGTCTTCAGACAAATCACAATAATTATCAACACTGCCATCAACGAGTTTTAATGTCCCGCCACCTTCTAAATGCTGAACTGCCATAGACATTACTGACCCAAACTTAATGGTTGATTTAGGTCTATAACAAAACACATATTCATTACCTGGCTCCACTTCATTATCTTTTAGAGCCTTACCTATGATGCTCGACAAATTTGTCTGCTTAATAATATCTTCAATAAAAATTTGATTAATTGGAGTATCCGCAGTTTGGCTAGATAATTGACCTACTTGCGCATTAGCAGAAATATTCAAAGTAGTCATTGCAGTTCTTATTGACATTACACCAACTATAGTGGTCAACAAAAGGACTAGCATCACAACAATCATCGTTGAGCCTGATTGAATCTTTAAATTATTGGGCGCTTTCATAGACTTTTTCCCCCAAACCATTTCGCAAAGCAATTGTTGTCGCATACATGCGTCGTACATATTTTGTCGTTTTATCTGTAGCTATAACTTCGCCATCTAAAAATTTAAAACTATCAGTTTTTGGGTCTAGATCTTTACTGCTCACAGAATCTTTCGAACGTACCAACATCATGGCATGGATAGATACAATGCGGGGAATATCAGGTTGCACCGCATCCTTTGCAACCTTTTTGTATTCATCAATTGTGTAATAAACAAATTCTTCCCCAATTTTACTTCCCAAATAAAACCTCAATTGATCTACTCGAGGCATTACTATTTCACCATTATTTTTATCGTTTAAACCTGCTATAGATACTTCATTACTGCCAGCAGAATTAGCATCACACGCTAATGCCAAATTTGAAGCAGATCCATCAGCTCGTAAAAAGTATCGTTGAATTACATATTCATTAGCTTTCACTTTCACACCTTCGCAATTAAGCATGTCATTGGGAGCTATAAATTGAATAGTTAGCTGATCGCTTTTTGAGCCAACACTTGAAGTACCACCAGATTTTGTTAATAAATCAGCACTAACATCCTTTAAGAGCAAATTAGCATTGGTTTCACCACTACTAAGCACAATTCCCCCCATAGGAGTTATATTTGTTAAAATTGGATTATTCTCATTTCCATAATTCGCTAAACGCACATCACGAGCAATATATTCCACCCCAAAAATACCACTATCTTGCAAGTCTGCACCCGCTTCTTGCATACGTGCAGATATAATTCCACCTAAAAATAATTGCAGAGCAGCAGCAGCGACAATCAGTCCAATGACAATTGCAATTAATAATTCGACTAAGGTGAATCCTTTTTGATGAGTTAGCTTCATTTTATTTAAATACATATTAATAAGCCTCCATCATCAAACATCTTGCACCATAAATATATATACCCTTATCATTCATACAGTTACTATAATTTGTGCTTTTTAAATTTATTGCAGTCTCATCCCATGCCGCAAATAAGCATTGTCTTTTAATTGCATTAACACCAGGACATTCAGCCATAACAATTTTAATTCCAATATTGCTGGCAGCATGTGCTGCCAAATATGCATCATATTTGGCAAAATCAGCAGATGAACAAGGTTTATCCAAACATGTTGGTGCTGGTTTTGGTTCAACTGAATTTTCATAACTCTTTATGGCTGCTGGATAACTAGCTTGAGCACTAGGATTAGCTCTCATGTTCTCAGTTAACCCTCTAAGAATTAACGATGCTTGAGAACGTGTAAGAGCTTCTGATGTTGCATCTACTGCACGTAATTGCAATGCTGTATAACCCAGCACTCCTATTGCAAGTAGAATGAGTGCGACTAAAACTTCAACCAACCCAACACCCGATTGATATTTATTTTTATTCATGAACAAACTCCAGAATTTTTTAGATTCACATTACCAAGTACAGTCACCTCAATTTCTTTAGTTTTAGATTCAGAACAAACTACTATTTTTTTCGCTTTAGGAACTTTATTGCTCACACTATCTAATGAAGTTCCAGTTGGCCCAAAAACAAAGTATGTATCACCACTAACTTCAACCCCTGTTGCTAGATTAGCAATAACAACTCGATTCGAATCTTGAAATGTTTGCTTATCTGCAGCCGAAACATTTGCATTTTCTAAACATTTATCCTTAGAAATCACATCACCATCTTTTACTTTTGATGGACAAACAACAACAAATGCTCTATTAGCTGCAGCTTTGCTTCGCCCATCTTTTAAGGCTTGAATTACCTGTTCTTTTGCTTGGTTCAATTTATACGCTTTCAAAAAACCCACAAAGGAAGGTGCTGCTACCGATGCCACAATTGCCAAAATTGCTATAATCACCATCAGCTCTATTAACGTAAATCCATTATTTTTCTGCATACTCCCCCCAAGGCGCGCCAAACTTTACCCTATTAAAAATAATATCCAATTAAATTACAAAACAAACACAAATCAGGATAAAAGGCATAAAAAAACAGATAATTGCCAAAAAGCAATTATCTGTCAATTCTTAAAAAAATTCAGAATGTTAAGTCATTAACACTTTATGCCTGTGTTACAGGAATACGTAACTCTTTTGGCAAACTAAATGTAATATTTTCTTCACGACCATCCAACTCTTGCGGCGCTTTTGCTCCCCAATCTTGTAAGCGCTGAATTACTTGTTTAATTAAAATTTCAGGTGCCGATGCTCCTGCAGTTACACCAATTTTAGTGTGTTCATCAAACCACTCTTGTTGCAACTGATCTGCATTATCTACCAAATACGCATGCTTACCCATCCGTTCAGCCAATTCACGTAATCGGTTCGAGTTCGAAGAGTTCGGTGAACCCACAACCAGTACAACATCACATTGCTCGGCAAGATCACGTACGGCATCTTGGCGGTTTTGAGTGGCATAACAAATATCATCTTTACGCGGCCCCTGAATTTCAGGGAACTTCTGACGTAGGGCATCAATGACTTTTGCTGTGTCATCTATAGAAAGCGTTGTCTGAGTTACAAACGCTACTTTTTCAGGATGCACCACTTTTAGATCAGCAACATCTTGTTCATCTTCAACCAAATAAATCGAACCACCATTTTTGGTGTCATATTGGCCCATCGTCCCTTCAACCTCAGGATGACCTTCATGACCAATCAAAATTGCTTCCACACCTTCACGGGCATACTTGGTCACTTCTATATGTACCTTGGTCACCAAAGGGCAAGTCGCATCAAAAACTTTTAGCCCACGGCGCTCAGCTTCTTGTTGTACCGCTTTAGATACACCATGCGCACTGAAGATCACGATATTGTCATCTGGCACTTCATCCAGCTCATCCACAAATATCGCACCGCGTTGACGCAAGTCGTCCACCACAAATTTATTGTGTACCACTTCGTGACGTACATAAATGGGTGGGTTAAAGCATTCCAATGCACGGTTCACAATCGCGATGGCGCGATCAACACCTGCACAGAAACCGCGTGGATTAGCTAAAACAATTTCCATAGAATCCTCAATGCCCACTCAATTTTACGGGTATCACTTGAAATAAATGTAAACAATAGACGTCTGACTATTTAGTTTGGCGCGCGTCTACTCTAAAATAGAGAAGATATTTTATCATATCAGGAAAAATATCATGTCGGGTCTCTTGTTTGTCGTTTCTGCTGCATCGGGAACGGGCAAAACATCCCTCGTTAAAGCCCTGCTTGAACGTGTAAACAATTTACATGTCTCTGTTTCTCATACGACTCGTGGTCAGCGTCCTGGCGAATTAGACGGCGTACATTACCATTTTGCAAAAAAAGAAGATTTTTTAGCGCTCGTAAATGAAGGTGGTTTCATTGAATATGCTGAAGTTTTTGGCAACTACTATGGTACTGCACAGCGCACAGTAAAAGAACAGTTGGCCAAAGGTCATGACGTTTTACTTGAAATTGACTGGCAAGGTGCTGAACAGGTTCGTAAACTTTTTCCTGAATCTAGACAAATTTTTATTCTCCCACCAAGTCAGTTTGACTTACGCCAACGCTTATCAAACCGTGGCACTGACTCAGTTGAAGTGATCGAACATCGCTTAAGCTGCGCAGTTGAAGACATGCAGCAATATGTAAATTTTGATTACGTCATTATTAATGATGATTTTAATAAAGCCTTACATGATTTAGAGTCTGTGATTATTGCTAATCGCTTGGTTTTAAAACAGCAAGCGACACGTCATCAGCAGTTAATTGAAAAATTAATCACGCCGACTGAGCAGTGATTAAAACTTGAGTCTATAGACAAAGCACCTTATACTGCACAGTCTGTTAAAAATTTATATTCAAACGAGAATTCTTATGGCACGCGTAACCGTTGAAGATTGTTTAGACCATGTAGACAACCGCTTTGAGCTTGTACTAGTGGCAAGCAAACGCGCGCGTCAATTGGCACGTCAAGGTATCGAACCAACTGTTGAATGGGACAACGACAAACCTACAGTTGTTGCACTTCGTGAAATTGCAGCTGGTCACGTTTCTAAAGACATCCTGAAACAACGTGAACAAGACTACCAAACTTCAAGTTTAGACCTTGCTCTTTCTGCAAATAACCTAAACTTAGACGGTTTTTCTTTCCAATAAGATAAACCTGACCTTAAAAGCCTAGTTTTTAACTAGGCTTTTTTTATGGATTCTCTTTAATATTTTACTCAGAACAGTTATAACATAAGCTTAAGAAGTGCAAAGCAGGCGAAAAAGATTTTCAATTTTTTAAACTAAAAAATTGACAAGTCATGCAATATGCATTTCATTAAAGTATTAACCGTTTCATTTGTAAATCAGTAGTAAAAGGGTGTTCTATGCCAGGCCCAATGGTCAGCCAAGCCAAGCAACAGTTAAATGTGATAATCGACGCTTACCTTTCAGTAAGTGATGTCGAACGCGTGCTTGAAGCTTGCGACTATGCGGATATTGCCCATGATGGTATTACCCGTAAAAGTGGCGAACCCTACATCCTCCACCCGATTGCGGTGAGCTGTATTTTGGCGCATATGCGTCTTGATGCGGAAACTTTAATGGCCGCTTTACTGCATGATGTCATCGAAGATACCGAATTTACCAAACAAGATATTACTGAAAAATTTGGTCTGACCGTTGCTGAACTCGTCGATGGCGTCACCAAACTCAGCCATTCTAGTGATAAAGAATATAATAAAGCTGCATCCTTCCGTAAAATTCTGCAAGCCACCCTACAAGACCCACGTGTCATTATTATTAAACTGGCAGATCGTTATCACAATATGACCACACTAGGTGCTTTACGCCCCGACAAACGTGCTCGTATTGCCCAAGAAACCTTTGAAATTTTTGTACCAATGGCACGCCTTGTCGGTATGAATGAAATGGCCGACAACCTTGAACATTTGTGTTATCAAAATCTAGATTTAGATATGTATAACAATGTTCAAGAAGCTTTATTACAAACCAAACCGAAACGCTGCGAATACCAGACCAAATGGGAAAACAACCTCACTACCCTACTTGAACAGCACCATATTTCAGGTCGAATTAAAAAGAAAAATAATAATATTGAATTACTTCGCCACTTTGTAAAAAACGATATCGATCTGCAAGAGCTCACCCATAGTCATGCCTTTGAAATTATTTTACAACGCATCGCAGACTGTGACCGACTTGCAGACATCCTCAAAGAAAGCTTTAAAGTTCTTAATTACGCTGATCATATCCGTCGCCCACTCCCTGGTGGCAACCAGTCACTGATGATGCGCTTAAAAGGCGAAAAGACTATTTTATCTCTGACCATCCAAACAGAACTGATGCGTAAAGCAGCACGCTTTGGTGTGGTCCTCGGTGAAAATGCACCACAAGCTTGTCGTTCAGCGATCCAAGCCTCCATGCAAAATTTAAATGTATTAGTCGATGGTGCATGTGCCAAGACCACGTTTAGTGAATTACTCGATTATCTACATCAAGAAAAAATTTGGGTTTATACCCCACACGGTCATTTGCATGAACTACCTCAGGGTGCCACAGCTGTTGATTTTGCTTATTCAGCGAGCTTATTTTTGGGCAACCATGCTGTTGGTGCGAAAATTAATGGTGAAACCAAACCCCTTTCAACGCCATTATTGAGTGGTCAAGTCGTTGAAATCATCACCGATGTTCTTGCAACGCCAAACCCTGACTGGCTGAGCTTTATTAACACCCAAAAAGCCCGTCGTGCATTACAAAATATCCTTCGTGACCAAGACCAAGATGAACAACGTTTAGTTGGCCAGCAAGCTTTAAATCGCGCATTAAAACTCTTTAACCGTTCTGTGAGTGATTTGACATTAGCCGATTGGGAAAATGTGCTGAATTGGCGTCATTTAAATGATAAAGAACAATTATTTGAACAAATCGCCGTGGGTGATTTACTGCCTCAATTAGTTGCCAATCACTTATATGCTCAAGACACCATTCAGACTTCAAACTCTGCACGCTTGATCTTGGGCACAGATGGTGTCGACGTTAAATATGCGCACTGCTGTAACCCTGTTTTAGGCGATCCAATTCAAGGGCATTTATCACGTCGTGGTTTGATTGTGCACCGTTCTCGTTGTCATAATTTATTGCATGAACAGCATTTACATCCTGAAAATATCATGCCGTTACACTGGACTACAGAAGACAGTGAAGATATTAGTTTTACAGCCTATTTATGCCTAAACATGCTGTTAAATGATGAGCAAATTTCAGAACTGATCTATCTATGCCGTAAAGAAAAAGTGGGTGTAGAGACTGTCCGCGCACATGAAGAAAAAACCTATGTGAATATTGTTGTACACAACCGTAAACAAATTGCCGAAATTATCCGTAATTTAAGAATGCATTTTGGCTTCCCACGCATTAGTCGTTTGGCACAACCTGTTGCCATCAACGAAACTGCGAAAGTTGCCAGCTAACCTGACACCGCATATTTATATGTGCCGTGTCATGATGATAATAGGAGAAATAAATGTCCCGCCAGGTAATCCATACTGAAAATGCACCCGCTGCAATTGGTACTTACTCACAAGCCATTTTAGTGGGCGACACTTTGTATTTATCAGGTCAAATTGGCTTAGATCCATATAGCATGGAGCTGGTAGAAGGCATTGAAGCTCAAATTCGCCGTGTATTCGACAACTTAAAAGCGGTATGTGAAGCTGCAGGTGGTACGCTAGCAGATATTGCTAAGCTGAATATTTTCCTCACTGACCTTTCTAACTTCCAATTGGTCAATCAAATTATGGGCGAATATTTTGCTCAGCCTTACCCAGCACGCGCAGCACTCGGTGTAGCTAGCCTACCAAAAGGTGCTTTAGTAGAAATGGATGGCGTGGTTATTATTAATCAATAAGTTAGTAAACATTGCTTAAGCCATTCACTAAGTATCACATTCCAAAAGAACAAAAAACCTCACATGGAAATCTGAGCATTACTCAGATTTCCGCTTAAATGACAGTTTTCATTCAAAAACTCAATCACTTTAAAAGCATTTTCAAATGATTTTTATTGACAAACGATAATAATTATCAATAATATTACTTATCCCATTTATTCACTTGGTTTGATTTCATGTACGTTTGTTTGTGCCGTGGTATTACTGATCAAGACATTAAAGATGCAATTGCCAATGGTGCAGAAAGCTATCGTGAAGTACGCGATATGCTTGATTTAGGCACCTGTTGTGGTCGCTGTGCACCTGAAGCACGTATGATTATTAGTGATGAAGTTGCACAAATTGCAGCCCGTATCGCAATTGCTGCATAAGCCAAGCTTTTAAATTTTCTTAACAATCATAATTATAAAACCAATGGTCTCAGACCATTCCTCCTCCCCCGCTTCTGACTCTAAGCGGGTTTTTATTTATTAAAGCTCTGAAAATTAGCGCCTTGTTTTGATTGTGATTTTCATTTGCTGTTCTATAAAACACTCGCTAATTTGCACTTTGTTGTTTAAGATATTTCTATTCTAATATCGAATTTATATTGCTTAGTTCGAGCTTTATTGCAGTTAAGGAGTCAGACATGAAAGGCAATCGTGATGTAATTAATCAGTTAAATCAGGTGCTTTATCATCATTTAACTGCAATTAACCAATATTTTCTTCATTCACGTATGTTTAACGATTGGGGCATTGAGCAACTGGGCTCTGCGGAATATAAAGAATCAATTCGTCAAATGAAGCATGCCGATAAAATTATTGAGCGTATTCTGTTTTTAGAAGGTCTGCCAAACTTACAACATTTGGGCAAGCTGTATATCGGCCAACATACAGTTGAAGTGTTGAACTGTGATGTACGTAAGGTTAAAGAGAATATTGAATCCATACAACAGGCTGTGGCTTTAGCTGAAAAAGAAATGGATTATGTGACTCGTGACTTAGTGCAAGAAATTTTAGAAAAAGAAGAAGAGTGGCTGGATTGGGCAACAACACAGCTCGATTTAACCGAGACTGTAGGTATAGAGAATTATATTCAGGGTCAGATGTAAAGTTTTTCTATCAATATTAAAAAACCTGCAAATGAACTGACCCCTATAAGTTGGACACAACTTGTAGGGTATTTTTATTTTTATAACTTACTTCTACGGACATAGATCCATTCCATAAGTCACTTTATATGGACATACTTTTGAATGTTCAAAATTTTTATTTCTGTCTACCTAGAACATAACTTTTACTTAATGGTAGATAAAGTTTATGACACATTTTAAAAATAAAGTGCTTATGAGCAGCTTAAAGAAGATTATGAAAAACTGCTGAAAAAGTGTAATTCACTGTTGTTAGAAAATTTTGAGTTAAAATAAAAAACGCATCTCTTAAGATGCGTTTTTTTGAGTAAAACTACAACTTATTGTAGCTCGCATTTACCTGATGCAACTGTACAAACAGCTTTAGTCTTTTGACCACCCGTAATACCTGCTTCAATAGTTTCATCGCCTTTCACTGGTTGAGTAGCAATTTCGCATTTATCTGTAATGTTAAAGTTAGCAATAGCTGGCATAGCTGTTACACCATCTGGATCATTTTCATGCAAGATAAATTGGTTGGTAAAGTTTTTAACAGTTGCTAAACATGATTGATCAATTGAGCGCTTAGTATAGTTTTGATAAGCAGGAATCGCAATCGCAGCAAGAATACCGATAATTGCAACAACGATCATTAATTCAATTCAATCCATAAGTCACTTTATATGGACACGCATCAAACCATTGAATTATCTTGTTTTATATCATTATTCATTTTGTCCATATGTACATACTTTTAAATGGACAAATTTTTCCATTTTATCCATATCAGAAAATGGCTTTTACTCAGTACGATAAGATGAATTTTTATAAAAAGCAGGATGGTTATGACACAATTTAAAATGTAGAAAAGCTAAAAATGGAATAGAAAAAACCAAACTCATTTATCAGCTAACTTTTGTAGTTCTTCTCTATGCTTACGGATTACACTTCTTACATAATGCATTACAATACGACGAGTCGCTTCGTCATCTCCCAATTGCATAGGCAAAACTTCTAGATTTTGGCGAGATATTCGTTCGGTTATTTTGAAGTCTTTGAGCCGTTTCATTCTATTACTCCCCACCATCAATAAAAAATTCAGCATAGGACATTACTTTTGATTTTTAATACTCTCATTCCTGCACAAAGAATCATGATTTAGACCAAACGCTATAGCTACTTTTAGCACCCAATGATTCAGCAATTTATAGTGACGATCCACTTAAAGAACAAAATCTCACAAAACTAACAATTTTTGTCACTTAGTTACATAAATTTACTTTATGCTTTTTTACTTTTTTTAATCCACCCAACAATGTATTGATTTTTAGTAGATTAGTTAGATAATATACTTTGGCACACTTTGTGCAAACTATAAATCAGCTTACAAAGCTTATAACTAAATTAAACAAAACATTTGTGGAGAATGTTATGAAATCAAATCAACAGGGCTTCACCCTTATCGAGCTCATGATTGTAGTCGCTATTATCGGTATTCTTGCTGCAATTGCGATTCCTGCTTATCAAAATTATGCAAAGCGTTCTTCTGAAACTGCTTGTCTTGCAGAAACTAAAGGTCTTGCGAGTCAACAATTCGTTAGAATCAATGACCCTGAAGGTGCTAATCCAATGGATAAAGATGAATTAGAGGGTTATAAAAGTGCTTGTAAGGATTTAACTTATACAGCTGCTAGTACTGAAACTAAACAGGTTGGAGGTAAGGATGTTACTACTGTAGTTCCTGGCAAATTAGTAGGTACTATTAAAAATCCACAAGATACTGCTAAAGGAAAAGCTGTATGTACTCTTGGCGATATTATTAGCTGTAAAGTAGATGCTAGTTAATTAACTTTAAAAACGCATCTCTAGAGATGCGTTTTTTGTTTTATCTCAAAATTTTCTAATAACAACGAATTGCATTTTTCTAAAAGTTTTTCATAATCTTCTTTAAGCTGCTCATAATCACTTTTCACAGCTTTGGTCTTGATTTTAGCTTGTTCAACCTGCTGTGCAGGCGAAAGTACATTTTGTCCTGCTTGCTGCCCAGCCTGCTCAATTGCCTCAATTAATGCAGCATGGCGGCTCTTTTTAATCGAACCGCGCTTACGTCCTGCCTCTAATGCTACAGTGTCATTATTAATGGCAGAACCTTTTGGTAAAATAGTCGGTTTGTTGGCTTTTAAACGTTCTAAAGCAGCGTAATAATCATTAAGAGCGCTCATGTTTTAATCCTCAATATTGATCATTTTAATTTTTTGAATAGTCTTATTTAGAGCCATAATATCGCTGTCCATTTGCCCGTATAGCAAACTGCCTTGTGCTTGTGTATCTCGTAATCGTTGCAGTCGTTGCACTGTTTTTTGCATCTTCTCTGCACTGCTAGTATCAAACACCGCATGAGCACAACTTAAACAACTCGTAATTGCAGTAAATGAAATTTTTTCGCAAGAATCAGGATTAGTACAAGCACCAAACAGGCTAGTCTTGCAAGCAATTTCCCCTTTTTTCATACGCTTGATGGTTTCATCACGATTCGAAAATACTGTGAGTAATTGCTCGCGGTCTTTTTGCAGCTGCAAATAGGTTCCTGCACCACCGAGGAAACGACTAGAGCTATTGATTACACCTTCCTCAAACGGCTGGTTAAGCCCAGAAGCCTTTGAACAGAAATATTTTAAGAATTTAGAGGGATTTGTTGTCCACGATACTGTCTAGGATCACTTGCATATTTTACAGGGCCAACAACATTTGGCATGTCTGCCAGATTGATCAATCGTAACAATAATCAAACATTGACAGAAGTTTTAAACGACATATTTTAACAACTCGTGGACGTTCCTCTAAGAGTGAATACTCACAGCTCCTCATCTTTCCATTCTTTAAATTCTGCAATTTGTTCATCAAGCTCCAGAACCCATGCTGGTTTTATATGTGGCACATCTGGACGCTCAAAACCTTGATGGTCAAAAAACTTATACACCATTGCCGCCAATTTGATAAACGCCTGTTCAAACGTATCTGCCCAAACATCTAAACGATAATCATGATAATGCTCTTGGTATAATTTACCACCATCTTCTACTTTATTGAGATGTGAGCCAGTCTCTAAATAAATCACTAATTTCCCATCATCTTCATATACACCGTGATACACATTTTGGCAATGTCCCCATGTATTCCAGTACCATGATGGTACATCGCCAGTAACCGTCCAAAAGGCTGGGTGTGTATCAATAAAATGATAGGCAGTTAAAAAGTCCGTTGGATTTGCGAGATATGCTTGCTCATTTTCAAAGGCAGTCTGTAAAGCAGATCGTAAATGCTCAAATTTATTTTGATCGGTATAGGAAGACAAACGACTAAAAAGATGTTTAGAGGTTTTAAAAAATAGGCCACCATTTTCTTTATCTTCACCAAAATATTGATAAATCTCTGGTAGAATTTGTAAATCTGTCGATTTGACATGATGGATCTGATGTTGTACGTCTTTTAAGCTATCGTGAATTGTTTCCGTACGATCAGGGTAAGTGACAACAAGTTTCGTATCCCGCAGTGATAAAATTGCTGGTTCAGTCATTTGGGGTAACTGTTCTAATAACCAGTCTGGTAATTGTTTTAATTCAGTCGATTGCATTTTTAGTTATCCTATTTTTTAACAATTTCAACTTGTTACATACGTAACACAACATAATTTGTGCAAGTTGAGTATAAATTAGTCCATAGGAGTATATTGTCACACAATGGCTTCGACAAGCATCCGACTAAGCTCACGCCGAAATCTCAGCCAACAGTTTCCTGAGCTTATTGAAGGAAAAATATTCCCCCATTTATTTTATACGACTCACGTACCTTTCCATTGAGCCATTATAGATTTTTCATCTTGGTTTAGTTTTCAAAAAGCTTGTGTTTCCTTTCTTTAGTTTTTCTATATAAGCCTCACATTGAGCAGGCGAACCAAGATGATATTTTAAAACGCTATCCGCTCTAGCTGTCTGATACTCAATACTTTGAATTTCACGCTGCTGAGCAAAGACTTGAATCGCAGGATGTAACTGTTTTGAACAACTCGCGTCATTACTGAAATATTTTAGCACCTTAGTTTCAGCAAAATAAATTGCAGCAAACAATCGTCCATCTTTAAAAACAATCGCCGATGAAGCATCTAAACTAGATGCAGACCTACCTTCATAATACAAAGCTTCGTCTGTTTTCAATAAATATGGCGCTGAATAATGTTCAAAATTAGCTTGGAATTTTGGGTAATCATGTTTTAACAATGCTTGAAGTTCTGTTTGGATTTTTTGATTAGAAGCAATTTGAGGAACTGTCGAAATATCTGAATATTGAATCAAGTCTAATTCTTGTGCATGGCTAAACGAGGAGAGTATCAAAAGAAGGCTGAAGTAATATCTATGCTTCATAGTTGGCTTATTATTTATGATCTACTTTAATGATGTCCATATCGACTAACTTATGGATTGTTCATTTTATATGGACACTTATGGAGTATCGATTAACGTAAAGCCTTTTTGAGCGTTCATAACATTCTCCACAAATGTTTTTTAATTTAATTATTTAATAAAGCTATGTAGCTTGTTTTATAAATAGCACAGAGCGTGCCAAGAATTATTATAGTGAAAACGACAGAAAAAACAGCACTTTAAAAAAATATTTTTATTTTTTGTAATCATTACGTCTCTTTTTGTGTTTAAAAGTGACGATTTGTGTCACTTTATCACCGTTTTTTAGCGCAGAATTATTGGCTCATTTGCGATTTCATTCGTTCTATCTACAGACTTTCCAGCATAAAAGTGATCCATCACTTCACCAATCTCTTTTACGCCTGCCGTTAAAGCTGTTCGGTATTGTTTATTTTGCATGCTTTGGATAATTCGCGCACAAATATCCTGCCACACTTGGGCATCGGTCGCCTGTCTCATTCCACGATCAATGACAATTTCAACCTGACGTTCACATAAGTTTAAATAAAGTAAAACACCACTATTAAATTCTGTATCCCACACACCCAGTTCCGCAAAGAGCTGTTCAGCACGTGCGCGGGTATTTTGATAATAGGCTTGGTTCGAAGGAATATGCCCTTCGATCACCACTTGTATTTCGCCCACATGGCCATGTTCAGCTTCTGTCACCGCTTGAGCAATGGCCTGCTGATCTTGCTTATTAAAAAATCGGTTTGCTGCAGGCATATAAAAGAAGTGCTTCAACCAGCGTTTAAAACTTGGTTGTTGTATTTCCTGTGTTTTAGGACAAGTTACAATTTCTGTTGTTTCTGTTTTCGTTACCATGAACCTGATGCTCCCCCACCGCCAAAGCCACCACCGCCTCCGCTATAGCCTCCGCCACCAAAGCCACCGCCTCCGCCACGACCTCCACCACCCCCACCACCAGCAAGAAACATTTGAAAAATGGTTTGAGCAATAGCAGTGATGAGTAGAAAGAATATTGCCCCACCCATCAACAGACTGGTGAGTAGACCTGCACCATTGACCAAACCCGCAACGGTACCTGCAACAGCTGCAGTTGACGCACTTAAGCGTTTACCCACAATAAAGGATGCAAAAATACCAATCACCAAAATGATGAGAACCGTTGTAAACGTTTTCTCTTTGGCTTGTTGCTCGTGTAAGGCTTGTTCCTGACGCTCTTTCAGCTCTTGGGCTGCTTGAGCGGCAACTTCAGGGTCTTGATTTAAAATTTGAGTTATTTCTGTTAAGCCAGCATTAATACCTTGAGCATACTGAGCTTGCTTAAAATACGGCGTGATTTGATTACGGATAATTCGACTAACGATGATATCAGGCATGATTCCCTCTAACCCATAACCCGTTAATATTTGTATGCGATGATCATTTACAGCGATCGCCATCAATATCCCATTGTCACGTTTTGCTGAACCGAGTTGCCATTTTTCTGCAACACGCATAGCATAATCAAAAATATCTTCTTGACCCGTGGTTGGTACAATCACGACACCAACTTGTGCCTTACCTTGTTCGTGTAACTGTAGAATTTTCTGACTAATGGCTTGCTTTTCAGCAGCAGAAAGTAAATTTGCCTGATCAACTACAGGTTCATTTAGGGTCGGCAAGCCACGAATCGACTCGCCATCTGCCATATCATTGGCGATATTCGGCTGCTGAATTTTGATTTCAGGCTGTGCTGTTGTTTCTTTTTGCGTAGCTGACTGCTGATCATTTAATATTTTACCGACAACAACTGTTTCAGCATCTACATCTGTAGCGGTGGCAGTTTCTGCATGTGTGAAACCCACCACACACAATAAGCATGCTAAAACCATGCGCTGCAACCATAACAAACCTGTATGTTTTAGCTCAAAATCCACCATCAGCCCACCTCACAATGCAGTGATGCCAATTAATTAAAATCAACTTTCGGTGCAGTTTGTGCACTTTGCTCTGCGCTAAAGTTAGGTTTAGTATCCATGCCAATGACTTTAGCCGTCATCACTTGAGGGAACTGGCGTGCATAGCCGTTAAAGTCTTGTACCGTAGTAATGTAGCGATTACGTGCGACAGCGATACGGTTTTCAGTGCCTTCTAACTGAACTTGTAAATCACGGAATTGCTCATTGGCTTTTAAGTCTGGATAATTTTCCGAAACAGCAATTAAACGTGAAAGTGCGCTAGTCATTTGTGCCTGTGCTTCTTGGTATTTTTGGAACAATGCTGGATCTTCCAATACTTCTTTATCCACTTTTAGACCCGCTACATTGGCACGTGCCTGCGTTACTTCCGTTAGCACTTGCTCTTCATGTTTTGCATAGCCTTTTACGACATTCACTAAATTAGGCACCAAGTCTGCACGACGTTGATATTGGTTTTGTACTTCAGACCATGCTGCTGTAACGGCCTCGTCTTTAACTTGTAATGTGTTATAGCCACAACCACTCAGGGTCAATGTACTGACTAATGCGATTGCGAGCATGCTTTTTTTCATTGAATTCATAACCCTTAACCTCAAGTATTTATTTGTAATTGTTTAAATAAATTTATTCTAACCCTATTTTTCGAATGAATTATGTATTTTCTTTGTGATTAAATTCATCTACTCCTAAATTATTCAGCATTAAAAAAAGCCCACAACTCGGGCTTTTTTATCATATTGAATTAACTATACAATTGCGGTGTAATTTCAGTCTGAAAACTTTCCATTTGATATTCATCAGCAAGACGTTCTTTCCAATATTTCACGATCTGACTGTAATCAATTTCGCTCGGATGGAATTCTGCTTTGTAATATGACAAATATTCAGGCGCTAGTTGAATAAACATTTTTGCCAGCAAATACGCGCCGAAAATATTTCCACCCAGCTTTGGCAAACTTTTTTTCTTATCCTGCATAAATAGCTTCGTTGCAGAATAAAACGTAAGACTTGCAAAACCCGTGGTCACACTGCGCATAATCATGCGACGTATTTTGTCATCACCATAGACATGCTGGTATACATCGAATGCTACCGCACGATGCTCAATCTCTTCAATCGCATGCCACACCCAAAGTTTCACTGCATCATCATCTAAAGTACTGAGCACTTCAGGATGTCTTAAAATATAGCCACCAAGCAAAGCGGTAAAATGTTCAAATGCACAGGTAATTGCCAACTGTATTTTTGGATGTAAATTTTTTACATAGCTGTCTTTACGTGCCAGCCATGCTTGGAAACGATCTAAATTATAGCTTTCACTGCGCCAAGCATCGTTAAATTCAGCATGGGCTTTGGAATGCATCGCTTCTTGTCCAATAAATGCAGCGATCTCAGCTTGCAATTTTTCATCACTGACTTTATCGCGTACATTGCGCACGCTATGCACAAAGAATTGCTCACCAATGGGAAAGGTCGATGACAATGCCGTCAACAAATGCGACATCACCGGTGAGTTGGCAAAATAATGCCGGCGAATCGCTTTAGGATTGAATTGTACTCGACGTACCGTTATGCCAATAGCTTTAGGACGATTTAGATATGTTTTTTGTGTCGTCACTTGCGTCATGGTCGCTTCCTAAGATTTAGATCATGATCGCAGTATGTAATTCCGATGCCCTTTCACACATGGCAAAATGTGCTAGCACATTTGCATAATTCACCATTCTAAAGCGCTGTCTGACAACTTTGCAGTGTATTTATCTGCAAAATCCATTCACTTGTCATTTGAGGTAAATTCCAAAAAATAAAAAACCCGCCGAAGCGGGTTTTTTGAATGAATCCAGTTCAATCACTGGCATGTCATGACTTAAACATCTAAATAGTCAAGAATACCTTCGGCAGCTTGGCGACCTTCCCAGATTGCGGTTACCACAAGGTCAGATCCACGTACCATATCACCGCCGGCAAAAATTTTCGGATTCGATGTTTGGAACTTAAATTCTTGCTGTTCAGCAGCAATGACGCGACCTGAACCATCCATACTGATGTTTGATGTTGTAAACCAGTCTGCAGGGCTGGTACGGAAACCGAAGGCAAGCAATACCGCATCTGCTGGTAAAATTTCTTCCGAACCCGGTACTGGTTCAGGGCTACGACGACCGCGACTATCAGGTGCGCCAAGCTGTGTAGTCACAACTTTAACACCCGTCACTTTGCCATTTTCACCCACAATTTCAATCGGCTGACGATTAAATTGGAAATCCACGCCTTCTTCTCGCGCATTTTTCACTTCACGACGTGAACCCGGCATGTTTTCTTCGTCACGACGGTAGGCACAGACAACAGATTCGGCACCTTGACGGATCGAGGTACGGTTACAGTCCATCGCAGTATCACCACCACCCAGAACAATTACTTTTTTGCCTTCCATGCTGATGTATTCAGATGGATCTTTTTCCCAACCTTGCGTACGGTTGACATTGGCAATCAAGAAATCCAGTGCATCATGCACACCAACAAGGTCTTCACCCGCGAAACCGCCCTTCATGTAAGTATAGGTTCCCATACCCATGAATACAGCGTCGTAATCAGCCAATAGCTGATCAATGGTCACATCTGTACCAATTTCAGTATTTAGACGGAATTCAACACCCATGCCCGAGAAAATCTCACGGCGACGTTTCATCACATCTTTTTCCATTTTGAATTCTGGAATACCAAATGTCAGCAAACCACCAATTTCAGGGCGTTTGTCGAATACGACTGGCTTCACACCATTCCGTACAAGAATATCGGCACAGCCAAGGCCAGCAGGACCTGCACCAATAATCGCAACTTTTTTGTCTGTCCACTTAACGTGTGACATATCTGGACGCCAGCCCAATGCAAAAGCCGTATCGTTAATGTATTTTTCAGCATTACCAATGGTGACTGCACCAAAGCCGTCATTTAGCGTACACGCGCCTTCACATAAACGGTCTTGCGGGCACACACGACCACAAACTTCAGGCAATGTGTTGGTTTGATGACACAATTCTGCCGCTTGGAAAATGCGACCTTCTGCAATCAGTTTTAGCCAGTTTGGAATGTAGTTATGTACTGGACATTTCCATTCACAATACGGGTTACCGCAACCTAAGCAGCGGTGTGTTTGGTTTTTTGCAACTTCAGCTGTAAACGGTTTATAGATTTCCACAAATTCTGCTTTGCGGACAACTAGATCTTTTTTCTCTGGATCTTGGCGTGCTACATCCAGGAACTGAAAGTCATTATTTAGGCGCTCTGCCATGTCTCTCTCCGTGGGTAGGTGTAAGCATGTTTGCACTTACACCTGCCTATCAAATCTGCAGTAGTGGAATTATTGTGGATCAGCTTGAGTTGTTTTCAACAAAGTCTGCAAATTAGCAGCTTTTGGTTTCACAAGCCAGAATTTGCGGCTATAGAAGTCAAACTCGTTGCGGATCTTATACGCCCAAGCACTACCTGTTTCTTTAATATGTTCATCTAAGATACGGCACAAGAACTCTTTGTGTTCTTCCATCGATTCTGTAGAGATACGGTTCAATTCAATCAGTTCGTGGTTGTAATGGTCAACAAAGTCATTGTCCAGGTCGAGCACATAAGCGAAACCGCCTGTCATACCCGCACCAAAGTTATGACCCACTTTACCCAATACAGTCACGATACCACCCGTCATGTATTCACAGCAGTGGTCGCCTGCACCTTCAATCACGGCAAACGCACCTGAGTTACGTACAGCAAAACGCTCGCCTGCTGTACCTGCAGCAAACAATTTACCGCCTGTTGCACCATACAAACAGGTGTTACCAATAATCGCAGTATTTTGCGTTTGGAACGGTGAACCTTTCGGTGGGAAGATTGAGATACGACCGCCCGCCATACCTTTACCCACGTAGTCATTCGCATCGCCCTCTAGGCTGATGTGTAAACCACCTGCGTTCCAAACACCCAATGACTGACCTGCAGTCCCTGTTAATTTAACTTTAACAGGATGCGCTTCCATGCTGAGGTTGCCATAACGTTTTGCAATCTCACCCGAAATACGCGCGCCAATTGAACGGTCACAGTTACCAATAGTGAAACCGTATTCACCGCCTGTGCCTGCTTCAATCGCTGGCAGCATTTCAGCTACCATTTTCTCAGCCAATAAGCCTTTATCGAATGGTGCATTGCCTTGTACTTCACAGTACTGTGCTTTGCCTTCAGCCGCAGGATGCGATTGGAGCAATGCGCTCAAATCAAGGTGTGCATGTTTTTCAGTTTCACCCGGAAGCATTTCCAGTAAATCTGTACGACCAATCAAATCTTTCAGACTTGAAACGCCTAGCGCTGCTAACCATTCACGTGTTTCTTCCGCAATAAAGTGGAAGAAATTGATCAGCATTTCAGGCTCACCGATATAGTGTTCCTGGCGTAAATGGTCTTGCTGAGTTGCAACACCAGTCGCACAGTTGTTTAAGTGGCAAATACGCAGGTATTTACAACCCAATGCGATCATCGGTGTAGAACCGAAACCGAAACTTTCTGCCCCAAGAATCGCTGCTTTCACAACGTCTAGACCCGTTTTCAAGCCGCCATCGGTTTGTACACGGACCTTGCCACGCAGGTCATTCACACGAAGCGCCTGATGCGCCTCAGATAGACCAAGTTCCCATGGTGAACCTGCATGGTGAATTGAAGAAAGTGGAGAAGCCGCTGTACCGCCGTCATAACCAGAAATGGTAATGAAGTCTGCGTATGCTTTTGCTACACCTGCCGCAATCGTACCAACACCCGGCTCAGAAACCAGCTTAACGGACACCATCGCCTGTGGGTTAACCTGTTTTAAATCGAAAATTAACTGTGATAAATCTTCGATTGAGTAGATGTCGTGATGCGGCGGTGGAGAAATTAATGTCACACCCGGTACTGAGTAACGTAAACGTGCAATTAAGCCATTCACTTTACCGCCCGGCAACTGACCACCTTCACCTGGTTTTGCACCTTGTGCCACTTTAATTTGAAGGACTTCTGCAGAAGTTAGGTATGCAGGGGTCACACCAAAACGGCCAGATGCAATTTGTTTGATTTTCGAGTTACGGATAGTGCCGTAACGCGCTGGGTCTTCGCCGCCCTCACCCGAGTTCGAGCGACCGCCAATGGTATTCATTGCGATTGCAATGGCTTCGTGCGCTTCAGGTGATAAAGCACCTAAAGACATCCCTGCCGAGTCAAAACGCGGCAGAATTTCTTCTACGGATTCAACTTGATCGAGTGCAATCGATTGATCTGTTTTCAGCTTGAATAAGTCACGAATCGTCGCGATTGGACGGTTATTCACTAGCTCTGCGTATTCTTTAAAGTCCGCATAATTACCAGAACGCACAGATTTATGCAGCGCATTGATCACGTCTGGGTTAAATGCGTGATATTCCTTACCGAATACAAATTTCAGCATACCGCCTTGATCGATTGGCTTACGTGATTTCCACGCCAAATCTGCCAATTTTTTCAAGTCATTTTCTAGATCAGAGAATGTTGCGCCTTTAATACGGCTCGGTACGCCAGTGAAGCATTTTGCAACCACTTCATCAGAGAGGCCGACCGCTTCAAACAACTGACCGCCACGGTAAGAGGCAACAGTAGAAATACCCATCTTAGAAAGGACTTTCAATAAGCCTTTCTCAATACCTTTACGGAAGTTAGCTTGCGCATGAATTGGATCACCCAATAACTCACCTTTCGCGATCAAGTCATTGATCACGTCATAAGCCAAGTATGGATAGATCGCAGTCGCACCGAAACCAAGAATCACCGCAAACTGATGTGCATCACGCGCCAAACCAGTTTCGACAATAATGTTAGCATCGGTACGTAGACCCACATTGATTAAATAGTGGTGAACCGCGCCAGTTGCCATCAATGCATTTGCAGGTAAGAAACCTTGACGGATTTTCTTATCAGACAATACAAGTAATGTCTTTCCATCGCGAATCGCTTGCGCAGATTCTTCACAAATACGTGCGATGGCAGCTTCTAAGCCTTCATCTTCTGCATAGTTCAGGTCGATATCTGCAATCTCGTAACCTTTACGACCAAGGGTACGGATTTGATGCATTTTCGAATTTGACAATACTGGGCTTGAAATGATCAGACGATCTGCATGCTCTGGACCTTGTTCAAATACATTTTGTTCACGGCCGAGGCATGTCTCTAACGACATTACGATCGATTCACGTAATGGATCGATTGGCGGATTCGTAACCTGAGCGAACTGCTGACGGAAGTAGTCAGACACATGGCGCACCTGACGAGACAATACTGCCATTGGCGTATCATCACCCATTGAGCCCACGGCTTCCTGACCACTTTCAGCGATTGGACGAAGCAATTGGTCACGTTCTTCAAATGTCACCATGAACATTTTTTGTGAAGCTTTCAGGTCATCACCTTTTAAGCCTTGATCACATAAATATTCTTCTAGCTCTGGACTGCCTTGTACACGTACTGAGTTTTCACGTAACCACTGACGGTACGGACGCATACGTTTGAGGTGATTACTCACATCTTGAGTATCGAGCATTTTGCCGGTAAAGGTATCAATCACCAAGATTTGACCCGGACCGACACGGCCTTTAGACACAACGTCTTCTGGTTCATAACCCCAAACACCAATTTCGGATGCCAAAGTAATGTAACCATTTTTGGTAATCACCCAACGTGCTGGACGTAAACCATTACGGTCAAGCATACAAATCGCATGACGACCATCTTGAATTACCAGACCTGCTGGACCATCCCAAGCTTCCATATGTTTTGAGTTGAATTCATAGAATGCACGTAAATCCGCATCTAAAGTTTCAACGTTTTGCCAAGCTGGTGGAACCAACATGCGCAGCGCACGGAACAAATCCATACCGCCACCAACAAGGATTTCCAGCATATTGTCTAAGCTTGAAGAATCCGAACCTGTACGGTTTACAATTGGATTCAGCTCAGTTAAACCCGGCAATAATGGGTTTTCAAATTTTGGTGTACGCGCCATCGCCCAGTTACGGTTTGCGGTAATGGTGTTAATTTCACCATTGTGCGCCAAGTAACGGAACGGCTGTGCCAAAGGCCAACGCGGCAATGTATTGGTTGAGAAGCGCTGATGGAATACCACGATGTGTGACTTTAAACGCTCATCAGCAAGATCGGTATAGAAGTCAGCAATCGCTGCTGGCATCATCAAACCTTTATAGCTGATCACAGTTGAGCATAAAGTGGTTACATAGAAGTATGGGTCAGCAGTCAGTTGTTGTTCTGCACGACGACGTGCCATCACCAACTTACGGTTGAATTCAACCTCTGAAACACCCATTGGGCAATTCACGATAATTTGTTCAAAGGCAGGCAATGACTGCATCGCGATTGAACCCAATGCATCGTTATTGGTTGGCACAACACGCCAAGCGATGACTTTACAGCCTTCGTCTTCGATTTCTTTGGTTAAAATTTGTTTTGCATGTGCGGCTAATGCAGGGTCTAGATTTAGAAATACCGTACCCACAGCAAAGATTTCACTCAATGTAATGTCACTGAGTTTTTTCGCTTCTTCACGGAAAAATTCTTTGGGCATAGCAAGGAGTAGACCACAACCGTCACCGGTTTTGCCATCTGCGGCAATACCACCACGGTGGGTCATACAACTTAAACTATGCATTGCGGTTTTGACGAGATCATGGCTTGCATCACCCTGCATATGGGCGATTAAACCGAAACCACAGTTATCTTTAAACTCATCCGGTTGGTATAAACCTTGAGCGGGAGCTACAGTATTAGGCGATGGCATGTGCATAGCGTACCCTTCTTTTCTTTACAGCTCTTTCGAGCACTTAACAAACTAATTTCTTGTTGCGATTCGTCTTAACTTACTCACATGAATTGTTCTGTCGAGCAAAATTATTTCTTATTCACACCCTTAAGATAAACCGAATTCATCTTTGATGCATGAATAAAAAGTCAAATTTTCTGCTTTTGCAGTTCAGATCAGGGATAACGACTGGATTAATGACTTCGCACTTTTATCGAATCATTTTCGCGCCAAAACAGGGAGAAAAGTTCAATTTACGCACCAATTAAGCAATTTATATGCCAACTTGATGCATTTTCTCCTAAGATGGCTGATTACAAGCATTTTTTAGTTATAACAAATAATTCAAATTGTTCTTTTTTTATTTTATGCACTTTTTCTGTGCAGTTTAAGCTTTTCCTAAGACGTCTTGCGCTATTTTAGAACTAATTAAAAGGATCGGTTACTTCTTGTTCTACCGGTGCAGGTTTTGGACGTGGTGCATCTACACTACTTTGTGATTTTTGCACATCAATCACATTTCCTTCAGCATCTCGACGTGTCACCGTAGTACTTGTCGTTGCATTAGTTGGTGTTGTTACCGTCGTTGCAGCCGCTGCTTTTCGTGCGGCGATTTGAGCTTCATCAATTTTCGGTAAAGGTACAGATTTTAATTTAACAGCATATAACTTTTGACTCGACGACATTTCTTCCGTGCCTAAGTCATTCACATATGCTTGATATTGTTTAAATTCAACAACCTCAGGTTTGATTGAAGCAGGCAAAGCGATGTTGAGGCTCGACATTGCAGCTTTGGCATCATTTTGCGACGAATATGGTCCTGTTAAAATGACGTATTGCTCAGGATGGTCTTCACCAGAAAGACGTAGATAAATAAATTTGTGACGCTCAGGCTGCTTACGTAAGAAGCTTTTTAAAATATCTTCTTCAGAAACCCGAAATAATTCAACACCATAAAGTTTGGCAGAATCATTGATAAATTTAGTGCCGCGAAATTCTGGCTCATGTTGAGCTGTAGCAACCACACGTGTCGTCATATCCAGCGGACGCACTTCTTCATTTAATGCACCAAGATGGGACATTGCCGCCACTTTCTCGGGCTGAATTTGCAAATCCACTTCAGTTTCAGCTTGTTTTTCAACTTCAACCAATTCTTTGGTATCTGTAATCGCCCAGAAAACCAATGCAGCGAACAGACACACAGCTCCACCCACCAACCATGCGTAGTGATGAACTTTTTGCCATTGAGACTGCCGCGCTGCCATGATGTACCTACTCTGCCTGATTTGCCAAAATTGCCTGTTTCATTAACTCAACATCAAACTCTTTGGTGATGATGGCCTGACCTAATGATTTCAGTAAAATAAGTCGTAATTGCCCATTCAATACTTTTTTATCATGAGACATATACGCCAAAAAATCCTCTAGCGGAATTTTAGGGCAAACTATCGGTAATTGTGCACGTAAAATGATTTTTTTTGTACGTTCTAAATCTTCAGCAGTGATCCAACCCATACGCTGGGACAAATCTGCAGCCATTACCATCCCTGTTGCAACGGCTTCACCATGTAACCATTCACCATATCCCAAGTACGATTCAATCGCATGACCAAAGGTATGACCCAGGTTTAATAACGCACGTTCGCCTTGTTCTTTTTCGTCATTGGCCACAATACGCGCTTTATGAGCACATGAACGATAAACCGCTTCAGCCAACAAGGTTGCATCACCTGCAACTAAAGCATCCACATGCTGTTCAAGCCAAGCTAAGAATTCAACATCACCTAACAATGCATATTTGATCACTTCGGCCAAACCTGCAGAAAGTTCACGCGCTGGCAAAGTTTTTAATTGCGCCATATCCGCAAGGACCACTTGGGGTTGCTGAAAGGCACCAATCATGTTTTTACCCAGTGGATGGTTAATCCCGGTTTTTCCACCGACACTTGAATCCACTTGAGACAGCAAAGTCGTCGGCACTTGAATAAAATACACACCGCGTTGATAGCATGCAGAGGCAAAACCGGTCATATCTCCAATGACACCACCACCTAATGCCAAAACCGTACAATCGCGGTTAAAGCCTGCTTCGAGCAAGGCATCAAAAATTAAATTCAAATGGTCTAAATTTTTATACTTTTCACCATCAGGCAAAATACATGTCGCAACAGTTTTCCCTAATGCCTCAATTGCTTCTACATAATGTTTTAAATAGAGCGGGGCCACTGTGGTATTAGAGACAATCATCACTTGTTTACCCTGAATATAAGGCTCAAGTAAAGTTTGTGGATTAAGGTCACTCCCAATAAAAATAGGGTAGCGACGATCACCGAGTTCAACATGTAAGGTTTGCATGAATTTAACCTTTTCTAACGAGATATATTTTGTGAAACAATTAAATTAAAAATTTTTTGCGCAAGATCTCTCGCAGCACCTTGATTGGTTTCAATAATATAGTGCGCGACTTCACGATAAAGCGGATCACGGGCAGCCAATAAATCTCGTAGCTTTTGCTCTGGATTTTCCACTTGAAGAAGTGGGCGATTTTTGTCGCGGTAGGTTCGTTGTAACTGAATTTCCACCGGAGTATATAGATAAACAACAATACCACGTTGTTTTAAAAATTCACGATTTGGGGGCTGAGTCACAGCACCACCGCCAGTCGCTAAGACCAGTTGTTTCTTTGCAGTTAACTCATCAATGACATTCGTTTCACGACTTCTAAAGCCTTTTTCCCCTTCCTTTTCAAAAATCCAAGGAATGGTCGCACCTGTTTTACGTTCAATTTCATGATCACTGTCTAGAAATTCACGTCCTAACAATTCTGCTAAATGTCGCCCTACGGTTGTTTTTCCTGCCCCCATTGGCCCTACCAAATAGATATTTGGTAGGGTTTCAAACTCTTTGCTTGGCAAGGAGTCACCTATTTCTTTTGTTAAATTGAAAATATATTAATGATTTCTCGTAACACTGTCATTAACAATTCGCGGAGTAACAAAAATCAGCAACTCTCTCTTTTTATCAGATTTCATATCTTTACGGAAAAGTCTTCCTACATATGGTAAATCTCCAAGGAAAGGAACCTTCGTTTGATTGACAGAATTTTCTTGTTCGAATATTCCACCAAGAACAACAGTCTCTCCATTGTTGACCAAGACATCAGTATTAATTTCATTTTTATTTAGGATAATTTCACCATTTTGCGCATAACCAGCTGGTGAATCACTCTTAATATTCAGCTTCATTTGAACTTTACCATCAGGAGTAATGCTAGGCGTGACATCAAGACTTAATAAAGCTTCTTTAAACTCAGTAGAAGAGGTCGCATTTGAACCGGTACCCGTTGTGGTTTGATACGGAATCTCTTGACCTGATGCAACTTTGGCCTGTTGTTTATCCGCTGTCAGTACTTTTGGTGTAGAAATGACTTCACCATAACCATCCGCTTGTAAAGCAGAAAGTTCTAAATCCAACATAAAATCAGAAAGACTAATCAAGCCAAAGGCAATTCGGCTCGCCCCCTCAGCAGTTACACCTAAGTCCACGTTTAAGTTACTTGGACGTTGAATGGTATATTTCCCATCATCATCTGGCGTTTTTAAGTCCCAAAGTGTGGTATCACTACCACCTACCAATAAGTGGTCATTTTGGTTAATCCCTTGAGACAGGATTCCCCATTTCACTCCCATTTCTTTCGTAAAGTCGGTAGACGCTTTTACAATACGCGCCTCGACCATGACTTGCTTGACGGAAACATCCAATAAATCAATCATTTTACGTATTTGATCAATTTTTTGTGATGTGTCATTAATAATCAGCATATTAGTACGAGGATCTACAGAAACTGTTCCTCGTGGGCTTAATAAAGAACCAATACTGTCACCTAAAGGGTCTGTATTGTTAGAATTAGAATTAGAATTAGAATTAGAATTCGAGTTTTTTGAATTACGACCTTCGGTAATTAACTTTTCTATATCTACGGCTTTAGCATAGCTAAGTTGAATATACTCAGTTTGTAACGGTGCCAATTTAACACTTTGTGCAATAGCTTTAGCTTCTTCTTCTTCCGCTTTAATCAACTCAGATACAGGCGCAATCCAAATCACATTACCATTACGACGTTTATCCAAATTCTTGGTTTTCAAAACAATGTCTAGCGCTTGATCCCAAGGCACGTCTTTCAAACGAAGTGTAATATTCCCTTGTACGGTATCAGCAGCAACCATATTAATTTCGGTGAAATCAGCCAAAAGTTGTAGCACACGACGTACTTCAATATCTTGGAAGTCTAATGAAATTTTCTTACCGGTGTAATGATTTGCGGCTTTAGGACGTAATGGATTCTTATCTTCCGGACGTTTCAAACTCACCGTTAATTTATTATCCGTTTGATACGCCATATATTCATAGCTACCCGTCGACTGAATGGTAATCACCCCATTACCGCCATCATTATGTGCATCAACCGTAGCAACTGGCGTTGCAAAATCATTGACATTTAAACGGCGCGTCAAATGTGCAGGTACTTTATTGCCTAAAGTACGGATCACCACTTTACTGCCTTGCTGTTGAACATCAACGGGAGTATTTCCACCCAGTAAATCAACAACAACTTGACCTTCACCATTAGAACCACGGTGGAAACCAATATTTGAGATGCCCTGTTGCTGACGTTGTGCTACAGGCTGTACATAATTTGCAGCTTGTGCAGAGTTGATTTTTAAAATAAAGGTATTACCTTCAACACGCGTGGTAAAAGCACCAGCATTGGCTAAATTCACAGTTAAGCGCGCACGTTGTGCATCCGAACTCACATCCACAGTGCTCGCTTCAGCCGTTGCAACAGGAATTGAACTTTGTTTTAAATTTTGCTGTGCTTTATCAAAGTCTAAAACTAGTCGTGATGGTTGATCGAGTTGATAAGCTTGTGGTTGCGGCGGCAAGCCATTAAACATCACGCGAATTTCAGTCCCTTGACCTGGAATTTGCATTGGTACCACATTGGTTACACTCACCTGAGCATTGGCAACTTGCATCATCGCCATTGCAACAGCCCCCATCGAAAACTGACGAAACACATGATTCATTGTATTGCCATCCCCAAAAATAAAATCTTGTACACTATTCTTCATTTTTATTCCTTTAAGCTTAAGGTGCTGGTCCAATTAATATGAGACTTCTAGGACGCTCTACATATCCTTCTCGCCCATCCGGAATAATCTCAATCAAATCAATCTGAGTCGGGGTAATATTTACCACTCGACCATGATTGAGCCCCATATAACTTCCACGTTGAATACGCTCAACTTCACCATCAGGTGTCTGAATCAAGGCTAATATTTGCCCAGATTGGTTACGCATACTACCCTTCATATTCAGGGTTTCGAGTGCATAACTCTCCAAAGGTTGAGGCTGACGGCTCAAGTTTGGATAAACACGCTTACCTGCCATGATTTTAAGTTCTGCTGCCAATGAACTTGGCAAGAACGGACTTTTTAAAGAGTGCGCCGCATAATTAAAAGTTTCGACAGGTACAAAATCTGGCGCAGGTTCAATCGCTAGTGGAGCTTGATTGCGTATATTTGCCATCTCTTGATTGACCACATCAATACGTGATTCACAACCAGCCAATACAAATCCAACCATCACAGAAAGTGCCAATTTATTCATTTTCATTTTGGAGCCTCCTGTGTGCTTGCTGAATCTGCAGCTTTCGCAGCACTTTCAGTATTCCCTTCATAACGATATGTTTTTGCAGAAATCACATAGTCAATTTTTGGAATATCTGAGTTCTTTTCTTTATTTTCAGTTGCTGTAATCGTTAAATTATGCAAAGTCACAATCCGTGAGAGCCCCGCAATACCACTTACAAATGAACCAAAGGCGTGGTAATCACCTGTTGCCTCAATATGAATCGGCTGTTCCGTAAAGAACTCTTGCTTCACTTCAGGCTCAAGACGAATAATTTTAAATTTCAATCCAGAATTCACGCCTGTTAAGTTGATATCTTCAACCAAACCTGGAATTTCAGTTTCTTTCGGCAATTGTTCTAACTGTTGATTAAAACGTGCTTCCATATCCTGCAACTGCAATTGATA
Source organism: Acinetobacter sp. YH01010 (assembly GCF_013420775.1). Taxonomy (NCBI): domain Bacteria; kingdom Pseudomonadati; phylum Pseudomonadota; class Gammaproteobacteria; order Moraxellales; family Moraxellaceae; genus Acinetobacter; species Acinetobacter sp. YH01010. The sequence continues at coordinate 24,944 of NZ_VOYF01000006.1, read as the reverse complement.
TTGTTGCAAATTACGTAGTTTTGAATCTTTTTCACGAAACTCATTTAACAAATTTTGTTCTTGTGCATTGGCACTTGAAATAGCTTCAATCTTGCCTTTAATCGCCAAGAAATAGCCCAAAATTGCCACAAGGATAATGATAAAAATCCAACATGTAATTTTGACTGAAATTGGCCAACTACCATAGTTATTCGGATCTAGCGTATTGAACTGCTGTACAAACTTATCAAAAGTCATTTTCTTTTTCGGAATAACCACAGCATCTTGATTCAATTGTTCAAATTCATCACGACTCATTTTGCAGCCTCCGGAGTTGGTTCTGCTGCAGTTTGTGCGTCAGATGTTTGCGCCGATGAAGCTGACTGTCCTGCATTTGCTGCTGGATCATTAATGGTCGGCTGCGCAATTTGCTCCAAATCAGCAGTCACAGTAAATGCACCATAAGATTCTTCTACGCGAGGAACCACTGACGTCGGCGCTTTGTCTTTTTTCTCTTCCGCCACAAGGAATGAGCTCATGAAGGCATTACGATACCAAGGTGATGCTTCCAAATTACGCAGTAGATCTGCAACAGTGTTTGGACTTTCCGCACGCCCTTCGATCATAAATTTGTCGCCATTACGTTCAAATTTTGTGATGTACATATTGGCAGGTGTCACACGAACCAATTCATCTACAAGATGTACAGCGATTGGACGTTGACCTTGTAAGCCTTGAATCAACTTCATTCGTTCAATAATGGCATTACGCTGTTCCTGTAAACCATCCAAAGACTTTAATTGAACATCTAAGTTTTGGTTATGACTGATAATCAATTGGTTCGCTTGTTCTTGATCTTTTAATTTGTGATCAAAGTACAACCATGTTAAACCCACCCCAATTACCCCAATTAAGAAAGCCCCAATACAAAGTGCAATAAATTCTTTTTTTCGTTTCTCTCTTAGCTCATCACGCCAAGGGAGCAAGTTAATTTTTGCCATTAATCAAAACTCCTCAATGCTAGACCGCATGCCACCATGAGTGATGAGGCATCATTTTCAATTTTTTTAATATCAATTTGAGGTGAAAAACCCATTTGTAAGAATGGATTGGCAATCGTGACGCGGTAACCCAATTTTTGTTGAAGTAATTTTGCAAGCCCCGGAATATTGGCATTCCCCCCTGCCAATAAAATATGGTCAATTTCGTTGAACTGTGAAGATGAGAAAAAGAACTGTAAAGAACGTGCTGCTTGTTGAACGACAGCTTCTAAGAAGGGTTCTAAGACTTCGATATCATAATCATCTGGCAAGGCACGTGTTTTTTTCGCTCGACCTGCTTCTTCGAAAGACAATGCATAGCGATTTTGAATTTCCTGTGTCAATTGTTTGCCACCAAACACTTGCTCACGGGTATAAATCACTTTGTTATTCTGCATGACAGATAAGGTCGTCATACTATGACCAATATCTAAAATACCCACGGTATTCACACCCATTGGCAAAGTATCTGAGAAAACTTTAAATGCATTTTCAATTGCAAAGCTTTCTACATCACCAATTTTTGGTGTAAGACCAGCAAGCTGAATGACTTCCGCACGCGCTTCAACATTTTCAATACGCGTAGCGACAAGCAAAACATTGACACGATTTGGGTTGGACAGACGATCTGGCAAGACCTCAAAATCAAGGCTCGCTTCATCAAGTGGGAACGGAATATATTGCTCAGCATCATCACGAATCTGAATTTCACGTTCATCATCGTTCATATCTGCGTCCATTTCGATGATTTTTGTAATCACCATCGACGTTGGAACCGCCAAAGCTGCATTAGTGGTCTGCGTATTGGCCAAATTAATTGCGCGCTCTAAACAGTCACCGACAGCTTCCGGATTCAATATGTTCTTTTCAACAACACTTCCTTCTGGTAATGGCACCAAAGCATAGCTTTCTACCCAATACCGCCCACTCTTTACAGAAAGTTCCAAAACCTTAACAGAAGTCGAACTAATATCTACTCCTATTAACCCCTTATTTGGCTTACGATATAACCTGAGCACAATATAATTCCTATTATTTTTTTATCCCCAAAAAAATTAACCCACTAATTAGCATTGGTCTATAATTTTATACAGATACAATAACTCATCTAACAATCCGTATATCGAAAGGATATACTGACCACCAATTAGTTTGCCATTAGCTCTTATTAAAACTTACTTGTTATGAAAAAGCTATCTTGTTCAGGCCTTGTTCATCCATTTTTTTTGGCCATTATTATTGTTTTGGTCGCAATTCCAATGGGTTTCTATGGCATGTATCTCTATATTGCCCCGTCTTTGCCTGAAATGTCCATCTTAAAAAAGGCTCCATTATTAAAACCATTGCAAGTTTATAGTGCTGATAATGAGCTGATTGCAGAATATGGTGGCAAACTTTCGGTTCCTGTAGAGTACGACCAAATCCCGTCTCATTTCATTCATGGCTTTTTAGCTGCGGAAGATTCTTCGTTCTTTGAACACAGCGGAATTAGTTTCAAAGGATTGGGGCGTGCCGTCAGTGAAAGTATTACGGGCTCAGATGTGCAAACGGGTGGTTCAACCATTACAATGCAGGTTGCAAAAAACTATTATCTCACTCCAGAGCGTACTTTAAAACGTAAACTAACCGAAGTTTTTCTTGCTCGAAAAATTGAACAAAATCTAAGTAAAGAAGAAATTTTAACGCTGTATGTTAACAAAATCTTTTTGGGCAAAAATGCATACGGGATCGCAGCAGCTGCAAAAATTTATTATAACAAGAGCTTGCAAGATTTGAGCTTGGCTCAAATGGCAATGATTTCAGGCCTACCCAAAGCACCATCAAAATATAATCCTGTAGCCAATCCAAAACGTGCTTTAGAGCGTCGTAATTGGATTTTAGGACGTATGTTGCAATTGGGTTATATCAATCAATCGGAATATCAAAAAGCAATTGCTGAGCCAATTAATCTCGATATGCCTGACCGCGGAGTTAGCAACAAATTCCCCTATGTCGGGGAAATGGTTCGCTCTGAGCTCGTAGAAAAGTTTGGCGAACAAGCGACAGATTCTGGCTATAAAGTCTATACCACCATCAACAGCCAACGCCAAGCCTATGCTGAGCAAGCTGTGCAAGATGGTCTTGAAGCTTACGATAGACGACATGGTTGGCGTGGTGCAGAAGCACATGATGAGCCATTAAAAAACTTTATTCCATATGCCAACACATACCCTGCCGAAGTCACTAAAGTTAACAACACCAGTATCGAAGTGTTGATGCAAGACGGCAGTAGTGTGACAGTTCCATGGTCAGGTCTGTCTTGGGCACGCCCCTATCGCAATGCCAATAGTGTAGGCAATGCGCCAAGCAAAGCCTCACAAATTGTAAAAGTAAAAGATATAATTCGCCTACGTCCAAATGCTGATAAAAGCTCATGGGCTTTGGTACAAATTCCAAAAGCACAAGGTCAATTGATTGCCCTTAATCCCAACAATGGTGGTATTGAAGCCATTGTCGGTGGTTATAATTTTTATCAATCTAAATTTAACCGTGCCTTACAAGGCTGGCGTCAGCCGGGTTCAACCATTAAACCCTTTGTTTATGCTTTAGCACTTGAACGTGGCATGACTCCGTATTCCATGGTCAATGACAATCCAATTACGATTGGCAAGTGGACGCCTAAAAACTCTGACGGTCGCTATTTAGGGATGATACCTCTACGCCGTGCCCTCTATTTATCACGTAACACAGTTTCAGTTCGCTTATTACAAGTCGTCGGAATTGAACGTACTCGCCAATTATTTATGGATTTTGGCTTACAAGAAAACCAAATTCCACGTAACTACACCATTGCTTTAGGTACCCCACAGGTGTTGCCGATTCAAATGGCGACAGGTTATGCGACATTTGCCAACGGTGGATATCGTATTCAACCGCACTTTATTAGCCGTATTGAAGATGCTTATGGCAAAGTGATTTATCAAGCCAATCCTGAATATGCATGTATTCAATGTATCAATCAAAAAGACGAAGTTGAATCAGCAGATCCGACCACGCCGGATGATGAAGTGATTGAAGTCACTAATCAGGATAATAAACCTGTTGAATCGAAAATTTCAGATACTGAAGCAGCAAACTATAAACAAGCTCAGCGAATTTTGAAGTCAAGTTCGGCCTTTGATATGGCGAACATCTTGCGTGACGTGATCCAACACGGTACAGGTCGTGCGGCATTAAAAATTGGTCGCGGTGATTTAGGTGGTAAAACCGGTACAACCAATGATGCAAAAGACGCGTGGTTTGCTGGATTTAATGGAAAATTAGTCACTGTGGCTTGGGTCGGTTTTGACCAACCCTCTACCTTAGGTCGTCGTGAATATGGTGGTGTTGCAGCTCTGCCGATTTGGTCAGATTTTATGGCGAAATCACTCAAAGGCACACCTGAAGCTTGGGTGCGTTTAGACACTCATGCCAAAAATCCAATCAATCGCAATTCAGCTAAAGCGACTCAAGGTCAACCTGAACAAGATCGTGCAGCAACGCCGCCGATGGCTCAGCCGCTGTATCGTCCTGCTCCTGTTGTACCAAAACCACAGGCTACGCAAAATGATTTTGAAGATCTTCCAGGGGCTGCTGAAACCAATCTTGCACCGACTCGAACTGCGCCACCACCAATGCAGCCTAAACCACAAGGTACAGAGCATAAAACTGACGCACTTGATCATCTCATCGATCAAGTTCAGTAAATAAGCTGCATAAAAAAAGCCCTCAAACGAGGGCTTTTTTTATCACTTCCAATGCATTATTTCTTTTTAAAGAGATAAATTTGATACTGCGCTTGCAACTCAAATTGTTCATTTTTTTCTAGAGCTTCTCGACGCTCAGCTTTCACTTTATAGGCATAAGGCGTCATTGCAATTAAGTTTTTGAGATCCTGCTGAGAAAGTGACATTTTCGCTTGTACCACTTGCTCACTTTCCAATTCAAAATCATTCGCCAGTTGTTCCACAAATTTATGCGGTTCATGTAGTTTTACTTCTTCAAACAGGGCTTCACGCATTGCATAAAGATGCTCTGGCGCAGGTGTAACCACCATCAAGTGCCCCTCAGGCTTTAACACACGAAGGATTTCTTCTTGAGGAATAGGACTAAATAAACTCGTACACAAGTCAATCGAATGATCTAATACAGGTAAGGTTGCCCCTGTCCCAACCACCCAAGTCACCTCTTTATTCAGTTTAGCGGCCACTTGTACTGCATTTTTAGCGATATCGACACCCACACACTGTAATACTTCAGCTTGCATCGCATTGGTGTAATAGCCTTCACCACAGCCAATATCCAACAAGTTTTCAACACGTAACTTTTGAATCAAAGCCACTACTGCCTGTTGCAAAGGTGCATAGTGACCTGCACTTAAAAATGCTCGACGCGCCTGTACAGATTCAGGCGTATCACCCGGGTTTTTACTGTGTTTATGTTGAACCACATGTAAATTGACATAGCCTTGTTTTGCAACATCATAGCTATGATTATTTTCACAGCGCCATGTCCGCTCTGTGAGTTTCAATGCTTCACGGCATACAGGACACATCAACAGGTTCATCATTTACTCCACTATATTTTTGAAATAAAAAAACCGGCATCTGTGGGAGCAAATGCCGGTTTCGTTTATTTATTTGCTTAACGTAATTTTAAAGTCATTAGACCCAAAACTACCAGCATAATTGTGATAATCCAAAAACGAATCACCACCTGAGTTTCACGCCATCCCTTTTTCTCATAGTGATGGTGCAGCGGTGCCATTAAGAATACACGCTTGTTCCGCATACGCAGTGAGCCAATTTGCAAGAAAACAGAAATAGCTTCAACCACAAAGACACCGCCCATAATGGCAAAAACGATTTCTTGACGAACCATGACTGCGATCGTACCGAGCATCGCACCTAGAGATAAAGCACCAACATCACCCATAAAGACTTGAGCAGGATGCGCATTAAACCATAAGAATGCTAAGCCAGCACCGATCATTGCTGCACAGATCACGACAAGTTCAGATGCGTATTTCACATAAGGAATATGTAAATAATCGGCAAAACGAACATCACCAGCCAGATAAGCAAATACGCCTAAACCTGCGGCAACCAGAACGATTGGCATAATCGCCAAACCATCCAAACCATCGGTTAAGTTCACAGCATTAGATGCGCCGTTAATCACCAAATAAGTAAAGACAATAAAGCCAATACCGAGTGGAATAATAGACAATGGAATGCTAATTTCTTTAAAGAATGGAATCAGCAGATCCAACATATTTGAGGTATGTACTGGGTTTGCTTGCTGTGTCGCAATCACATAAAGTGCAATACCGGCGCCTAACGATGCCACAGAAGTCCAAAAGAATTTCTTCTTCGCAGGTAGACCGGCATTGTCTTTATAACGGATTTTAATCCAGTCATCGGCCCAGCCAACAGCACCAAAGATCACCATCACGCCAAGTACAATCCATACATAAGGGTTTGAAAGATCGGCCCAAAGTAAGGTTGAAATCCCAATAGACAGTAAAATCAACACACCGCCCATAGTCGGTGTGCCCATTTTTTTTGCATGATTTTCAGGTGCAAATGAACTGACTGCCTGACCATATTTGAGAGCTTGCAATTTGCGGATCATCACAGGTCCAAGCAACAGACCAATGGCCAATGCCGTTAAGACACTGAGTAGCGAACGAAGCGTTAAATAACGAACAACCTGAAACGAGCTGTGATAACCCGCAAGCTGCTCAAATAACCATAACAGCATTAAAGTTTCTCCATCAATTCAGCCATCAAAGTTTCCATGTGGGTATAACGAGAACCTTTAAACAGGAAACTCATGGACTGAGGCTGATGTGTTTTGACTAGACTAATTAATAACGGTAAAGCCTGTTCTTGAGTAAGAAAGGCCTGTAATTTTTTACCATATTGTGTACTGCGCGCGCCTTCTTGCACAGCAGGTGAAAACTCACCGACAGCAACGACAAATTGAAGACCAGAGTGTGATACAAGATCACGTCCCAACATGTAGTGCTGCTGTGCAGCAGATGAACCTAACTCACCAATATCCCCAATGACCATGACTTTTATGCCATCTTGCTGCGCAAGTACATCAGCAGCAGCACGCATTGAGGTTGGATTTGCATTGTAAGTATCATCAATAAACAAATAATCTTTATGTTGAATAAAGTTTAGACGGCCTTTGGCACCTGTCGCATGTTCAAGCCCCACAACGATATCATCTAAACTCACACCAATCGACAACGCGAAAGCTGCGGCTGCAGTGGCATTTTGCACATTATGTTCACCAGCAAATGGCAGTTGAACAGGACGTGCACCTTGTGGCGTATTTAAGATAAAACGTGAAGATTGAGCCTGAAGCTCCGTCTCAGTCGCAAAGACATCCCCACCCTGACCAAAACTCATTACTTGCTCAGTTTGCACAGCTTGACGAATGGCATCTGTAAAATCATCTGCCGCAGGCACAATCGAAGTTCCTGTTTTCGCTATATGTGCATAAATTTCAGACTTGGCACGACAAATGCCATCACGCCCACCAAATTCACCCATATGAGCAGTACCAATATTTAAAATACCGGCAACCTGAGGCTGTACCAAATTTGAGGTGTAATCAATTTCACCCTTATGACTGGCACCAAGCTCCATCACGGCATACTGATGTTCTGGACGCAACTCAAGTAACATCATCGGTACGCCAAGGTCATTATTTAAATTACCGCGCGTAATTAATGTTGGTGCAAGACGAGAAAGGATACTCCCGAGCATCTCTTTGGTCGTAGTTTTACCACTGCTTCCTGTCAAGGCAATCACTTTTAAAGCTGGGTTTTGGGCACGACGAAATGCACCCAAATGTCCAAGCGCCAAACGTGTATCTGCAACCACCAACTGACAAATATCCACATCGACCGGATGACTCACAATGGCAATTTCACAACCCTTTTCAGCCACTTGAGCAAGGAAGTCATGCGCATCAAAGCGTTCACCTTTCAGGGCAAGAAAAGCGTCACCTTGCTCTGCATGACGTGAGTCGGTCAAAATTCGTTTTACAGAACCTGTCGGCGCTTGATTGTTATGCCAGTGACCTTGTGTCGCTTGAACCAACTGTTCGGCAGTCCATGGTTCTAACGGAACCGTACTGGTCGTTGAAGTATGCATATCTGTTTCCTATTGCGCTGGATAAGCCGAGTCAGTGTTGTGATGCTGGGAGTCAATCGCTGATTTCACTTCCACCACATCATCAAACCAATGTCGAACACCATCAATTTCTTGATAGTTTTCATGGCCTTTACCAGCAATCACCACAATATCACCCGCTTGCGCATGGTTGACTGCGAATTTAATCGCTTCACGGCGGTCATGGATTTCATGGACAGTTTTTCCAGTAAAATCAATACCAGCCTTCATATCTGCAAAAATTTGTTCTGGGTTTTCAGTACGTGGATTATCCGAGGTAATCAACGCAATATCTGCATGGTTTAATGCCGCTTGTGTCATCAATGGACGCTTACCACGGTCACGATCACCACCACAGCCAAACACCGCCCATAGCTGTTGCGATACATGACGTTTTAAAGTCTGTAACACTTGAACTAAAGCATCTGGTGTATGTGCATAATCCACCACAAACAGGCGCTCATCATCACGGATCACTTGCATACGACCCGGTGCACCTTTTAACTTGGGCGCAGTTGCGATCAAGGCAGATAAGTCAAAACCCGCTTGCTCCGCTGAAATTAAGCTCGCCACAATATTTTCAATATTGAAGTGTCCCAATAATGGACTTTGCACCACAAATTCAGCTTGAGCAGTACGCAATTTAAATTGTGCGCCCGTTAAGCTGTATTGAATATCCGTCACTTGATAATCCGCAGCCTGACGCGTTGAATAAGTCAAAATTTTAGGCTGAGCCGGGTTTTGGCGTGCGGCATTCAGCATCACTTCTGCATGTTCATCATCGAGATTGATGACTGCAACTTTGAGCGATGGAAACTGAAACAAACGTGATTTCGCTTCAGCATAGGCTTCAAGGGTTTTATGATAATCCAAATGGTCACGACTTAAATTGCTATAAGCGGCAATTTCAATTGCACAGCCATTTAATCGACCTTGTTCTAAGCCATGCGAACTTGCCTCAATGGCAGCAAACTCTGCACCCTCAAGCGCATAGGCATGCAATGCATTTTGCATATGTAACGCATCTAAAGTGGTGTGAGAAGAGGCTTCTAAATTCGGTAAAATTCCGTTACCAGTGGTTCCCATCACTGCACATTTTTTGCCTTGCAACATGAGTAATTCAGCGATTAAACGAGAGATCGTGGTTTTACCATTGGTACCCGTCACTGCCAAAATTCGTGCAGCTTGAACCGGTTGAGTCGTCTGTAAATATTGCTTTTGCCACTGCCCCATCAATTGACGCACATCCGCAATCACAACACTTTGATCCAAGCCCAAATCAGTTTCTGAAATGACAGCCAACGCGCCATTCTCTAACGCTGTACGTGCAAATTGTGCTGTTTTTTCAGGTTGCGAAAACGAAGTCAGGGCAATAAATATTTGCCCTGCTGTAACTTTGCGACTATCCAGATTGAAGCCCTGAAAGGATTGCGACATCCATTCAGCGGGCTGTTCAACGGTGTATAGATCTTGAAACGTAATTTTCATTCATCACCTATTACTGGATCTTAGGAGTGTCTAAAGGTTTATCTAATGGTACGTTCATTAAACGTAAAGACTCTTGCATTACACGAGCGAAAACTGGTGCAGCCACCAGACCACCGTAATACTGACCTGTCGGGTTTTCCACTACAACAATCATGGCCAAACGTGGATCACTCACTGGTGCAACACCGGCAAAGAGTGCTCGATATTCTGAAGTCGAATAGCCTTTACGGTCTGCACGTAATTTATGTGCTGTACCAGTTTTACCCGCCACGCGATAACCCGGAATATTGGCTTGACGTGCCGTACCACCCGGCAAGGTCACTGCTTCCATCATTAAAAGTACTTGATCAGCAATTTTAGGGTCAACCATCTGCTCACCTTTCGGCTTTTCCTCAAGCTTGTACAAGCTCAGTGGCATTTTGACGCCCTTATTGGCAATCATGGCATAAGCATCAGCCAGTTGGAGTACTGTAGCGTTCAAACCATAACCATAAGCCATGGTCGCTACTTCAGACACATTCCATTTACTCTTCGGCAAAATCAGACCAGCACTTTCACCGGGGAATTTCACCGCTGAACGTTGACCAAAGCCAAGACGTTGATAGAACGTTGGTAATGTTTCATAAGGGAGAGATAAAGCGATTTTTGCCACACCGACGTTAGACGATTTTTGAATAATGCCGCCCAAAGTCAGAGGGCCATAGTTATGCGTATCTCGGATAGTATGATTCCCTACACGCATAGAACCCGGTGTAGTATTTACCACCGTATTTGCCGTGTATTTACCGCTTTCCAATGCCATTGCCACGGTCATTGGCTTCATGGTTGAACCTGGCTCAAAAGAGTCAATCGCACCACGGTTACGCATGGCATCTTTATTTAAGACACCTTTTTTATCATTCGGGTTGTACGACGGCCAAGAGGTCATCGCTAAAATTTCACCTGTTTTGACATCCACGGCAATCGCTGTGGCAGAACGTGCGTTATTGGCTACGCCGGCTGCAGTCAACTCACGATACATAATGTATTGCAAACGTGAATCAATACTCAGCGTGATATTTTCACCCGACTCAACCTCTTTCACGATCTCAGGGTCTTTAACGCGGTTGCCTTTTTTATCTCGGACAATTTGCTGCGCACCATCTACGCCTGCAAGACGTTCATTCAATTGCATCTCTAAACCTTCGATGCCCATACCCTCACTATTGGTTAAACCAATAATTTGTGAGTTTGGCTGAGGCTGTGGATAGTAGCGCTTATAGTTTTTCTCGGTATATACCCCCTGAAAGTCACGTTTCATGATCAATTCAGCTTGTTGTGGTGGCACTTCTTTCTTTAAAACTAAATAACGTGAACGTGGACGCTCATTCATTTTGCGTCTCAGTTCAGCACGATCCATCCCTACAGCATCAGCGAGTTCATCTAAATTCAGATTTTTATCTGGTAATTGACGTTTTAACTTACGGTTGTTTGGATCTTTAGCCAATTCCACCGTAATTTCTTCAAAGAGTTTTTTATTGTCAAAATAATCACGTGGATCGATCACGATTTTCATGATCGGAGTACTAATGGCTAAAGGAACGCCGTGACGGTCATAGATTACACCGCGCATGGCTTTTAAGGTTTCAGTTCTTAAAATTTTGGCATTGGCTTTATTTTGTAAAAAGTCTTTATTGATGATTTGTACATAAAAAGCCCGCCCGACCAATGCAATAAAGCACAGTAAAACCACCGCCCACATCAAGTGATAGCGCCACATCTCCACCGAAATGGCTGTACGACCAGTAACAGACTGCTGTTTTTTACGCGGAGTTTGTTTGTTTCTCTTTTCAACCATGTGACCGGCAGCCTATTTTTTCTGTTCTGGAGTTTGTGGCAATGAAATAACAACGGTTTGTGCAATAGGAGGCGAATACATCCGTAATTGGGTAACTGCACGTGTCCCAATTTGGGCTGTTGCACCAAAAGTTTGTTGTTCGATCAGCAAACGTCCCCATTCTGCGTTGAGGTCATCCCTTTCACGCATATAGGTACTCAATTGACGATAATCTTGGCGATATTCAAAGACTTGAAACACCACCATAATCGCACTCACAAAAACCAAGAGCAATAAAATGCCGTATGTAATGATTTTCTTTGACTGCGATTGATCAGAGTTTTTTTCGATTGCTTCGGTTTTCATTCTTTGCCTTTTAAGCTAAACGCTCTGCCACACGAAGCCAAGCACTACGAGATCGTGGATTGGCTTTAACTTCTTCTTCACTTGCTTTAATTCGTGACACTTTTTTTAAGCGGCGGGTATCTTCGCGTTTTTGTGGTAAACCCCAGCCTGTGTCTTCTGCAAGTGTAGATTCTTTTTGAATAAATTGTTTAATTAAACGATCCTCTAAAGAGTGGAAACTGATCACTGCCAGAGTGCCTTCAGGTTTCAGCATCTCCACCGCTTGAGGTAAGAAGATATCAATATCGTCGAGTTCTTTGTTAATAGCAATACGAATTGCTTGGAAAGTTCGTGTCGCTGCATGTTTATTTTTTTCCCATTTCGGGTGGGCAACTTTCACGATTTCAGCCAATTGAGCTGTGGTTTCAATATACCCTGCCGCTTTAATCGCTTTAGCAATACGGCGGCTATAACGCTCTTCACCATATTTAAAAATAATATTGGCCAAATCTTCTTCTTCAATATCAACCAACCACTCTGCGGCTGTTGGACCTTGTGAATTGTCCATACGCATATCGAGTGGGCCATCTTTCATAAAGCTAAAGCCACGCTCTGCTTGGTCTAGCTGCGGAGATGACACCCCTAAATCCGCCATAATACCGTCGACCAAATCGATACCACGACTACGCAGTTCCTCTTTTAAATCGGCAAAACTAGCGTGAATGATTTTAAAACGCGCATCTTCTTGTTCTAATTCTGCTGCAACAGCCAACGCTTGCGGGTCTTTATCAAAGGCATAAACACGTGCGTTTTCATCTAATTTAGACAGTAATAAACGCGTATGACCACCACGCCCAAATGTGCCATCTACGAAAATTCCTGTATTGCGATCTGCCAGTAAAGCATCAACAGTTTCATGAAGTAATACAGAAATATGCGACATAAGGGTTCGTTCAACACAGCTAAAAATGTAACTGCACATTATTACCTTGTTTTAGCAAAGCTCCAAACGTCTTTTTGTACAGAAATATTACTTTCCATAGAGAAAACCGTTTTTATTTTTTGCCATCCATTAAAAAACCTCCCGAAGGAGGTCTTTGTACATCTCAAATCATAGATTTCGATGTATTAGCGCTTGTTATTGTAGATCTGATCGAAGATCGCACCATTCACAAAATGTGTTTGTTGTGCTTTTGCCCAGCCACCAAAGACTTCATCAATAGTAAAAGTTTTTAAAGGTGGGAACTGAGTTTTATATTTTGCTAAAACTGCTGCATTACGTGGACGATAGAAATGACGAGCAGCCATCTCTTGACCTAATGGAGAATAAAGATAATTGATATAGCCTTGAGCTAACCATTTATTACCATTTTTTTCGACAGTTTTGTCCACGATCGCCACTGAAGGCTCAGTCAAAATCGACATCGATGGATATACGATATCAAATTTATTTTTACCCAAAGTTTTTTGAGTAACTAAAGCTTCGTTTTCCCAAGTCAATAACACATCACCAATACCACGTTCTGCAAATGTAGTCATCGATGCACGTGCCGCAGAGTCCATCACTTTTACGTTATGGTACATTTTACCCACGAAATCTTTGGCTTTCGCTTCATTACCACCTGGCTGTTTCAAAGCATAACCCCAAGCTGACAAGTAAACCCAACGTGGTAGACCGCCAGTTTTCGGGTTCGGGGTAATAATTTGTACGCCCGGTTTGGTTAAATCAGACCAATCTTTAATATGTTTCGGGTTGCCCTTACGCACCATGAAGACAATCGTTGAAGTATATGGCGCTGAGTTATGTGGAAACTCTTTTTGCCAACCCGGCTGAATCTGACCAGACTTTACAATTTCTTCGATGTCATTGGCCAAGGCCAAAGTCACGACATCACCTTTTAAACCGTCTACTACAGAACGGGCTTGTTTGCCGGAACCACCATGTGATTGTTTAAATGCGACCATTTTACCGGTACGCTCTTTCCAATATGCACCAAATGACTTATTAAATTCGTCATAAAATTCACGCGTTGCATCATAAGAAACGTTTAAAAATTCACGATCAGCGGCCTGAGCAGACGCTGAGAAAGCAACACCAGTGGCAAGCAACGCAGCACTGAGCCACGCCTTAAATTGAGTTTTCATAACAGCCAGCATAAAGTTATATTCAATACTGCTAAATATATGAAATAAAGTCATAAATCGCAATTGCAGCGTGTTTAGACCCTTTGCTGAATACAGCTAACGCTACGAATTTAATTGTTTGTTTTTCATATTAAAATACACAAAAACAATCTACTTATTCCCTATATATAGATTTTTATGCATTACATATGCAAAAAAACGGATAACCCCAATTATCCGTTTTTACACCAATCAACTTTATTTGCAGACTTACTCTTTATTCTTTTCACTATAGATTTGATCGAAAATCGCACCATTCACAAAATGTGTCTTTTGCGCTTTTGCCCAACCTCCAAACACTTTATCAATGGTAAAGGTTTGAACTTTCGGGAATTGAACAGCGTATTTTGCTGTGGCTTTTGCATCGCGAGGGCGGAAGAAATATTTACCTGCCAGCTCTTGGCCCTTAGGTGAATATAGATAGTTTAAATAACCCTTCGCCAAATTTCGATTACCATTTTTGTCGACGGTTTTATCTACTACAGCCACCGAAGGTTCAGCTAAAATCGAAATAGACGGATAAACAATGTCATATTTATCTTTGCCTAAGCCCTGAGTCGCCAACAATGCCTCATTTTCCCAAGACAGCAACACATCTCCAATGCCGCGCTCAGCAAAGGTCGTGAGTGAACCACGTGCGCCTGAATCCAAAACTTTGACATTGCTATAGAGTTTTTTCACCAATTCTTTGGCTTTGGCATCATTGCCACCCGGTTGTTTTAAAGCATATCCCCAAGCTGATAAATAGATCCAACGCGGTGCCCCACCTGTTTTTGGATTTGGTGTAATAATTTCAACACCCGGTTTGGTCAGGTCATTCCAATCTTTAATTTTTTTCGGGTTACCTTTGCGCACCAAAAATACGATGGTTGATGTATACGGTGCAGAATTATGTGGAAATTGCTTTTGCCAGTTCTTATTGATTTGTCCGGTCGCCACAATTTCATCAATATCATTTGCCAATGCCAAAGTGACTACATCCGCTTGTAAACCCGTTGCTACTGCACGAGCTTGTTTGCCAGAGCCACCGTGAGATTGTTTAAAATTAATCTCTTGTCCTGTACGTTTTTTCCAATATTGTCCAAATTCTTGGTTATATTCCTGATAAAACTCACGTGTTGGATCATATGAGACATTTAAGAAATCTTTTGCGGCATATACCTGTACTGCTACCCCACCCAATAAAGCGAAAATACCCGATGCTATTATTTTTTTCATCTGCTCAAACTCAAATTGATCTTGAGAGCACTATATAAATCAAAAATAACTTTAACAATCAGCTATCTATAATATAAATTCAAATCTATTTCTGTTTTAAAGATATCTAAAAATAACGTATTTAAAGCTTTAATTCTGCTAATACAGCAACAATCAGAAGCGATCTCCATGCTATCTTCATAGTTGTTTGCTAAAACATCCGAAAATCTGGAGAAAACAGTCTATTTAGGTAATCCTAGTACAGACTTTTTTAGTTTTTTTGTAAAAATTGTGACGTAGTTCTACTTTTTAATTACGAAAGATGGTTAAATCGTAGTCTAAATATTAAAACTATTTTGCAAATAAAAAGTTCCATCACCAAAACTAGGGGGAGATTTGGACATGAAATTTTCATACGCACTATGCCTAGGCTTAAGTTTAATCGTGACTGCACAGACTGGTTTTTGTGCTGCAACCAGCACCGCATCGAATAACAAACTTACGATGCCTGCTGAACGTACATCATTGATCGAAAAAGCGATTAATCAGCAAAAATCTGAAGGCAAAGGCCGTACAGACGATAATTTAAAAGTACTTACGTCTATTAAAGCTGCACCGACTCAAAGTTTCTTTGCATCACAAAACCAAAGTTTTTCTCGTTTTGTTCAAGCCATTTTCTCTGGTAGCAACTCATAACGACATCAGCATATTGATGCTGCCCAAGCTATTGTTTTAGACCAGTTCCCCCACTGTCGTCTAAAAAACACTAAAAACGCCTGATCATTCAATGTTGAATTAAGCATTAAGTGATCAGGCTTTTTCGTTATAATAGATCCCAATTTACATTCTGATTAAAAGCTGATTATGACTGTTCGTACTCGTATCGCACCTTCTCCTACTGGTTTCCCGCATGTTGGGACTGCTTATATTGCATTGTTTAACTTATGTTTTGCGAAGCAACATGGCGGTGAATTTATTCTTCGTATTGAAGATACAGACCAACTGCGCTCTACCCCAGAATCTGAAAAAATGATTTTAGATTCATTGCGTTGGTTAGGTTTGAACTGGTCAGAAGGTCCAGATGTGGGTGGCCCTCATGCGCCATATCGCCAATCTGAACGTATGGACATTTATAAACAATATGCGTTGGAACTGGTTGAAAAAGGTCATGCATTCTACTGCTTCGCAACAGCAGAAGAACTCGATCAAATGCGTGCGGAACAACAAGCGCGTGGTGAATCACCGCGTTACGACGGACGTGGCTTAAAACACACTGCGGAAGAAGTGGCGCAGCGTTTGGCTGCTGGTGAACCGCATGTCATTCGTATGAAAGTGCCTGAAGAAGGGATTTGTAAATTTAACGATTTACTGCGTGGCGAAGTCGAAATTCCTTGGGCGCAAGTCGACATGCAAATTCTACTGAAAACCGATGGTTTACCGACGTATCACTTAGCAAACGTAGTTGATGACCATTTAATGGAAATCACTCACGTGATTCGTGGTGAAGAATGGATTCCCTCTGCGCCTAAACACCAATTATTGTACAAATATTTTGGTTGGGACATGCCGGTGCTTTGCCACATGCCGCTGTTACGTAACCCAGATAAATCAAAACTGTCTAAACGTAAAAACCCAACATCAATTAACTACTACAAAGACATCGGCGTTTTACCAGAAGCCTTGTTGAACTACTTAGGCCGCATGGGCTGGTCAATGCCGGATGAAAGTGAAAAATTCACTTTGGCTGAAATGATTGAACACTTTGACATTCAACGTGTATCACTAGGCGGTCCAATCTTTGATGTTGAAAAGCTAAACTGGTTAAATGGTCAATGGATTAAAGGTTTAACACCGGGTCAATTGCTCGATACCCTACTGGCTTGGAAATCAGATCGTAATACCTTGGAAGAAATTGCTGCTGCGATTCAACCACGTATTAATTTATTGTCTGAAGTAGTGAATTGGGCAGGTTTTTATTTCAACCAATTCCCAACACTCAGCAAAGAACAGTTTGAAAGCAAAAAATTGACTGAAGAACAAGTTCGTCAAAGCCTTCAATTTGCCATTTGGCGTCTAGAAAGCATGTTCACTTGGAACAATGACACTGTCAGCCAAACGCTTATGGATTTGGCGAACCAAATGGACATTAAACTTCGTGACTTCATGCCAACCTTCTTTATTGCTATTGCTGGTTCGACATCTTCGACACCGGTTATGCAATCGATGGTAACCATTGGTCCTGATTTAACCTTTGCTCGCTTACGTCATGCGCTTGAAATTGTGGGCGGTCCGAGTAAAAAAGAAACAAAAGCATGGGAAAAACTCAATGAAAGCCTAAAACTGCCGAAAAATGATGCAGTTGATGAAGCTTAATTGATTTTTTAGTTGACGGATGGGCGTTATCCCCCTAATATAGCGCCCATACCGAGAGATGGTGTCAACCAACTCTAAGTTGCCTCAAATTGTCCCTATCGTCTAGAGGCCTAGGACATCGCCCTTTCACGGCGGTAACCGGGGTTCGAATCCCCGTAGGGACGCCATATTCAAGGTGATGCAAATCATCTTATAAAAAACCCAAGCATTATGACTTGGGTTTTTTATTGCCTAAATTTTATCTGATTTAAATTTAAGGTATTTTTGCTTTCTGCGTCATTCTGATTAAAATAAACCATAGATTAAAATTATGGAGTTGCAATGCAATACCGTTGCCCTAAATGTCAAAGCCCTAAAATTATGCCTCTTGCGCAAGCAGGCCAGCCTGTTGCTCGTCCTGTCGTGCCTAAAAGCCTGATTATCCTCATCCCTGCGGTATTTATTCTTTTACTGTTGGTGATTATCAGCATCGCAATGTGGATTTTTGGTGACGGTGCAGGTACTACATTACAAACTGCGACTGTTGTTGTATTTATTGCCTGCTTGATTGCTGGCTTCATGTTCTATCGCGACCTGCCAGATTTCAAAATTTCAATGCAAGGTTTTATGCAATCACAGAAAAAATGGAAATGCCGCGAATGTAATCATGAGTGGGAAATCTAAGCAAGCCATTTAAATCACATCAGCATTAGTGCTGATGTGATTCATCATGAGAATGCGCGTGATCATCTTGATGATGCCCATGTGCATGATCAGACTTTTGGGTATGTTGGTGTACCACACATTCATCTTCTTCGATTTGTAATGTCATCTCCGTGATTCCATGTTCATGTTGCAACATTTCAATCGCCTCAAAATACAAGGCATTACGATCGGCTTCAGGTGCAAAGAGATGAACTGTCAAATGCACATTCTTTGATGTTATTGCCCAGACCTTTAACTGGTGAATACTCTCTACCCCATTGAGTGCCAATAAATCATTGCGTAACTTTTCTATGTCAATTTCTTCAGGCACGCCTTCTAATAAAATATTGATACTTTGTTTGAGTAAAATCCAAGTCCTTGGTAAAACCCAAAAGCCAATGAGCACCGCAATTAGTGTATCGACCCACATCCAGCCCGTAAAATAAATAATCGCTGCACCAATAATTACACCAACCGAACCTAGGGCATCACTCAACACTTCTAGATACGCCCCCTTCACATTCAAGCTTTCTTGTGAACTGGAAAATAAAATACGCATCGAGATTAAGTTAATGATCAAACCAATAACGGCGACAATCATCATGCCCATACTTTGAATTTCCGGCGGCGTTGAAAAGCGCTGATAGGCCTCATACAAAATATATATTGCAACTACAAATAACATCAAGGCATTAAACAAGGCAGCCAAAATCTCAAAACGCTGATAGCCAAAGGTGCGTTTGTTGTCAGCAGGAAGCTTGCCAATTTTAATCGCGACTAATGCTATAGCAAGGGCTGCGGCATCAGTGAACATATGTGCCGCATCTGACAATAGCGCCAAACTTTGTGTCACAAATCCAGCAATGACTTCAATAATCAAAAACATCGTGGTCAGTGCTAAGGCAAAACTTAATTTTTTGACATTCCCTTCCGTCACAACGGCATGGCTGTGGTCATGCCCATGATGCTCACTCATTATTTTCTGACCTTTATAAATTATATGTTCTTCAGTCTTGAAGCTTAACAGGTGCAGTAAACGTAATAAAATTACATGATTCAACCTTCAGTACTACGTTTTACCTTCAAACTTTAAAACTACTTTTTTCAGCATCTACTTTCAATTTATTAAAAATAATTTTTCGCGATCTAGATGACTGAAATTACTTATAAATATTTTTCAATACCTATTCACATATCATGACAAGCATGCTAATTTTCATCTTAAGTGTGATCTGTTTAAAACAATTAAATCATTCATCGCAGCGCACGAATGACTGCAATTAATATTTTTATTAATCAAGTAGTTATATTTAGAAACAAGGAGTTTAACAATGATGATACAAGCTCTGAAAAAAATCTATGCACTGTTGTCACAACAGATGAATCCAAAGTTGCAAGGAATGCACCTTTCGATTCCAGAAGCCGAAGGTGATTACGCCCAAGGGACTTATTTTGAAATTCTTGCAGCTCAACACCATCAAGACTTTCTCAGTCACCATACTATGGATTCAGCAGACCAATCCCCTACCGACTATCGCAATGCCATGTGGAATTTTTTAAGTGCCGCATTAAAAGGTCATAAAGATGCCCAATATCGCTTAGGTCTCGGTTATTTACGTGGAGAACTCGGCTTAGACCGCAATTATGAACTTGCAGAGCTTTGGCTCAGTAAAGCGGCTGCACAAGGCCATGAACAAGCAGACTACGTCTTACATCATGCCTATGAAGACATTATCGTATAGTCATTGCATCCTAAGTAATAAAAAACCAGCCCGCAGGCTGGTTTTTTTATTTTAAAACTGGAACTTAGTTGCCAATTTTGCGGTATTTTTGACGCTTTGCAACAAGGTCATCACCATCACGTTTACGACGGTATTCTTCAAATTCATGGTAGTTACCCGTGAAAAATTCAGGGGTTTCACCTTCAAATGACAAGATGTGCGTAGCAATACGGTCGAGGAACCAACGGTCATGCGAGATCACCATTACAGTACCTGGGAATACCAGAATGGCATCTTCAAGCGCACGTAAAGTTTCGATATCCAAGTCGTTTGATGGTTCATCTAGCAGGATAACGTTGGCACCCATTTGCAGGATTTTCGCAAGTTGTAAACGGTTACGCTCACCACCTGACAATTGACCTACACGTTTTTGCTGATCTTGACCTTTGAAGTTAAAGCGACCGATATACGCACGAGATGCGATTTCGTATTCACCAATCTTCAAGATGTCTAAACCGCCAGAAACTTCTTCCCAAACAGTTTTGTTGTCATCTAAGGTGTCACGAATCTGGCCGACATAAGCCACTTTAACCGATTCACCCAGTACCACAGTACCTGTATCTGGTTGTTGCTCGCCTGTCATCATACGGAACAATGTGGTTTTACCCGCACCGTTCTCACCCACGATACCCACAATGGCACAAGGTGGTACAACGAATGATAAGTCTTTATAAAGCGTACGATCACCAAAGGATTTACTAATACCTTCAACTTCTACAACTTTATTACCTAGACGTGGACCAGGTGGAATATAGATTTCAGACGTTTCATTACGCTGTTGGAATTCGCGTGAGTTAAGCTCTTCAAAACGCTCCATACGCGCTTTGTTTTTCTTTTGCTGACCTTTAGCATTTGAACGAACCCATTCAAGCTCTTTTTTCAATGCTTTAGCAAAAGATTCTTCTTGCTTCTGTTCTTGCTCTAAACGAGCATTTTTCTGCTCTAACCAAGAAGAATAGTTGCCTTGGTATGGAATACCCATGCCGCGGTCAAGCTCAAGAATCCACTCTGCCACGTTATCCAAGAAGTAACGGTCATGGGTAATCGCAACGATGGTGCCTGGGAAGTCTTTCAAGAAACGTTCTAACCAAGAGACTGATGAAGCATCCAAATGGTTCGTCGGTTCGTCTAGAAGCAGCATGTCTGGTTTAGACAATAACAAACGGCAAAGTGCAACACGACGGCGCTCACCACCAGACAACTTAGATACATCTGCATCCCAAGCTGGAAGGTTCAACGCAGCAGCAGCCTGATCCATTTGGTTGACAATGTTATGTGCATCCCATGAATGGATAATTGCTTCTAACTTCTCTTGTTCTTTTGCAAGTGCATCAAAGTCAGCATCTTCTGCTGCATATTCTGCAAATACTTCATCAAGACGCGCCAAAGCATCCAACGGTTCACGTAAACCGTCTTCAACGTTACCACGAACGTCTTTGCTTTCATCCAATGGCGGCTCTTGTTCAAGGTAACCAATTTTGATACCCGGTTGAGCACGTGCTTCACCTGAGAAATCTTTATCTACGCCCGCCATAATACGAAGCAAGGTAGATTTACCTGCACCGTTTAGACCAAGCACACCAATTTTTGCGCCTGGGAAAAATGATAAAGAGATGTCTTTCAGGATTTCGCGCTTAGGCGGAACCATCTTCGACACACGGTTCATCGTGTAAATATATTGGGCCACTTAGGACTCCTCAATAGTCAAAACATATACGGAACAACACAAAGTTGCCCCTGCTCAATTGAGCGAAAAAATAATCGGCTATTATACGCATAAAGTCGTGAAAAAATAAGGTTTCGCACACGGCTTCAATGCATTGTTACAAGTTTAATGGCGAACAAAATTTAAACATGCGGTTTTAGGCATGATTTCGCTCATCTTTAGCTGAAAATTTTTCAATAATATGAATAATTATGATATTCATTTTATAAATAAAGCACTTTTATTCATATATATAAGTGATAGACTGTTTAAAAACTAGCTCTCTTAGATGAAGTAATCATGACCTATAAAGACGAAACTTTAGCAATTCACGCGGGGTATACACCGGAGCCAACCACCAAAGCGGTTGCGGTGCCGATTTATCAAACCACCTCATATTCCTTTGATAACACGCAGCATGGTGCTGATTTATTTGACTTAAAAGTTCAGGGTAATATTTATACCCGCATTATGAATCCAACCACGGCGGTACTTGAACAGCGTGTTGCAGCGCTCGAAGGCGGTATTGGCGCTTTGGCCTTAGCCTCTGGTATGGCGGCCATTACATATGCGATTCAAACCATTGCTGAAGCAGGCGACAATATCGCTTCAGTTTCGACCCTGTACGGCGGCACATATAACCTGTTTGCCCACACCCTGCCGAAACAAGGCATTGAAGTTCGCTTCTTTGATTATCAAAACCCTGAAGCGCTGCGTAGCCTCATCGATGACAAAACCAAGTTGGTCTTTGTCGAATCTATTGGTAACCCATTGGGCAATATTATTGACCTCGAAGCAATTTCGAAAATTGCGCATGAATTTGGCATACCTGTAGTCGTAGACAATACTGTTGCCACACCTGTTCTGCAAAAATCATTTGAATTTGGTGCCGACATCGTGGTGCACTCACTCACAAAATATATTGGCGGTCATGGTAATTCGATCGGTGGCATCATCGTCGATAGCGGCAAATTTCCTTGGGGCAAATACCCTGAACGCTTTAAATCACTCAACATCCCTGATCCAAGCTACCACGGGGTCAATTATGTCGAAGCCTTAGGTGACGCAGCCTACATTGCCCGTGCGCGCGTGGTCCCGCTGCGTAATACAGGCGCTGCGATCAGCCCGCACAATGTGTTTTTGATCTTACAAGGTTTGGAAACCTTAAGCCTACGCATGGAGCGTCATACTGAAAATGCGCAAAAAGTGGCGGAATATTTACAAGCGCATCCAAAAGTAAAATGGGTCAACTACGCTGGCCTAAAAGACCATCCTCAGCATGCTTTGGCGCAAAAATATGTCAAAGGCAAACCATCTGCGATTCTTTCCTTTGGGGTTCAAGATGGCCTTGCAGGCGGCACGCGTTTCATCGATTCGTTGCAGTTATTTACTCGCCTTGTGAATATTGGTGATGCCAAAAGTTTAGCTTGCCATCCTGCGACCACGACACATCGTCAGCTCAATGAAGATGAACTCAAAGCAGCCGGTGTCAGCATTGATATGGTTCGTTTATCGATTGGGATCGAGCATGCAGATGACTTGATTGCCGACTTAGAGCAAGCCTTAGCTGCTGTTTAAACCACAAGTGCACAATCCACAGGTCTTATTTTTAAGGCCTGTTTTTATTTCCATTTCATTTAAATAACCACCCCCACATTATCCGCCTTTCAATTTTGCGCATCTATGGCCCTGCTTCTATATTTATTTACAATTTTATTTATCTTGAAAATCGACTTTTTTAGGTTGCAACGATGTGGATAAAAGCACTTCTCTTTCACATATTTATGTGTTAAAAAATGAGTAAATAGGGATTTTAATTTAGAGTAAAAACTCTAAATATTATTTTATTATCAATTACTTATATATGGCTTTTTTTTAATAAAACGCTATCATACCGCTGACTTAAAACAGCCCTGCACATAGCATTGTCGGGCCGATAAATGAATACAATAAAACTGATTTAACAGGGAACCTCATCGTGAATTCAAGACTTGAGAAACGTTTCGTTGACCGTGTCAACGGTAAGACCATTTTAATCACCGGTGCATCAAGTGGTATCGGTTTAACCACAGCGCATCGCCTTGCCAACGCAGGCGCACATGTTCTACTGGTTGCACGTACCAAAGAAACTCTTGATGCCGTAAAAGCTGAAATTGAAGCCACTGGCGGTAAAGCCGATGTTTTCCCATGTGACCTCAATGATATGGACTCCATTGATGCTGTGGCACAACAAATCCTCGCTTCCGTCGATCATATCGATATCTTAATTAATAACGCTGGCCGTTCTATTCGTCGTGCCGTACATGAATCAACCGATCGTTTCCATGATTTTGAACGTACTATGCAGTTGAACTATTTTGGCGCGGTACGTTTGGTGATGAACCTGTTGCCTAAAATGATGATTCGTCGTGAAGGTCATATCATCAACATCAGTTCGATTGGTGTATTGGCCAATGCAACGCGCTTCTCTGCATATGTTGCGTCTAAAGCCGCATTAGATGCTTTTAGCCGTTGCCTGAGCGCTGAAGTTCACTCGCATAATATTGCCATCACGTCGGTCTACATGCCATTGGTGCGCACGCCAATGATCGCCCCAACCAAAATATATAAATACGTTCCAACCCTTTCTCCAGAACAAGCAACTGACTTGATTGCCTATGCCATCGTGAAACGTCCGAAGAAAGTGGCGACCAATTTGGGCCGTCTGGCTTCAATCACCTACTCCATTGCACCTGACATTAATAACAAACTCATGTCGATTGGTTATAACTTGTTCCCAAGCTCTTCAGCGTCTATTGGTAAGCAAGAAAAACTCAATTGGGTACAAAAGGCATATGCTCGCCTATTCCCAGGTGAACACTGGTAAGACTTGACTCACCCCTAAAAAAGCCCTTTTGAGGGCTTTTTTATTGGGTTTTATGCAGCAACTTTGCTACATTGGGCTGAGATAAAATCAACTTTTATCAAATGGAGCGTAAAACTCTGTCCTTCAGGTCAGAGATATAAGCAACACGACATGAAGTGTCGTTTGATTTAACTAAGGACTATTTTCCTTGAGTTTTGATTGTTAATATAAGTACATGAAAACCCTTAAATTACGTATAAAAGACAAACATTGCAAGGTGTTAGACCAACTAGCATCAG